>NZ_JAGYGD010000001.1:0-389434 GCF_019947275.1 Pseudomonas sp. GL-RE-29
CGATGAATTCCTTATCGGCGCTTCGGGTAGAAAGGGCGGGACGAGAAGTCTCCCACGGTCCGTACTGGCTAGAGTCGGAATCGAGCTTTTAGTCCCGCCCACCCCTTCAAGTCTAAACATACAAGCGAGCCTGCTCGCGATAGCGGAGGGTCAGCCGACGTCAATGTCGAATGTCCCGGCGCCATCGCGAACAGGCTCGCTCCTACAGTGGAACGTGTGAACCGCCGATCTACAACGCACTCCCCGACTGATCCAAACGCTCCCGCAAAAACTCAATCAGCGCCTGCACCGGTCGCGACGCCTGACGGTGTTGTGGGTACACCGCCGACAGCGTCAGCGGCTCCGGACAAAACGCCTCCAGTACCGGCACCAGCCGCCCTTCCTCCAGTGCCGAGTCGACGATAAACGTCGGCAAATAGGTAATCCCCATCCCGGCAATCGCCGCCTCCTTGAGCAGCTCACCATTGTTGACCCGCATCCGCCCGGTGACGTTAACCAGCAGCGGCTTGCCCTGCCCTTCGAAGCGCCATTGCACCTGACGCCCGTGGCCGTAAGGCAGGCAATCGTGATGGTGTAAATCTTCGGGTCTGAGCGGCGTGCCTCGCTCGGCCAGGTAATCCGGGCTGGCGCAGTAGACACGCTGGATAGCGGCGATACGCCGAGCGATCAGCGTCGAGTCCTCCAACGTGCCGATGCGCAGGGCCAGGTCGTAGCCTTCGCCGAGCAAATCCACCGGGCGATCGCTCAAGTCCACTTCCACCGTGACATCTCGGTAGCGCTGCAAGAACTGCGGCAGCAGAGATCCCAGATGCGCCAGCGCAAATGACAGCGGCGCACTTACGCGGACAGTACCGCGCGGTTCGGTGGTCTGCCCGGCGATGCCCTGCTCCACTTGCTCGACTTCATCCAGCAAGCGCAAGGCCGATTCGTAGTAACTCTGCCCCAGGGGCGTAACGTCCAGCCGCCGGGTCGAGCGATTGAGCAGGCGCACGCCCAGTCGCTCTTCGAGTTGCATCAAGCGCCGACTGACAAACTGCTTGGAAAGACCCAACTGATCAGCCGCCGCCGTGAAGCTGCCCGAGTCCATCACCTGGCAAAAAATACGCATATCTTCGAACGGGTTCATTGTCATGCCTTGATTGACAGTCACCCGCTTTATAGCGGCTTATTGCCGTTTCGACACCCTATTAAATGAACCACGCAGAACCTGTAGGAGCCCGGCTTGCTGGCGATGGCGATTTTGGAGACGCCATCGCCAGCAAGCCGGCTCCTACGGATCGGGGCGCATGCGCGAAATTTGGGTTGACGCAAAACCTGTGGGAGCCTGGCTTGCCGGCGATGGCGATTTCAGGGGCGCCATCGCCAGCAAGCCGGCTCCTACGGATCGGGGCGTGCCCGGGATTTGGGTTGACGCAAAACCTGTGGGAGCCCGGCTTGCCGGCGATGGCGATTTCACGGGCGCCATCGCCAGCAAGCCGGGCTCCTACAGAGGGAGCACTGTGGTCTTACTTGGCAGTAAACGTGGTGTAGCTGTTGATCAGGTTGCGGTAGTTCGGAATGCGCTCCGACAGCAGGTTGGCCAGGCCTTCCATGTCGTTGCGCCAGTCGCCTTGCAGTTCGCAAGCCACGGAGAACCAGTTCAGCAGTTGTGCACCCGCGGCCGACATACGCGCCCAGGACGCTTGTTGCACGGTGGTGTTGAAGGTGCCGGAAGCGTCGGTCACCACAAACACATCAAAACCTTCGGCCAAAGCCGACAGGGTCGGGAACGTCACGCACACGTCGGTTACCACACCGGCGATGATCAGTTGCTTGCGACCGGTGGCCTTCACGGCCTTGACGAAGTCTTCGTTGTCCCAGGCGTTGATCTGGCCAGGGCGCGCAATGAACGGCGCGTCCGGGAACTGTGCTTTGAGCTCTGGCACGATCGGGCCGTTCGGACCGCTGTCGAAACTGGTGGTGAGAATGGTCGGCAGGTTGAAGAACTTGGCGATGTCACCCAAGGCCAACACGTTGTTCTTGAACTCGTTGGGCGTGAAGTCCTGAACCAGCGAGATCAGACCGGTCTGGTGGTCGACCAGCAAGACCACGGCATCGTCTTTGTTCAGGCGTTTGTACGGAACATTGCTCATAAAAAACTCCTTGATGGATGGTTGTCGCTGATTGCGCCGGTGCCGGCCACTGCAGGCGTTGGCCCCGACGCTTTTTTGTATTCTTCAGAAGGCAAAGCACGAGCAGCCAAAGGCGCCCCAGAAACCCGCGAAATCACTGACCGGCGCATTCGACAGACGCGCCCGCTCATGACTGTGAGAGTGCACCTTGCAAGGTCCACTGCACTGGTGAACCTGCGCCTGCAACGGCGAATTCGGCCGCCAATGCCCCGGCACTTTCACCACCGGCGACCAGTCCGGCAGCACCGGTACACTGGCCGGTCCGAGTTTTTCGAAGTCGCCGGCGGCGTACACCACCTTGCCGCCGACCACGGTCAGCACCGACTCGATCCATTTGATCGCTTCTTCCTCGACGCTGAAAAAGTCCGCGCTCAATGCCGCCACGTCGGCCAGTTGCCCAACCTTGATCTGGCCTTTCTTGCCCTGCTCGGAGGAAAACCAGGCGCTGCCGTGGGTGAACAATTCCAGCGCGGTCAGGCGCGACAAGCCCTCGGCGTGCAACGCCAGACCGCCGACCGTCCGACCGCTGACCATCCAGTACAACGAAGTCCAAGGATTGTAGCTGGACACCCGCGTGGCGTCGGTGCCGGCGCCGACTGGTATACCTTCGGCGAGCATGCGCTTGATCGGTGGTGTGGCTTCGGCCGCCTTGGCGCCATAACGCTCGACGAAATACTCACCCTGGAAGGCCATGCGATCCTGAATCGCGATGCCGCCCCCCAGCGCCCTCACCCGCTCGATGTTCTGCGGGGTGATGGTTTCGGCGTGGTCGAAGAACCACGGCAAACCGTTGAACGGAATGTCGCGATTGACCTTTTCGAACACGTCGAGCATGCGGCTGATGGATTCGTTGTAAGTGGCGTGCAAACGGAACGGCCAGCGCTGCTCGACCAGATGGCGCACCACCGGTTCGAGTTCGTCTTCCATGGTTTGCGGCAGGTCCGGACGCGGTTCGAGGAAGTCTTCGAAATCCGCCGCGGAGAACACCAGCATTTCCCCGGCGCCGTTGTGGCGCAGGTAGTCATCGCCCTGATGCAGGGTCACGCTGCTGGTCCAGTTCTTGAAATCGGTCAGTTCTTCCTTGGGCTTCTGGGTGAACAGGTTGTAGGCGATGCGCACGGTCAGTTGCTGGTCCTTGGCCAACTGTTCGATCACCTGATAATCGTCCGGGTAATTCTGGAAACCGCCACCGGCGTCGATGGCGCTGGTCAAGCCGAGGCGATTGAGTTCGCGCATGAACTGACGCGTCGAGTTGACCTGATACTCCAGCGGCAACTTCGGTCCCTTGGCCAGCGTCGAGTAGAGAATCATCGCGTTGGGTCGCGCCACCAGCATGCCGGTTGGCTCACCGTTCGAGTCCCGCACGATCTCACCACCCGGCGGGTTCGGCGTGTTGCGGGTGTAACCGGCGACCCGCAGCGCGGCGCGGTTGAGCAAGGCGCGGTCATACAAATGCAGGACAAACACCGGGGTATCGGGCGCGGCCTGGTTCAACTCTTCGAGCGTCGGCATGCGTTTTTCGGCGAACTGGAATTCATTCCAGCCACCGACCACGCGCACCCACTGCGGCGTCGGCGTGCGGTCGGCCTGATCCTTGAGCATGCGCAAGGCATCGGCCAGCGACGGCACGCCTTCCCAGCGCAGTTCGAGGTTGTAATTCAAACCGCCACGAATCAGGTGCAAGTGCGAGTCGTTGAGACCCGGAATCACGCAGCGGCCCTTGAGATCGATCACTTGCGTACCGGAACCACGCAACGCCATGGCCTCGGCATCGCTGCCCACCGCGACAAAGCGACCATCACGGATAGCGACCGCACTGGCATATGGGTTCTCACGGTCAACGGTATGAAATTGGCCATTGAACAGAATCAGATCGGCGTTCATCGCGTTTCCTTGGGCGCAGTAGAAGAAGACAGCCAGGGCGCGAACAAGCGCGTCGCCATCGGCATGAACAGGTACACCACCGACAGCACGATGGTCAGGGTGATCAGGAATGTCGCGACCACGTAGTTGGAGAGCACGGCGTTGAGTTGCAACAACGGCCCCCAGAGCAGCGGCACCAGCAACGTGTGCGGCAGAATCACCAACAGCGTGACCACGGCCTGCTTCCAGCGCGGCGGTGGCGAACCCGATTCGGTCTGTGGGGTAAACCAGAATTCGTTGGCCGGGTTGACCTCGGTCTGATCGCCGTCGGCCAACATCGGCGTGGCTTCACTGACCAGCGCCTGGCGTTGCGGCGAATCGAGCCAGCGCTGCATCGCCTCGGTGGAGCAAAAACGCAAGACGCAGGTGTAAGAGTCGAGGCCGGCATTCTTGCCGCGCATCACGTCCACGCCCAGGTGACCCTCCTGCTGACCGGCGACGCCGACAATGTTGCGCAGCCAGGCTTCATAAGGCGCTTCAAAACCGGACTTGACCCGGTGCTTGATGACGAGGGTCACGACTTCTTCGAAACCCCTTGCCGGCGAGTCGGGCAAATTGGAATCAGGCATATCGGAGGGCTCCGGCGAGACAATATTGGGGCGAACAAAAAACAGGGCATTGATCGCCGTATTGGTTTGGATAGTGCCGGGGTGGGGAAGGAAAAAATTGAATGTACGTGCTGTTTTTGCGAGAGGCCCCGGGTCCACAGGACAGCATAGATGCTTGTAGGAATGAGATTGATCGGGAGGGTGGGGAGTCAGTCGACATTGCTGTTGAATGACAGTCCGCCATCGCCAGCAAGCCGGCTCCTACAGGGATTGGGGACTTCCGTGAAAATCTGGTCGGCTGTCAGGCCGCCATCGCTGGCAAGCCAGCTCCTGCAGTGGATCGGGGGCATTCGTGAGTGAATGGTTGCCTGGAAGGCCGCTATCGCTGGCAGGCCAGCTCCCACAGGGATTGGGGACTTCCGTGAACATCTGGTCGGCTGTCAGCCGCCATCGCTGGCAAGCCAGCTCCTACAGTGGATCGGGGGCATTCGTGAGTGAATGGTTGCCTGGAAGGCCGCTATCGCTGGCAGGCCAGCTCCCACAGGGATTGGGGACTTCCGTGAAAATCTGGTCGGCTGTCAGCCGCCATCGCTGGCAAGCCAGCTCCTACAGTGGATCGGGGGCATTCGTGAGTGAATGGTTGCCTGGAAGGCCGCTATCGCTGGCAGGCCAGCTCCCACAGGGATTGGGGACTTCCGTGAAAATCTGGTCGGCTGTCAGCCGCCATCGCTGGCAAGCCAGCTCCTACAGTGGATCGGGGGCATTCGTGAGTGAATGGTTGCCTGGAAGGCCGCTATCGCTGGCAGGCCAGCTCCCACAGGGATTGGGGACTTCCGTGAAAATCTGGTCGGCTGTCAGCCGCCATCGCTGGCAAGCCAGCTCCTACAGTGATTGGTGGTGTTGGCCATATATTTCGATCGATACAAGTGCCCTGTAGGAGCTGGCTTGCCAGCGATGACGGATTGTCAGACACCCTTGAAGTGACTGTCAGACCGCTATCGCTGGCAAGCCAGCTCCTACAGAAGAGCAAGAGCAACGTGGCGTACTCTTTTCCGTTCTTCACCACTCATCAGGCCGAGCGTTAGCTCGCCTGCAGCTTTTGATCTTGAGGTGTACGCCCCATCGAGAGGCCGAGTGGAGGTTCTGCGCAGTGGGCACCGCGGCAAGGATGCCGCGGTAGCCGCCCCCGGCCATGGATGGCCGATGGCGGCGGGCCCACGGAGCAGGATCGGAGCGAGGGCATGCCGAGCCACAGCGAGGCACCGAACGACAGAGGCAAGAGCGCTTGGTTACTTGGCGCTTTTCCAAGTAACCCGCTGTAAGAGCGGAACCCTAAGTAGCCGTTACCGCAGCAACGGATATGCACTCAACCAACCAAGAACCTGGTCGGCCCAAAGGCCGCCACGTTCAAGCCAAAACCGCCACCGGCTCCGACATGAACTGACTGATCCGAGAGCGCAACCACCGCTCCGCCGGATCTTTGTCATGCACCCCACTCCACGCCATCGACAACTGCGCCGCTTCAATCTCGAACGGCGGATCTTCAGCCCGCAACCCACACCCCTCCACCAATGCGCAAGCCGCATAATCCGGCACCGTGGCAATCATCTCGGTCCCGGCGAGCAACGCGCGCAAACCGCTGAACTGGGGAACTCCCAACACCACCCGGCGGGTCCGGCCAACCTTGGCCAGATCCAGATCGATATTGCCGCTCAGATCCCCGGAAAACGACACCATCGCATGGGGCCGCTCACAATACTCATCCAGGGTCAGCGTCCCCGGGCGCTTGTCGCCGCGCAGCACTTTGCAGGGAATATCACGCAGTTTCTTGCGCTTGGCATTGGCCGGCAAGTCAGTGGTGTAGCTGACGCCCACAGAGATTTCCCCCGACGCCAGCAACGCCGGCATCAGCAAATAATTGGCCCGCCGTACCACCACGACAATGCCTGGCGCTTCTTCCTGCAGCTTGCTCAGCAGTGGCGGGAACAAACCGAACTCGGCATCGTCCGACAGGCCAATGCGAAACACATCGCAACTGGTCGCCGGATCAAACTCCTTGGCCCGACTGACCGCGCCGGAGATGGTGTCCATCGCCGGTTGCAGCTCCTTGAGAATCGCCAGTGCCCGCCCGGTCGGCTCCATGCCGCGACCGTTGCGCAACAGCAGCGGATCGTCGAACAGATCGCGCAAACGGCCCAGCGCGGCGCTCACCGCCGGTTGGCCCATGAACAGTTTTTCCGCGACGCGGGTCAGGTTCTTCTCGAACATCAGCGCTTCGAAAATCACCAGCAGGTTCATGTCGACGCGACGCAAATCGTTTCGGTTCATAGGCACGGTTCCCTTGTGTGATGGCCAGGCGCGAGGGCAACGATTGTGTCTGACTTTTCGCCAGACTGCCCGCCATGGACGAGGAATTAACAACGTTTAACTCGCTAGCCAATGCCCTGGGGTTCAAGAATGAATCCTACCGACTCGGACATTCGCCATGGCTCAATTCCAGCAAAACGCCGCCCGCGCGACAGTCGCAGAAACACCAGGAAAAAACGCCAGCGGCCTCAGTCCGCAGCGTGAAAGGCTGGTGAAACGACTGATCCTTGATCGCCTCGGCGAAACCCTGCAAGTGACCGAACTGGCGCAGGCTTGTTCGTTGTCGCGCAGCCATTTCTCCCGTGCGTTCAAGTGCAGCACCGGCAGTTCGCCTCAGGAATGGATTCGCCAACAACGCATCGCCCGGGCCAAGCTGCTGATCCGGCACACCGACCTGAGCCTGACGCAAATCAGCCTCGAATGCGGCTTCTGCGACCAGGCGCACTTTTGCCACATGTTCACCCGCAGCGAAGGCATCAACCCGTTTGCCTGGCGTTGTCGGGAAGTACGCGCCCTGTAGGAGCCCGGCTTGCCAGCGATAGCGTTTTCACGGGCGCCATCGCCAGCAAGCCGGCTCCTACGGATCGGGGCGTGTTCGGGATTTTGGGTTGACGCAAAACCTGTAGGAGCCCGGCTTGCCGGCGATGGTGTTTTCACGGGCGCCATCGCCAGCAAGCCGGCTCCTACAGGATCGGGGTGTGTTTGGATTTGCGGGTTAACGCAAAACCTGTAGGAGCCCGGCTTGCCGGCGATGGCGTTTTAACGGGCGCTATCGCCAGCAAGCCGGCTGCTACAGGATCGGGGTGTGTTTGGATGTGCGGATCACCGCAAAACCTGTAGGAGCCCGGCTTGCCGGCGATGGCGTTTTCACGGGCGCCATCGCCAGCAAGCCGGCTCCTACGGATCGGGGCGTGTTCGCGATTTTGGGTTGACGCAAAACCTGTAGGAGCCCGGCTTGCCGGCGATGGTGTTTTCACGGGCGCCATCGCCAGCAAGCCGGCTCCTACGGATCGGGGCGTGTTCGGGATTTTGGGTTAACGCAAAACCTGTAGGAGCCCGGCTTGCCGGCGATGGCGTTTTCACGGGCGCCATCGCCAGCAAGCCGGCTCCTACGGATCGGAGGTGTGTTTGGATTTGCGGATCGCCACAAAACCTGTAGGAGCCCGGCTTGCTGGCGATGGCGTTTTCACGGGCGCTATCGCCAGCAAGCCGGCTCCTACAGGATCGGGGTGTGTTTGGATGTGCGGATCACCGCAAAACCTGTAGGAGCCCGGCTTGCCGGCGATGGCGTTTTCACGGGCGCCATCGCCAGCAAGCCGGCTCCTACGGGTCATGTGTGTTTTTTAGCCCAACGGAACAAGGCGCTCCAACGCCTCGGCCACGCCACGTCCATAAGCCGGATCAGCCTTGGTGCAATTATCGATATGCCGCTGGCGGATCAGTTGCGGCACGCCGTTCATGGCCCGCGCGGTGTTTTCGAACAGCAATTGCTGGCGCGCCGGGTCGAGCAGGCGGAACAGGTTGCCTGGCTGCTCGTAGTGGTCCTCTTCGAGCCGATGGTCGTAGTGCTGGGCAAAGCCTTCCAGCGGCAGCGGCGGCTCAGACAGCTCCTTGGAATCCTCCCACTCGCCAACACTGTTCGGAAAATAACTGGCAGTGCCGCCCAGGTTGCCGTCGGTGCGCATGGCGCCGTCGCGGTGATAGCTGTGATGCGGGCAGCGCGGCGCGTTGACCGGAATGTGATTGAAGTTCACCCCCAGTCGATAACGCTGGGCATCCCCATAGGAAAACAGCCGCGCCTGGAGCATGCGGTCCGGCGAGAAACTGACGCCGGGCACCACGTTGGCCGGGGAAAACGCCGCTTGCTCGATTTCGGCAAAGTGGTTTTCGGCATTGCGATTGAGCTCCATGGTGCCGACTTCAATCAGCGGAAAATCACCGTGGGGCCAGACCTTGGTCAAGTCGAACGGGTTGTGCCGCCAGGTGTTAGCCTGCTCTTCGGTCATGACCTGAATGCACAGCTTCCAGCGCGGGAAATGCCCCTGCTCGATGCTCTCGTACAAGTCCCGCAGATTGCTTTCACGGTCCTTGCCGACCACCACGGCAGCCTCGGCATCCGAAAGATTTTCAATGCCTTGCTGACAGACAAAATGAAACTTCACCCAGACCCGTTGGTTGTCACGGTCGATCAAGCTGAAGGTGTGACTGCCGAAGCCGTGCATGTGGCGGAAACTGGTAGGAATCCCGCGATCACTCATGACGATGGTGACCTGGTGCAGCGCCTCGGGCAGCAGGCTCCAGAAATCCCAGTTGCTGGTGGCGTTGCGCAGGCCGGTGCGCGGGTCGCGCTTGACCACGTGGTTGAGGTCGGAAAAACGCAACGGGTCGCGGAAGAAAAACACCGGGGTGTTGTTGCCCACAATGTCCCAGTTGCCTTCGTCGGTGTAGAACTTCACCGCGAAACCACGGATGTCGCGCTCGGCATCCGCAGCGCCGCGTTCACCGGCCACCGAAGAAAAACGCACGAACAACGGCGTCTGCTTGCCCACTGAGCTGAAAATGTTGGCTTTTGTGTATCGGGTGATGTCATTGGTCACAGTGAAGGTGCCGTAGGCGCCAGCGCCCTTGGCGTGCATGCGCCGTTCGGGGATCAATTCACGGTCGAAATGGGCGAGCTTTTCCAGCAACCAGATGTCTTGCAAGAGCGCCGGACCACGGGGCCCGGCAGTCTGGATATTGAGGTTGTCGGCCACCGGGGCGCCGGTGGCATTGGTCAGCTTTTTCATGGGCCTTCTTCTCGATGGATGGTTGCTCATCAGGAGCAAGGTCCGGCGCGGATCTACGCCCGCGCCGGGGTACGTCAACCCTTCAAAAACGCCAGCAGATCGGCGTTGAGCTGATCCTTGTGGGTGTCAGTCAAGCCATGGGGCGCGCCGGGGTAGACCTTCAGCGTAGAACCTTTCACCAATCCTGCCGAAGCGATGCCTGCTGCTTCGATCGGCACCACCTGGTCGGCGTCGCCGTGCACCACCAATGTCGGCACGTCGAATTTCTTCAGGTCTTCGGTGAAGTCGGTTTCCGAAAAGGCCTTGATGCAGTCATAGGCGTTTTTGTGGCCAGCGGTCATGCCCTGCATCCAGAACCAGTCGATCATGCCCTGGGACGGTTTGGCGCCAGGCTTGTTGAAGCCGAAGAACGGCCCGCTGGCGAGGTCCTTGTACAGCTGCGAGCGATCCACCACCGACGCCTGGCGAATGCCGTCGAACACTTCGATCGGCAGGCCGCCGGGATTGGCTTCGGTCTTGAGCATCAGCGGCGGCACCGAGGAAATCAGCCCGGCCTTGGCTACCCGACCGGTGCCGTGACGACCGATGTAACGCGCCACTTCGCCGCCACCGGTGGAGAAGCCGAACAGCACAACGTTGTGCAAATCCAGGTGTTCGATCAGTTGTGCGAGGTCATCGGCGTAGGTGTCCATGTCGTTGCCGAACCACGGTTGACTGGACCGACCATGCCCACGGCGGTCGTGGGCAATCACGCGGTAACCCTGGGAGGCGAGGAAAAACATCTGCGATTCCCAGCTGTCGGCATTCAGCGGCCAGCCGTGGCTGAAGATGATCGGCTGACCGGTGCCCCAGTCCTTGAAGTAAATCTCGGTGCCGTCGCGGGTGGTGAACGTGCTCATGTGGCGTGCTCCTTTTTTTGTGAGGTGGGGGGTGAATTAATCGGATCCGTGGCCCATGCGCTCGGCCAGCCGCGCCACGCGCTCGCCGAGGTGCGCGGCGGTGCAGCGGTCCTCGGCGGGCGGGGCCAGATCGGGGGACTGCTCGACATTGGACTGGGCCATGGCGCCCAACGAACTGCCCAGCCGGTTCATCTGCCCGTCGAACACGCCCGTGGCGGAGCGCGCGGGCAATAGGTCGAGGCCGACCCAGATCATCGAATGCTGGGCGGCGAACACCGCCATTTGCAGCAAGGTGTTGAGTTTGTCGCCGCACAGGCTGCCGGAATTGGTGAAGCCGGCGGCCAGTTTGTCGCGCCACGGTTGCGCCAGGTAAAACGCCGCCGTGGCCTCCATGAAGGTCTTGAAGGCCGCCGAAGCGCTGCCCATGTAGGTCGGCGCGCCGAAAATGATCGCGTCGGCGTGGTGCAAACACGCCCAGTGTTCGTTCACGTCTTCCACCGCAATGAGCCGGCAGGTGCTGCCCGCGTGCCGTTCCACACCCAGGGCGACGGCTTCGGCCATGACTCGGGTGTGTCCGTAACCACTGTGATAAACCACCACCACCCTGCTCATTCCGGCGTCCTCCAGACATACAAAATCCCTGTAGGAGCTGCCGCAGGCTGCGATCTTTTGATGTGGTTTTTTAAAAACAGGATCAAAAGATCGCAGCCTGCGGCAGCTCCTACAGGTGGGAGTCTTTGTCCAGAGCGGACGCACGACGAGTTAAACGTTGTTAATTTTCCATGCCATGCTAAAAATCCTGACAGCCCGGGTTCTGCGTTCTCGTCCAATGTTCACGGGACCGCGAGTGATTGCCTGATACGCGTCATTCAATGGGCGCGGCCGACCGTCACCCGCGCAGCACATTGCACAGCAGCAAAAACCTGAGGAATATGCTCGAAAACCACGGTCCAGACGCATGCATACAGGAGCACCCCGTTGACCCTTGTCCCCGAACAGGCTGTGCATTTCGGCCCCTACAAGATCTATCCCGGACAACGTCTGGTGATGGAATCCGATCGGCCCTTGCGCCTGGGCCGGCGAGCCATGGACATCCTGTTGATCCTGCTGGAACACGCCGGAAAAGTTGTCAGCAAACAACAGCTGATCGCCGAAATCTGGCCCGACAGCGTGGTCGAAGAGATCAACCTGCGGGTGCATATGGCTGCCCTGCGCAAAGCCCTCGGCGACGGTCAGGCCGGCCAGCGTTACATCGTCACCGTGGCCCAACGTGGCTACAGCTTTGTCGCGCCGTGCTCGCTGGAGCACATCGAGCAAGGCCCGCAACAGGGCGCTATTGAATCGAACGGCCATAACCTGCCCTTGCGCCACACCCGCCTGATCGGTCGCCAGGTGCTGGTCGACAGTCTGGTGGCGCAATTGCCGCGCCAGCGCTTCATCACCCTCGTTGGTCCCGGCGGCATCGGCAAAACCACCGTCGCCCTGCGCGTCGCCGAGCAATTGATCGGCCGCTACCGCGACGGTATTCGCCTGCTGGACCTGGCGCCGATCAACGATCCTGCGGTGATCACCGGTCAACTGGCGACGTTGCTCGACCTGTCTCTGCACGACGGTGAACCGCTGAACAGCCTCGCCACGTTCCTGCGCGAACGGCAGATGTTGCTGGTTATCGACAATTGCGAGCACCTGATCGACAGCGTGGCACTGCTCTGTGAAAGCCTGCTGCGTGGCGCGCCGCAGCTGCATATCCTGGCCACCAGTCGCGAGAGCTTGCGAGCCGAAGGCGAATTCGTCCAGCGCCTGGAGTCACTGGACTGCCCCCCACCGATTGCCGTGCTGGACCGCGCCCAGGCCTTGAGTTTTTCCGCACCGCAATTGTTCGTCGAACGGGCCATGGCCAGCCATGACAGCTTTGAATTGACCGATGCCGAATTGCCGCTGGTCATCGATATCTGCCGGCGCCTCGACGGTATTCCGCTGGCTCTGGAACTGGCGGCTGCGCAAGTCGCGAACCTTGGCCTCAGCGGTTTGCTGACGCAGTTGCAAGAAAGTTTTCGGCTGCTTGCCCACAGCAGCCAGTCGCCCTTGGGCCGACATCAAACCCTGCGCACAACGCTGGACTGGAGCTTCAAACTGCTCAATGCCTGTGAACAAACCTGCCTGCGTCGACTGGGCATCTTTCGCGGTGGCTTTACCCTGGAATCGGCGGCGGCGGTGATCGTTGGCGAACACATCGAACCGCGAGAAGTGTTCGGCTCCATCACGCAACTGGTGGCCAAGTCGCTGCTGAGCGTGGACGTCGGCGACGAAGAGGTGTTCTACCGTCTGCTCGACACCACCCGCCGCTATGCCCTGGAAAAACTCGAACAGACCGACGAACTGCCTGCCGCCCGCAAACGCCACGCCGAACGGTGTCTGACGCTAATGCAGCAGGCGCAAAACGACTGGGAACACATCCCCACCGGTGTATGGATAGATCGTTACGCGCGCAGCCTTGAAGACATCCGTGCGGCGCTCGACTGGGGGCTGTCTGCACAAGGGCCGCATGCGCTGGCAATCCGCCTGACCGCAACGTCCACGCCGCTGTGGCAGGAACTGTCGCTGCTCAACGAGTACGGCGGTTATGTGCGCAAGGCGCTGGCGCTCCTCGACGTTGCGCCCGAGACCTGCCCACGTCTGAAAATGACCTTGAAACTGGCCCTCGGCAGCACCTGTTACCACACCAACGGCGGCACAACCGAAACCATCGAAGCCTTTGTCAGTGCCCATACCCTGGCCAATCACTGCAATGACCTGGCCGGAAAACTTCGCGCTGTCTCCGGGCACCTGGCGGTCAACCTCGGTTGCGGCCACTATCAAATGGCCCTGGAACAGAGCGAACAATTCGACCGACTGGGGCCGCAAGGCGATGCAGCACTGTCCTTGAGCGCCCATCGCTTGCGCGTGCTGACCCTGCACTTTGCCGGCGATCAGCACCGGGCGCGGATGAACGCCGAAGAGGTGATCCAGCGCATGGCCCACAGCGGCCATCTCAACCGCTTCACCCACGGGTTTGGCGTGCAATACGACCAGAGCGTCGCCGCCCTGACCATCCTTGCCCGCATCCTCTGGATACAGGGCCAACCGGAACAAGCCTGGCGTACTGCCCGGCAGGCGCTGGACATTGCGCTGCAGATCAACCACGGCTCGTCCATCTGCTACACACTGGCACTGTCAGGCTGCCTGATCGCCCATTACAACGGCGACAGCCGAACCGCCCGCGAACTCTTGCGCCTGCTGCTGGAGCAAGCACAGAAACATTCGGTGCTGCTTTTCTACACTTGGGCCCGGCACTACGCACAGGTCATCGACGGTGCCGAGGCAGATGCGCTTCCTCGTCCGCAGATGGGTTTGGTCAAGGACATCATGGTCACCCTCGACAGCGGCTTCGTCGATTATGATTTGCTGCAACGCGCCGAGAGCGGCGCGGCGGGCTGGAGCACCGCGGAGATTCTGCGCGCCAGCACCGATGCGCTGTTGGCCGCGGATTGCCCGATCAGACATTGTGCCGCCGAAACCGTGCTGTTCAAGGCACTCAACGTGGCGAAAGCCCAAGGCGCCCTGGCCTGGGAACTGCGCAGTGCCACCTCGCTGGCGCGGCTTTGGCAGCGTCAGGGCCGCTACCGGCAAGCCCATGTGTTGCTGACGCCGATCTACCAGCGATTCACCGAAGGCCACGCCACGCCGGACCTGGTCGCCGTGAAATGTTTACTCGGCGAGCTGCAAGGTCACATGCCGGTTTGATGGCCGGCGTGTGTGACTGACGTAGCCGGCGTAGCGCATTTCAAAGGTGCGCAAGGCTCCGCTTTGTTCGAGTTTTTCCAGCGCATAACAGCGAGTGGTATTGAGGAAACGGTAGCGGGTCACGCCGCGGACTAGCTCAAGCGACAGCAGCGATTTGAACACCAGACCCTCCATCACGCTGATCAGACTGGAGGACCCCAGCGTCGCACAACTGATCACGCCCATCGCCGCGTCCACGGTGAACGCCGATTTGAATACCGCCAGGCGCTGCAACACGGTTTGCTCCATGGGACTCAGCCGCTCATAGCTCCAGTCGAGAGCCGCTTTCAGAGTCTGATGTCGTGGGACTGCCGTGCGCCGCCCCTGGGTCAGCATCTGAAAACAGTTATCCAGTTGCGCTTGCAGGCCCACCAGCGCCAACGCGTCGATCTGTGCCGCCGCCAGCTCAATCGCCAAGGGCAAGCCATCGAGTCGCCGACAGATTTCGCGCACGACCTTAAGGTCTTGCTCGCGCAGGGCAAAGCCGTGCTGACGGGCGCGGGCACGGCTGACGAACAACTGCACAGCTGAATAGCCCATGACCTCGTCAATACTGCGCAAGGCTGACGTCGGTGGCACCAGCAGCGGCGGCAAAGGCAGGAGTGTTTCGTTGTTGGCCAGTAACGGTTCACGGCTGGTGGCGAGAATCGACAGATGAGGTGCTGAAATCAGTAACCCTTCGACCAGTGTCCGGCAGCCTTCAAGCAGGCGCTCGCAATTGTCGAGGACCAGCAACGCATGCCATTGCCCCAGCGTGTCGAGGGTAGTGCCGACGTCCAATTCCAATGTACGCGTCAGATGATCGAGCACCTGCGCCGGGTCATCGATCATCGCCATATCCACCCGCCACACGCCATCGCGATAGTGCTGCAAGAGCAATTCGGCGACACGCAAAGCAACGGTGGTCTTGCCGATGCCACACGGCCCGACCACGGTCATGAAACGGCGTGCCGGCAACTGCCGCACCAGACTGCCAACAACGGCATCACGACCGGTAACCGGCGTGAGTCGCGCCGGCAGGTTGTGCGGAATTTTATGAAGAGTGTCGATGGCGAAAGGCGTGATCTCCATCGCCTGCTGCACCGGCGCGACGAAGCTGTAACCACGCTCGGGGATATTGACGATGTAGCATTGCCCGTTCTGTCCGTCACGAAAGGCTCGACGCAGGGCGGCAATGTGCACGCGCAGGTTGATTTCCTCGACCACCGACTTCGGCCAGACCTGCGCAATCAGTTCGTCTTTGCTGACCACCGAGCCTGCATGCTCGACCAGCACCTGCAAGATATCCAGCGCGCGCCCGCCCAGGCGCAGCGGCTGATCGCCCTCCAGCACCAGTCGTTGATTGACGTGGAACGCGAAGGGGCCGAAGTGCAGCACCGTGTCGCTGTTGAAATCTCTGAGGCTATTCATGCGTCGTCACCCGCTGGAAACCTGCTCGGCACGCGAGGCCATCCAGGCTCCGTACCTTCCTTGCAATGAGTTCACAGGTATCTTGGCAGCCCCCGGTGACGGTTCAACCACCACGTGGGGAGCGTCACGGTCATTACGGTGCGCACAACGGACAAAGGCGCTAGCTGAATTGCTCGCGGTACTGGGTCGGGGTCAGGCCGAGCTTTTCACTGAACAGAAAACGCATGTGCCGCACGCTGCCGAAGCCGCTTTTGAACGCTACGGTCTTGAGCGGCAAGTCACCGGTTTCCAGCAGGTTTCGGGCGCAGTCGATGCGTGCGTTTTGCAGAAACTCCATGGGCGTCATGTTCACTTCCCGGGAAAAGACCCTGGCGAAATGACGGGGGCTCATGTTGGCCAGACTGGCCATGCGTTCGATGCTGAAGGCTTCGTCCAGGTGTTCGAGCACATGGTTCTGCACCCGGGTGATCGCCGTTTCATGCGGGGCTACCGCGGCCATCAACGGGCTGAACTGCGCCTGGCCACCCTGGCGTTTCATCACCACCAGCAACACCTTCGCGACGTCCTGAGCGACTTTCTTGCCATGGTCTGCAGCGACCACGGCCAGCGCCAGGTCAATGCCGGCGGTGACGCCGCCGGACGTGATGAGATTGCGGTCCTGAACGTAAATCTGATCGGTCTCGACCGTCGCCGTGGGGAATGCCTTGATCAATCGTTCGGTGTAATGCCAATGGGTGGTCACGCGGTAGCCATCGAGTAAACCGGCGTGGCCCAGCACAAACGCACCGGTGCAGATCGAGCCATAAGTCGTCGATCGAGTGACGTTGTGCTTGAGCCACTCGAGCAACGGCGGATGTTTTTCGTTGTAGGCACCGGGGCCGCCTGGCACCAGCAGCAGATCGAAGCCGTCACAAGCCTGATCGACAGGCATATCGGCAAGCACCCTCACGCCATTGGACGCCCGCAGTGCGCCGGGCACGGTGCCAAGGGTCGTCAGCACATAATGGTCGTCGGGTTTGAGATAGCGGTTGGCGATGGAAAACACCTCCATCGGACCGGCCATGTCGAGCAGGAGAAAGTCGGGAAACAGCACCATTGCCACGGTTTTCATGGGTTCAAAATCACTGGAATCTTAGGAAAAAAACACCCATTCCTGTAGGAGCCGGCTTGCTGGCGATGGGGCCAGCGGGATTTGCATCGATTGCGAGGCCGCCATCGCGGGCAAGCCACGCCCCTACAGATTATGTGTTCGGCATTGATGGGCATTATGGCGAAGTGTAGCGTCAGCGTCGTCGTTCATTACTGTCAACCTGAAGGAGACAGTATTTCAATTTCCATCTACTTATTACACCCACCAGTAACCATTAATCTTCTCCTCACTCGGACGAATCAACGTCCCCACAGGAGATTTCATCATGCTGACCCTTCGCAAAGCATCGGATCGTGGCCTGGCCAATCACGGTTGGCTGAAGTCGTTCCATACCTTTTCCTTCGCCAGCTATCGCAACCCGAAAGAACAGGGTTTTTCCGATCTGCTGGTGATCAATGATGACCGCGTGGCGGCCGGTAAAGGTTTCGGCCAGCACCCGCACCGCGACATGGAGATTTTCTCCTACGTGCTCGAAGGTGCACTGGAACACAAGGACACATTGGGCACCGGCTCGGTGATCCGTCCCGGCGATGTGCAGTTGATGAGTGCCGGCAGCGGCGTGGCGCACAGCGAATACAACCACTCGGACTCGCGGCCCGTGCACTTTCTGCAAATCTGGATCGTCCCGGACGTCAGCGGTGCCAAACCCCGCTATCAGCAAGAACATTTCAGCACGCAGAAAAAGCGCGGTCGCCTGCAATTGATCATCTCCCCCGACGGCGCCAAGGGTTCGCTGAAAGTCCGCCAGGACGCGCGGGTGTATGCCGGCCTGATCGATGGCAAGGAGAGCGCCACGCTGGAACTGGCTGCCAATCGCTATGCCTATGTGCATGTGGCTCGCGGTCGGGTCGAACTGAACGGCGTGGCCTTGCAGGAAGGCGACGGCGTGCGGGTTCGCGAAGAACAGTTGCTGACCCTGAGCAACGGGGTAGATGCCGAAGTATTGGTGTTCGATCTGCGTCCGCAAGAGCTGCCGGAAATGCCATAAGCAACCGGCCCTTGTAGGAGCGAGCCTGCTCGCGATGGAAGTAATGAAAACGCGTTGTTTCCAGAGAGCACGCGTTATCGTTGAAGTCCATCGCGAGCAGGCTCGCTCCCACAAAAGCCTTCGACAATCTCATCAATCACCACGCGAACCCGCGCCGTATGCCGCAAATCCGCGTGAGTCACCAGCCACACGTCATAAGGCAGCGGCCGGGTGCGCTCCGGCCACAACCTCACCAGTCCATCCTTCTCCCCCACGTACACCGGAATTTCCCCGATCCCGATCCCCGCGGCAATGGAGCGACGCACCAGCAGGCCGGAACTCAGGCTGGCAACAATCCGCCCGCGACCCGGCGGTTCGCTGACCAGCGTCAGGTCCTTGCCACTCTGCAAATACGGCTGATACACCACCAGATCATGCCCTTCGAACGCCGATCCCGGCTCGGGCACACCATGGGCATCCACGTAGGCTTGCGAGGCGAACAGGCCCACCGGCCAACGAGCGATTCGCCGGGCGATAAGGTCAGGGTTCTCTGGCCGGGTATTGCGAACGGCGATGTCGGCTTCGCGTTTGGCCAGGCTGAGAATTTGTGTCGAAGCGTCCAGCTGCACCCGCACGTCGGGGTGACGCTGATGCAAACGAGCGATGGCCGGGATCAGGAAGTCGATGGCCATGGAGTCGGTGGTGGTCACCCGCACGGTGCCCGTCAGCCGATCATCGAGGCCCTGGATACGCCGCTCAAGGTCCAGTGCGGAATGCTCCATTTTCTCGATGGCGCGCATCGCCGCCTCGCCCACCGCAGTCAGTGCATAGCCTTCGGAAGTGCGCAGGAACAACGTCGCGCTCAATGATTTTTCCAGCGCCGTAATGCGCCGGCCGACAGTGGCCTGATCGACACCCAGCACCCGCGCTGCGCCGCGCAACGTTGATTCGCGGCAGACCGCCAGGAATACCCGTGCGTCATCCCAATTCATTGGCCTCTCCTCAATGATGCATTTATGCATCACTGTAGCGTGAAATCGCTGCGCCGGCGCATCAATAAACCTCGTTATGCTGGGCTCCAATCAAACCTGCAGGACGCCCCTCATGCCCAGCGCAACGCACAACCCACGCAGCGCAATCTGGCTGCCCATATTCGCCGGTCTCAGCGCCAGCCTGGTCAGCATCGGCCTGGCGCGTTTTGCCTATACACCGCTGATTCCGTCACTGATCCAGGCCCATTGGTTTTCCGCCAGCGACGTGGTGTACCTCGGCGCCGCCAACCTGGTGGGCTACCTCATCGGTGCACTGATCGGCCACCCGTTGGCACGAGGGACGTCCAACAAAACCGCGCTGCGGCTGATGATGCTGGCAGTGACATTGTCGTTTTTCGCCTGTGCGTATCCGTTGTCGGTGAGCTGGTTTTTCGGCTGGCGTTTGCTCTCGGGCATTGCCGGTGGCGCGATCATGGTGCTGGTGGCGGCGACGGTGTTGCCGCATGTGCCGGCCTCGCGCAAAGGCTTGGCCAGTGGCGCGATCTTTCTCGGCATAGGGCTGGGCATTGCCGGGTCCGGGACGATTGTCCCGCCGCTATTGACCCTGGGCTTGCAACAAACCTGGCTCGGCCTCGGCTTGCTGGCGCTGATCCTGACCGCCATCAGCTGGTTTGGCTGGCCGTCGGCTACGCCCCATGCAACGACGACAACAACGGCCGATGTCGCGTCGACCAGGACAAACCCCGGTGTCTATCTGCTGTTTGCCCAGTACGCGCTCATGGCGGCAGGACTGGTACCGGCCATGGTGTTCCTGGTGGATTACGTGGCTCGCGGCCTCGGCGCCGGGCAACACGTCGGCGCGCTGATTTGGGTGATGTACGGCATCGGCGCGATTGTCGGGCCGGTGAGTTATGGCTTTCTGGCGGATCAACTGGGGGCGAGGCCGAGTATTCGCCTGGTGCTGGTCGTTCAGGCGATTGCCGTGGGTCTGCTGTCAATCTGCAACTCCTTCGCGGCATTGGCGTCGCTGGCGGTGATCCTCGGTTCGTTCCCACCGGGCATCGTGCCGCTGGCCTTGGCTCGGGTTCACGAACTGGTCCCCGGGCACCATCAGCAACAGGTCGTGTGGAGTCGCGCAACGGTGTCCTTCGCCACCTTCCAGGCCATTTCCGGGTTCGCTTACTCCGCGCTGTTCAATGCCAGCGGTGGTCATCATGCGTTGATGTTCGTGATTGCGGCCGGGGCGATTGTTGTCGCGTTGTTGTTGGAGTTGGGTGTGCGCTTATTGAATCGTCCCGAGCAACTTGTTCAGGCCAGTTGCCCATGAAGATTTCCCTGTAGGAGCTGCCGCAGGCTGCGATCTTTTGATTCTCCGCGCGAACGCGCGGTCTTATCTACACAACACTTCTCCTCAGGTATACGAAATGAACTTACCTAAAGACATGACCCTGATCGAAATCACCCAACCCGGTGCTCCTGATGTCCTGCAACCACGCCAGGTACCGGTTCCTACACCAGACGCTGGTGAAGTGCTGATCCGCGTGCACGCTGCCGGCGTCAATCGCCCCGACGTGCTTCAACGCGCGGGCAAGTACCCGATGAAACCCGGCATGAACCCGAACCCGGGCCTGGAAGTGGCCGGTGAAGTGGTCGCCGTTGGCGCAGGCGTCAGCGACTTTATCGAAGGCGACAAGGTCTGTGCGCTGACCAATGGTGGCGGGTATGCCCAATATTGCGCGGTCCCGGCCAGCCAGACCCTATCAACTCCCGAAGGCATGGACTGGGTGCAAGCCGCCGCGATCCCGGAAACTTTTTTCACCGTGTGGGCCAATCTGTTCGAGATGGGCGGCGCCAGTAAAGGCCAGCGAGCGCTGATTCACGGCGGCACCAGCGGCATCGGCACCACTGCGTTGATGCTGTGCCGCGAGTTTGGCGTCAAGGCATTCGCCACGGCGGGCAGTGAGGAAAAGTGTGCGGTGATCCGCCAGTTGGGGGCCGAGCCGATCAACTATCGCGATCAGGATTTCGTTCAGGTCATTCAGGAAAAAACCGCCAACAAGGGCGTCAATGTCATCCTCGATATCATGGGCGGTTCGTACCTGAACCAGAATATCGCGGCATTGAGCATGGAGGGTCGACTGGTGATGCTGGGCTTCCTGGGTGGCGCTCACGCCAAGGACATTGACCTGCTGGCGATCATGGCCAAACGCGCCGTGGTGACGGGTTCGCTGCTGCGCTCGCGCACCCGGGAAGAAAAAGCGTCGATTGCCGAACAGTTGCGCGAATACGTATGGCCAGTGCTGGCGGCCGGGCGTTGCCTGCCGATCATCGACAAGGTATACGCACTCACCGAAGCGTCGCAGGCCCATGCCCGAATGGAAGCGGGCGACCACATCGGCAAGATCGTGTTGCGCGTAGATTGATACCTACGCAAAACCTGTAGGAGCGAGCCTGCTCGCGATGGCGGACTGGCAGTCGCCATGAAGGTTGAATGTCACGGCCTCATCTCGAGCAGGCTCACTCCCACAAGTCGCATTTTTCCCCGCCCCGCGCACGCATCTGTTAAAACGCGAACTTCATGTCTGTTCCAATGGACCACCCGATGCCCACTGCCCTCCTCACTCGTCTGCGCCAACGCTGGCTGCCGCTACTGTGCATGGCCGCGCTGGTCGTCGGCCTGCCCGTGAGTTGCGGCGCGCTCAAGTACAAGGAACGCGAGTTGTTGTTCCGCATTGAACCGGGCACGGCGGGCTGGTATCGCGGTTTGCCCCAGGACGTTCAGGAATTCGACATCAAGCCTGCCAGTTTCAAGGCCGGGCAAAACCTGCATGCCTGGTGGTGGCCGGCTGCGCGTCGCGATGCGCCATCGATCCTGTACCTGCACGGCGTGCGCTGGAATCTCACCGGCCAGGCGTTCCGCATCGAGCAACTGCGCGCCATGGGCTATTCGGTGCTGGCGATCGACTACCGCGGGTTTGGCCAAAGCAAAGGTGATTTGCCGTCGGAGGCCAGTGTTTATGAAGACGCCCGAGCCGCCTGGGAGCGCTTCACCGCGATGCAACCGGACGCCAGCAAGCGCCTGATCTACGGCCACTCACTGGGCGGCGCGGTCGCCATCGATCTCGCCGCGGACCTGGCGGCGCAGGCAAAAAAAGAGCACGTCGCCGTGCCGGTGCGCGGCCTGGTGATCGAATCCACCTTCACCTCGCTGGGCGATGCCGTGGCGGAAGTCGCCGGCAACAATCTGCCCGTGAACTGGTTGCCGGTGCGCTGGCTGCTGTCGCAGAAATTCGACTCCATCGACAAGATCGTCGACATCGACATGCCGCTGTTGGTGGTCCACGGTTTGGCCGATCCGTTCATGCCATCGCGATTCAGCCAGCAGTTGTTCAATGCGGCCAACGAGCCCAAGCGACTGTTGCTGGTTCCTGGCGGGACGCACAACAACAGTATGAGCCTGGGTGGCTCTCAATATCGCCAGGCCATCGAGGGCTTGATGCGAGCCAAACCACAGATCGCCGGGCCGACAGGTTCACGAGGCATTCAGGACTCCTGAGGCCTATCGATAACCGCGCGCCTGCAGGTCAAACAGCTGCGCGTAGCGCCCACCCGCCGCGACCAGGCTGGCATGATCGCCGCGCTCGAGAATTGCGCCTTGATCCAGCACGATGATGTGATCGGCGTTGCGCACACTGGAAAAACGATGGGAAATCAGCAAGGTCATGCGGTCTTGGGTGTGCTGGCTGAAATGCTCGAACACCGCCGCTTCCGCCGCTGGATCGAGTGCCGAAGTCGGTTCGTCCAGGATCAGGATATCCGCGTCGCGCCGCATGTACGCGCGGGATAACGCGATCTTCTGCCACTGCCCGCCAGACAACTCCTGCCCACCGGCAAACCAGCGCCCCAACTGCGTGGCATAGCCGCGATCCAGACGCTCGATAAACGGTGCAGCCATGCCCTCGGCGGCGGCCTCGTGCCAGCGTTGTTCATCGTTGAACGCCAGGGTGTCACCCACGCCGATGTTCTCGCCGACGGAAAACTGGTAACGAATGTAATCCTGGAAAATCACGCCGATACGCCGACGCAACGCGTCCTCCTCCCAGCTCTGCAAATCGCTGCCATCCAGCAGGATGCGCCCCTGATCGGGACGGTACAGACGGGTCAGCAACTTGATCAACGTAGTCTTGCCCGAGCCGTTTTCGCCCACCAGTGCCACGCTGTGGCCCGGCACAAGATGCAGATCGATGCCTTCAAGTGCAGCGCGGTTGGCACCCGGATAACGGAAACCGACGTTCTCGAAACGCAAACCGTCGCCGGGCACTGCACCGACGGTGAGATGACCGGTATCGGTCACCACGGGTTCGGCCAAATATTCATACAGGCTGGACAGATAGAGGCCATCTTCATAGAGACCACTGATCGCGCTCAGGCTGCTGCTCACCGCCGTTTGCCCCTGCTTGAACAGCACCAGGTACATGGTCATTTGACCGAGCGTGATGCTGCCGTGAACCGTATCGACCACCACCCAGGCATAGGCCAGGTAAAATGCACCAGTGCCCAACAGCCCCAGAACGAATCCCCAACTGTCCCGGCGCAGGGTCAGTCGCCGGTCTTCGGCATAGAGCCGGGCGAACGTTTCGCGGTAGCGTTTCAACAACAGCGGCGCGAAACCGAACAGCTTGACCTCTTTGATGTAGGCCTCGTGGGACAACAACGTCTCGATGTATGTCTGCTGCCGACTTTCCGGGGCGCGACGGGTAAACAAGCGGAAGGCATCCCCGGAAAAATGCGCTTCAGCGAAAAACACCGGCAACGCCCCCACCACTAAAAGCACCAGCGCCCACGGCGAAAAGTGCACCAGCAATACGCCGAAGCTGATCAGCACGATCAGGTTCTGAATCAGCCCCAGCGACTTCATCACCAACGCCAGCGGTCGGGTCGAGGCTTCACGGCGCACCCGCACCAACTTGTCGTAGAACTCGGAATTCTCGAATTGCACCAGCGACAACGTCTGGGCCTTTTCCAGAATCATCGTGTTGACCTTCTGCCCCAACTGCACGCGCAACAGCGACTGCTGGACCGACAGCGCACGTTGGGTGGCAGACAGCAACGCCAGCACCCCGGCTTCGAACAACACGTAACGCACCACCGGCCACAACGGCGCACTGCCCTGCTGCGCGTGCAGCTGCATGGCAAACACAACGGCATCGACGATGCGCTGGCCCAACCATGCTGCCAGCGCTGGAAGCACCCCGGCAATCAGCGTTGCCAGCACCAGGCCGAGAAACAAACCGCGCGAGGTGCCCCAGACGAGCAGCAGGGCGCGACGGGATTGGTCGAGAAGCGTGGTGAACCGACTGAAAACCGCGGGCATATCTACCTGTCGCGCCGACGCAACCATTCAGATTCTTTTTTTGATGGAGGAGGCCCAGAGGGTGGCCGAGGGCGCCCAGAGGCGCCAGGGGTGCCCGGCCTGTAACAAGGCGGCATTTCTTGAGGTGCTTTACTTGTCATGATCATCATTCCTTTTGCGTAAATTCGACCCATTGAACGTTTGAAGCATCGATAACAATAACTTCAGCCCCGGTTTGAGACTCCTCGCCTTCGCTATCGAGCCAACTTGGGTTTTCGATTACGAACTGCCCTCTTGTGGGCGCGGATGGCCATTCAATTGACCAGCCATAGAGTCGTTTGTCATCGAGCAAATGCAGCACGACGAATCTGGGCCTTGACGAAAAAGCACTGTACCACTCGCAAGGGTATGAAGTTTGCGTGGTGATTTTCAGCTTCCTGAGGAGCGAATGAAGCTTGTCGCTGCTTGCAACATGGCAGGAAACAAAACCCAGCAACACCGCGATCACCGCTGACCACAAGGCCTCTGATTTTTTGTCCCACAAGCCGAGCGAAAAAAACTGTTCCCCTATCACTAGCATTAGCGCTCCCAACCCGGCAACCAGCGACTGAATCACAAAGGTAAAAATCAGCGCCTGGACTATTTGTCCGAAGGTGTCAGGACGCTTGAAGGCGGTCAGGGAATAAAAGATCCAGGCGGCCAAAAAACCCGGGATCAAATACTGAAGTAAGGGAATCACTTCCTTGATCAAATCATCCATGCACGTTTTCAATCCATTGAAAGCTGCGACGCGGTACAAATAAATACCTCACCAGGACGAACCATTCCATCGGTTGTCACGGAGCTGTCGTCACAAAAAATGTCTGGATTCAACTCGGGATTTTTGCGTGCAAACATCAGCGAAAATTCAGACAAACACTTAGCCTGAATCCCACGCCATCTACTCCTGATACCTCGCCCGATACCTCCCTGGACTCTCCCCGGTCCATTTCTTGAACGCTCGATGAAACGCGCTCGGCTCCTGAAAACCGAGTTGCTCGGCGATGTCGCTGATGCTCGCCCGGCTTTCTCGCAATTGCTCGAACGCCACGGCCCGTCGCACTTCGTCCTTGATCTCTTGATAGGAACAACCTTCGCGCTCGAGTTTTCGGCGGAAGGTACTGGGGCTCAGGTGTTGTTCAAGGGCGAAGGCCTGCAAGGTCGGCCAGTTGCTGTAATGGCTGCTGCGCAAGCGCTGATGCACCTGCGATGCCAGGCCATGCTGATTGCGGAAGCGGATCACCAGCCATTGCGGTGCGGTGCGCAGGAACACTTTCAGCGACGCCAGATCCTGAACCACCGGCAGGCGCAGGTAATGGCTGGCGAACTCGATTTCAGTGCGCTCGGCACCGAAGGTCAGATTGGGTCCCCAGAGCAATCGGTCATCACTGAGTGACAGACGCTCGTGGCGAAAATCCGCGCGGTCGATGGGGATGCGCCGGCCACCCAGCCAACACAGCAAACTGATCATCAACACCAAAAACGTTTCTTCGCCAAAACGGCTGGCATCGGTATCCGTTGAATGGGTTTCCAGACTGATGATCGCCCGTTTGCCGCGCACGGTCAGCGTGCCGCGATAGTCACGCAGGAACAGGCCGAAGTTGACCAGGCACTGGCGCATGGCTTTGTGCAGATCCGGTTCCTGGATCAATGCGCGGCAAATCAGGGCGAAAGCGCCAGGCGGCATGCCGTGGGAATCCAGCCCGAAGAATTCGTCGTTCAACTCGCGAATTTGAATCAGCCACAACGCCGCAAACGCACTGGCCGGCACCCGCGCCGTGGGTTGCTGCATCACCGCCGCATCGACGCCTGCCTGTTCAAGCACCGCCCGCACGCGCTGCGGATCATCCCCCATCCCGTGGATCATTGCCTGCACGAAGTAGGCGGCCACCGAGTCCTTTTCCCGCATGTGAACGCTTCGCTCCCCAGTATCCGAAATGGCAAAAAACACCAGCGCCGTTGAACAGTTTCGGCATAGGACAACCGCCCTGCCCACTCTAGACTCGCGGCAATAGTACGCCTTCGGCTGCCACGGCGGCCAAGGTATCGCGAGGTTTGATCGGAAGGACCGCAAGATGAATCTGCAAAACATTGGCGTGATCGGCGCTGGCACCATGGGCAATGGCATTGCGCAAGTGTGTGCCCTGGCCGGTTTCAACGTGACCTTGATCGACATCTCCGAGGGCGCGTTGCAAAAAGCCGTCGCGACCGTTGGCAAAAACCTCGATCGGCAGATCGCCAAAGAGACGCTGACGACAGAGCAAAAGCTCGTCGCCCTCGACAAGATCCGCACCAGCACCGATTACAGCAGCCTGCAAAATGCGCAACTGGTGATCGAAGCCGCTACCGAAAACCTGGACCTGAAACTGCGGGTGCTGCAACAGATCGCCGCACAGGTCAGCGCCGAGTGCGTGATCGCCTCCAACACCTCGTCGCTGTCGATCACTCAACTCGCCGCCAGCGTCAGCGAGCCTGAGCGTTTCATCGGTCTGCACTTCTTCAATCCGGTGCCGGTGATGGGCCTGATCGAAGTCATCCGTGGCCTGCAAACCAGCGACGCCACCCACGCCCTGGCACTGGACATGGCTGCGACACTGGGCAAAACCGCGATCACTGCCGGCAACCGCCCTGGGTTCGTCGTCAACCGGATTCTGGTGCCGATGATCAACGAAGCGGTGCTGGTGCTTCAGGAAGGCCTGGCCAGCGCCGAAGACATCGACGCCGGCATGCGCCTGGGCTGCAACCAGCCGATCGGCCCGCTGGCCCTCGCCGACCTGATCGGTCTCGACACCTTGCTGGCGATCATGGAAGCCTTCTACGACGGCTTCAACGACAGCAAATACCGCCCGGCGCCACTGCTCAAGGAAATGGTTGCCGCCGGTTACCTGGGTCGCAAAACGGGGCGTGGCTTCCATGCCTATGCCTGAGCGTTGCTCGCGTTTCGCCGAGTACCGGGACAAGGTGCTGGAGCTGTTTGCCAGCAAGGGTTTCGGTCAGGTCGGCATGCGTGAGCTCGCGACGTGCCTGGGGCTTTCCCCGGGCTCGTTGTATCACCATTACCCGAGCAAACAGCACTTGCTGCTGGACTTGATCGAAGAGTTCTACGAAGAGCTGTTGGCGACGCTGGGGCGTATCGAAATGAAGGCTCCGGCCAAACGCGACCGCCTCAACAACCTCATTCGTGCGCACCTGAATCTGCATCGCGATATGCCTTGGCATTTTCGCCTGGTAGAACGCGACTGCGGTTGCCTGAATGAGGACCAACAAGCACGAGTTCAACACTTGCGCGAGCAATACGAACGCAAGTTGCTGGTGATGCTCGGAGCCCGCTCCCGGTTCAGCGAACCAGGCCACTTGGCGGCCGGGCATGCGATTGCCGCACTACTCAATAGCGCGCCTAGCTGGCTGACCCCGCACTCTCTGGATGAGAGCGAGCACGATGAGCTGCTGGAAAGCATGGTAAGCGGCGCCATCGAGCGCCTGCTGGCACCACGACGCGCAGTCGAGGCAATAAGCCTTGCTTCATCTATCGAGAAAACATCTAAAAAAACCGAAGCTGCCGTCGCGATTTAGCGCTTTGCTTGCCGGGTCAAGGTCATCGGAATTCGCTACGCAACGAAGCGTCCAATCCGATGTGTCCCTACAACGACCTGGGAGCCGGATCATGAAAATCAATCCCTACCTTATCTTCAACGGCGACTGCAAAGCCGCTTTCACCTTCTATGCCGAAAGCCTCAACGGCAACATCGAAGCCATGCTGACGTTCGGTGAAACGCCCGCTCGCGAGCACGTGCCAGCGGACCTGCACAACCTGATCATCCATACGCGCCTGACCGTGGGCGATCAGGCGATCATGGGTTCCGATACAACACCTGACCGCCCCACTGATGATATGAGCGGCTGTTCGATTTCGCTGAATGTCGACAGCATTGCCGAGGCTGAACGGGTGTTCTCGGCGTTATCGGAAGATGGCACAGTGCAAATGCCTCTGGAACAGACTTTCTGGGCTGCAAGATTTGGCATGCTGGTCGACCGCTTCGGTGTGTCGTGGATGATCAACTGCGAAAAGGATCAGTAAACAACGTTTAATGCATGAAAAAGCCCAACCTGAAAAGGCTGGGCTTTCTGGCAACTGCCGGCCCCTCTGCTACCGTCAACGAACTGTCCCCGAATAGCAGCGGATTGTCCGAAGGAATGCCCTATGCCAGCCCATCACGTGTCCTTGTCCACCCGAATCAAACTTTCACTGTTGGCTGGCGGGCTCACCGCCACCCTACTCGCACTCAGCGGCTGCGCGACCGTCGATGCCCAGACCACCGCCTATGTCGGTGTTGAGCATCCCGCACCGACGCTGCCCAGCGAAGTCGTCGTGCTGCGCACCGAACCCCAGCGCCCGCATGTTCGATTGGGTGAAATCCTGATCGACGCCAGCGTCGATCCCGCCCCACCGATTACCGAGGTAGAAGAAAAACTGCGGGACGAGGCTGCAAAACTCGGTGGCGATGCCGTTGTGGTGGTCTATGACCATATCCAGGCGGTGGGTGCCTACGTCAACGGACCGTTGTGGGCTCGCGACGTGCAAACCATCGAAGGCCGGAAACTCAAAGGGATTGTGATCAAGTACAAGTAACATCGAACCAACGACGTTTTACCTAACCTTTGACGCACACCACCTGACGCAAGGTGTGAATCACTTCCACCAGCTCGCGCTGGGCGTGCATGACGAGGTCGATGTCCTTATAGGCCATCGGTATTTCATCGATGACGGCGGCGTCCTTGCGGCACTCCACATGGGCGGTGGCGCGGATCTGATCGTCGACGGTGAACAGGGTTTTTGCTTTAGTGCGGCTCATGGTGCGACCGGCACCATGGCTGCACGAGCAAAAGGATTCCTCGTTGCCGAGCCCACGAACGATGAAGCTCTTTGCGCCCATTGATCCCGGGATAATTCCCAGCTCGCCTTTCTTCGCCGACACCGCGCCTTTTCGGGTGACCAAGATCTCCTGGCCAAAGTGCCGCTCTTTCTGCACGTAATTGTGGTGGCAGTTCACCGCCTCCAGGGCAACGTCGAACGGTTTCCTGATCACTTGTCGTGTCGCCTGAATCACCGCTTGCATCATCAGTGCACGGTTCTGCCTGGCAAAATCCTGCGCCCAGTTCACCGCTTCGACGTAGTCATCAAAGTGTCGACTGCCTTCTTCAAAATAAGCCAGATCGCGGTCCGGCAAATTTGCAATGTGCTGACGCATGTCCGCCTGGGCCAGCTGTATGAACAGGTTGCCTATGGCATTACC
The DNA here is from genome assembly GCF_019947275.1 of Pseudomonas sp. GL-RE-29. Classification (NCBI taxonomy): domain Bacteria; kingdom Pseudomonadati; phylum Pseudomonadota; class Gammaproteobacteria; order Pseudomonadales; family Pseudomonadaceae; genus Pseudomonas; species Pseudomonas sp. GL-RE-29. The sequence continues at coordinate 29,722 of NZ_JAGYGD010000001.1, forward strand.
GACTCCCCGAGAACCGCTGTGCAACATGAACCAGACCCGGTTGGCTTCGTCCAGGCAAACCTCGATGAAATGGTTGCCGCTGCCCAAGGTACCCAAATGGCCCCGGTTATTGGTGTTGGCGAGTTTCGGGTATTTGCTGGTGATCGCTTTGAATCGCGGGGCCAAGGCGGCCCACGCCCGGTCTGCCTGCTGCGGGACACTGTCCCAAGCCCCCTTGTCTCGCCCGCCGCGTCCACTGGTGCGTCCATGGGGTACCGCTTTTTCGATCGCACAGCGCAAGCCGTGCAGATTGTCCGGCAAATCGCTTGCAATCAGTGAAGTGCAGGCAGCGATCATGCCGCAGCCAATGTCCACCCCAACGGCGGCGGGAATGATTGCCCCAACCGTGGGAATGACACTGCCAATGGTCGAGCCCTTGCCCAAGTGGACGTCCGGCATCACCGCGAGGTGCTTGAAGATGAAGGGCATTTTTGCGGTGTTCATCAACTGTTGCCTGGCTTCGTTTTCTACCGGGACGCCCTCGGTCCAGAGTTTGATGGGTTTTCCGTTGGCGACTTCGAGCAGTTGGTAAGAATGTTTTTGCATGATTTGAGTACTTTTCTATTGGCCGGCGAATCGACGCAACGTATGAACCTCACCATTCGTCGCATCGAAAAATCCAACACAGAATTTTTGACGCCTTTGGCGTAACGATTGCACAAGACGCTTCAGCTGCCCCAGAACGACGTAATTCTGACGCGGCAGCAATCATATTAACGCTTAAGGACTCCAGCGATACGCTTGGTCAGTCGGGAGATGTAACGTGTCAACTCTCAGTGAAATCGCAGCGAACCACGCGAGAATGGTTATGGCAAAGGCAGAAGCGTCGACCGAACCCAGAGAGCGGCACCTTCAGATCGTGACTAGCTTTGAAGTCCATTCTCCTGATGACCAACAGCATATTCCCCTGCACTTAATTGTCGCGGCGCAGGACATCCATACTGGACAGGCAATCGGCCACTCATCACTTTCGTCCAGGTGAAAAAAATACCAGCACTGGGAAAGATTCACTGGGTAAGCTATGCACTCCACGCATGGAGGCATTTATGAAACACACCACAATTCTTTTGGTTGCCACTTTCCTAGCCAGCTGCTCCTCTTACAGTGAGCGCGGCACCGGTGAAGGTGGACGAGAATTCAACAACAAGGGCTATACCGTCCGCTGTGATGCGACCCCCGCCAATCAACCAGGTTGCTATACACCGTCGCCATCATGGTCTTGGTGGCCTTCAAACAACATAAAATTCAAATTGGGTGCGAACTGAATCAGTCTGTACCTGACTCGTCTGGACTTTACTCAGAGATCGCGTCTGGTTTTCTCCAGACAATGAAGAGCCTGCCTATGGCGGGCAGTTGTTAAGGAAATTTCCAAGGTTCCCGTCGGTCTTCGTGCAATAAAAAAGCCCCGCTCAATGGCGGGGCTCTCTTAAAAAACAATCCTTGACGGGGCTTAATCAAATTGTCGATTTGTACAGTCGAGCCTTAAGGATCTCGACAATCTGCTTGTAGATTGGCTCAAAGACCCTGGCGTCAACCTCTGCCACACTCAGAATAAGGTGATGATCATTATTCACCTCGAACCGATATCCCGCTTCGCAGAACTGAACGTCCAAGTCGAAAACGTAAGAGGTCCAAAGCGATTTGTCCCTGGAGGCTATTGTGATAGCAATAGCGCAAGAGACTGCTCCCGACTCAATACTGAGCTGATACCACGGTTTCTCTTTAAAGATCGACGCCGGCTTTACACCCAACCGAGCATAGGACTCACCCACGGATCCATCGTTACGACTCCAAGCAGTCGAAGTAAGGCGCAGATACTTACCTAAGCCAGTAGCGAGATCAGCTATCACCCTGGGCAGCAATTGGCATTGGGATTGTAGAGCTTCCTGACGACTTCCAATTCGAGTCTGCTGCGCTGCGCAAGTATTCATTACCTAGCTCCATGATGCAGCCTATCAAATCGCCGCATAGTAATTTTTTGACCAATAAAAGCCCGGCGCGATGGCTGGGCTTTTGTTGTCACTCCTACACACGCAGAAATAACAGAATGTAAAAATGTTCTCTCATTCTCTCTGTGTTTGCAATGGCTAATTGCTATACCCCGCAGCTTCGATTGATCCTTCTGCTTCCATTTTCCATGAGTGCCGGCGATCCACCTTGAATTTCGTCCACGCATGGCGGGGTGGCCTTTGCGGTTAACGATTTGCTCGCCCTCCAGCCGCCAAGCGACCATTCACTTGATGAGCAGAACCAGTAAGGCTCGAATGGGCGTCGCCGGATTTGTAGCTATTGCGGAGCGCGCACTACTAGTGAACGTTCGCGAGGGGCTTCCATACGTTGTTCAATAGAAGACGGCCAAGGAGAGTAATGCGGCGCGGCGCAATTTCAGAGATCACCGGGTTTTGCGCAGGCACAAAAAAGCCGATCTAGTTGATCGGCTTAAGTGTCTGATTCTACTCAGGAATAATGGTCGGGACGGAGTGATTCGAACACTCGACCCCTAGCACCCCATCTCCTTTTTCATACTTCTTGAAAGACTCCAAAATTTCACTCTGGATTTTTCTAAGCTAGTATTTACTTGAGCTCCAGCGGTGTTCTGCTCTACGAGAGTCCAGTAACGTCCATCAAGAGCCGACGTTTTTGTGGGGGTAAAAGTAGGGGGAGTCAATTTCATGGCCAAAATCACCATCAAAGAACTCGAGTCGCTGACCGCCAATGATGCCGGCCGGATCCTCCGGGAGGATGGCAATCTCGCGGGTCGAATTTCCCTGCGTAAGGACGGCGTGTCGGTCAGCTTTTTCTATCGCTATCGGTGGGGCGACCAGAACAAAGAATACGCCTGCGGGTCCTGGCCACGCAAATCCCTGACGGACATCCGCAAGGCCCGCAACCAGGCTAGGGCGCTCATCGATGAGCAGATCAATCCCAACGAGCAGAAGAAAACCGCCAAGGCACAGGCATACGCCGCAGCTAACGTAGAGGCCGAACATGCAATAACGACGAAGGTGCAAACGCTGACCGTCCAGGATCTGGCCAGCGCCTGGCTGTTGGATGGCGTCGCGCGCAAAGACGGCAATGCCGAGTTGCAGCGGCGTTTTAACAAGGACCTATTCCCGGCACTTGGCAGGACCGCGGTGAACAATGTTTCCGAACACGATGTTCGGGCGCTGATCCGCACCGTGGTCAACCGCGGCGCTCACCGTCAAGCCATCAGCTTCTTCGCCGACCTCACCCAGATGTTCAACTGGGCTAGAAAGCGCCAACCTTGGCGGGCGTTACTGGTTGAGGGTGATCCGACTGAGCTGGTCGACATCTCCCCCCTGATCCCTGCCGACTACGAAGCGGAAAGAAGCCGGATCCTTTCCCCGGCTGAGCTATTGGAATTGCACACTCGCTTCCAGCAAATGACTGCCGATTACGACGCCCTCCCCGCGGGCCAAAAATACGATGGCATTCGGCCGTTGAAAAAAGAAACTCAACTCGCGCTCTGGATCAGCTTGGGCACCTTGTGCCGGATAGGCGAGTTGCTCCAGGCCGAATGGAAAAACGTCGATCTGGACCGGCAGACCTGGTTTCTCCCCAGCGAAAATGTCAAAGGCACCCGTGGCAAAAAACAAGACCACCATGTCTTCCTCTCCCCCTTCGCCCTGCATTTCTTTCAGGAACTCAAAATCCTGACGGGCGACTCGCAATGGTGCTTTCCCAACAAGCAGGATGATGGGCATGTGGACGTAAAGGTGGTGAGTAAACAGGTCGGTGATCGCCAGGCTCGGTTCAAAAACCGCAAGGCCCTCTCCAGACGGTGCCATGACGATACCCTGGTCCTTGCCGACGGCCAAAACGGCGACTGGACGCCGCATGACCTGCGCCGTACGGGGGCGACCATGATGCAAGCCTTAAGCGTTAGCCTGGATGTCATCGATCGCTGCCAAAACCATGTGCTGGCCGGCTCTCGGGTGAGGCGCCATTACCTGCATCACGACTATGCCGACGAGAAGAAAAACGCCTGGAACCTGCTGGGCGATCGACTCAGTGCCGTGCTGTCCTCAACTTACGAGCACACGCCAAACGAGTCGATGTTGTCTTTTCCAGCGTACGCGGCGACAGAGACGCTGACACCCTCATAGGGCTGTTGCACCCAGCGCTCTCCGGAATTTAACATCCGCGACAACCCGTGTTGTGACCTTAAATTCGCGATGAGCAAAGGTGACAGACTGCATGTACAAATTCGTGAGCTTCACCGTTGCGGAACTGTTCAAAAAAATATGGCAAACACCCATGATCAAATTGACCCACGACATGGTGTTTCCGACGTCGCCCTCGCCAAAGCTTGCCGCAAAGCCGGCATATCTTTCCCTGGCCGTGGGTCACCCGGCCAAAACGGAATAACAGCGACCGCGCAATTCCAAGTCTCCCAAGGTCGAAGGCAAGATCGGATTCGAGGTGCGAGACCGTGGTGCCTCGCCTGCCGAGACTGACACTGATCTGAACTCACCTAGCCATGGTTGCTTGCTGATTCCGCGGTGGCCACGAGAGGCCAGGCCTATGAATGGATAAATTCATAAGCCCAGCCTCGCCCCTCTGAAATAACCCGGCTCGTACGTCAGTTGCCCCAGCCAACCACTCCCTTGATCTCGAGGAAATCATGGATACCCCAACCGGCGTACTCGCGGCCATTACCGGACTGCTTGTAACCACCGAACGGCGCAAAGGTATCCCAGTTCGGATAGTTCAGATACACCGAGCCGGCACGCATGCGCCCCGCCACGGCGCGGGCATGTTCGATGTCGGTTGACTGCACATAGGCCGCCAGGCCGTAGACGGTGTCGTTGGCGATCTCGATGGCCTGCTCTTCGCTGTCGTAGGGAATGATCGCTAGCACCGGGCCGAAGATTTCCTCCCGGGCAATCGTCATCTGTGCCGTCACACCGCCGAAAACGGTGGGCTGCACGTAGTAGCCCTTGTCCAGGCCCTGCGGGCGACCCAGGCCACCCGTTATCAACGTGGCGCCCTCCTCGATGCCGGTGGCAATCAGGCCCTGGATCTTGGCGAACTGCGCCTCGCTGATCACCGGACCGAGGTCGGTACTGGCGTCAAGCGGGCTGCCGGTAAGCATTTTCTCGGCGGTTTGCCGGGCAATCTGCAGCGCACGCTGATGCTGGGAAGCCGGGACCAACATGCGGGTGGGTGCATCGCACGATTGCCCCGAGTTGGAGAAACAGCCCTGCACACCCTTGGCCACCGCAACCTCGAAGTCAGCATCCTCCAGCAGGATGTTCGCCGATTTCCCACCCAACTCCTGGGCGACGCGCTTGACCGTATCGGCCGCCGCCTTCGCCACCATGATCCCGGCGCGGGTCGAACCGGTGAACGACACCATATCGACCTTGGGGTGGCTTGCCATGTGCTGGCCCACGTCGGGGCCCGTACCGTTGAGCAAGTTGAACACCCCGGCCGGCACGCCCGCTTCGTGGAGGATTTCCGCGAAGATGATCCCGGTCAGCGGTGCGATCTCGCTGGGCTTGAGCACCACGGTACAGCCCGCAGCGATGGCCGGGGCGACCTTGCAGACGATCTGGTTCAGTGGCCAGTTCCAGGGGGTGATCAGGGCGCATACGCCAATGGCTTCGCGCACCACCCGGGTGCTGCCGTGCGACTCGCTGAACTGGAATTTTTCCAGAGCGCTGATGGTCGACTCCAGGTGCGCGCGGCCACTCCAGATTTGCGCGTCACGGGCGAAATGCAATGGCGCGCCCATTTCCTGGCTGACAGCCTTGACCAGGTCTTCATAACGCAGGTTGTACACCCGCAGAATCTCCTTGAGCAGCGCCAGGCGTTCGCTGACGCTGGTTGTCGAGAAGGCCGGGATTGCCTTGGCTGCCGCCGCGACGGCCTTGTCGACATCCTGCGCATTGCCCACTGCGATGCTGATAAAGGCCTGTTCGGTGGAGGGGTCGATGACCTCCAGGGTATTGCCGGACAGGGCATCGGTCCATTGGCCATCGATGTAGAACTTGAGCGCGTTGTTCATGTTTTCACTCGCCTTGACTGGGACACCGGGTGAGGACATTTCGGGTCCTCACCCTGTTGAATGGATTGCGCCGACTCAGCTGTTGCTGGGGAAAGCAAACTGGGCCGCTTCGTGGCTGGCACGGCGCGGCCAGCGTTGGGTGATGGCCTTCTTGCGGGTGTAGAAACGCACCCCGTCCGGACCATAGGCGTGCAGGTCGCCGAACAGCGAACGCTTCCAACCGCCGAAACTGTGGTAGCTCACCGGGACCGGCAAAGGCACGTTGACGCCGACCATGCCCACCTCGATTTCATCGCAGAACAGACGCGCCGCTTCACCGTCACGGGTGAAGATGCAGGTGCCGTTGCCGTACTCGTGATCGTTGATCAGTTGCATGGCCTCTTCCAGGCTGCCGACACGGACGATGCACAGCACCGGGCCGAAAATTTCGTCGGTGTAGATGCTCATCTGAGCGGTCACCCGGTCAAACAACGTGCCGCCGACAAAAAAGCCGTTTTCATGGCCGGCCACCACCAGGTCACGGCCGTCCACCACCAGACTGGCGCCCTGGGCGACCCCGGCGTCGATATAGCCCTTGACCTTGTCACGCGCCGCGCCGGTCACCAGTGGGCCCATGTCCAGGCCACAGGCGGTACCGGCGCCGACTTTGAGTGCGCGCACCTGCGGCACCAGTCTGGCCACCAGCGCGTCAGCCACCGCATCGCCGACACACACGGCCACCGAGAGCGCCATGCAGCGTTCGCCGCACGAGCCGTAGGCCGCGCCCATCAACGCGCCGACGGCGTTGTCCAGGTCCGCGTCCGGCATCAGCACCGCGTGGTTCTTTGCCCCGCCCAGGGCCTGTACGCGTTTGCCGCGCCTGGTACCTTCGCTGTAGATGTACTCGGCAATCGGGGTGGAACCGACAAAACTCAGCGCCTTGACATGGGGCGACTCGATCAGGCCATCGACCGCCTCTTTGTCGCCATGCACCACGCTCATCACGCCCTTGGGCAGGCCCGCTTCGATCAGCAACTCGGCAATGTACAGGGTCGAACTGGGGTCGCGCTCAGAGGGCTTGAGGATGAAGCAGTTGCCGCAGACGATGGCCAGCGGGTACATCCACAGCGGCACCATGGCCGGAAAGTTGAACGGCGTGATGCCCGCCACCACGCCCACCGGCTGCAGGTCGGTCCAGGCGTCGATGTGCGGCCCGACGTTACGGCTGTAGTCGCCTTTGAGCAGCTCCGGAGCGCCGCACGCGAACTCGACGTTTTCGATGCCGCGCTTGAGTTCGCCCGCAGCATCTTCCAGGGTCTTGCCATGCTCCTCGCTGATTAATCGCGAGATCTCTGCTTCGTTCTGCTCCAGCAGTTGCTTGAAGCGGAACATCACCTGCGCACGCTTCGCTGGCGGGGTGTTGCGCCAGGCCGGGAAGGCGGCGCGGGCCGCGTCGATGGCTTGTTGCAGGGTGGCGCCGTCGGCCAGCGCCACTTGCCGGGTCACCGCGCCAGTGGACGGGTTGTAGACATCCGCGGTGCGCCCCATGCCTTGCACGCGAACACCGTTGATAAGATGGGGAACGATACTGCTCATAAAACTCTCCAGTGCCGAACAGGTTCACCCCGCCGGCAGGTATGAATGGCTAATGCCCGTGTGGCCGATGCAAGGTCAGTCAAGCCTTGACGGCCGCCTGCAGGGCAATTTCCACCAGGATATTGTCCGCCGCCATGTTCGCCTCGACGGTCGCCCGCGCCGGCAGCGCGTCCTGTGGCACCCACTCGCGCCAGACCGCGTTCATCGCCGCGAAGTCCTGGACCGCGTGCTTGAGCCAGATCTGCGCAAACAGGATGTGCGACTTGTCGGAACCGGCTTCGGCCAGCAGCGCGTCGATGCGCGCCAGCACCTGGGCGGTCTGCCCGGCGACGTCCTGGGTGCGGTCGGCAGGCACTTGCCCGGTGATGTAGACGATGCCGTTGTGCACCAGCGCGTGGCTGAGCAGGCCGGGGTTGGGTTGTAGTCGGGTGATGGTCATGGGAGTAACTCCTGCTAAGTAAAGGGGTTGAATCAGGCGATTTGCAGTACCGTGCGGCCGACCAGTTGGCCTTTGCGCATGCGGGCGAAAATGTCGTTGATATCGTCCAGGCGTTCGAGGTTGATCTGCGCCTTGACCAGGCCACGGGCTGCGAATGACACCGCCTCGTTCAAGTCATGGCGGGTACCGATGTTGGAACCGGTGATCGACAGCTCCCAACCGCTGATGCTGGAAATGGAAGCGCGCACCGTGTCGGCATCGCCGCCGGGCAGGCCGATGAACACCGCCGTTCCACCGGGGCGCAGCATCTTCACCGACTGCTCGAACGCCGCGTTGGCGGTGGCGGTCACCAGCACGGCGTGGACGCCGCCGGGAATCTGTTGCCTGAGAGTTTCGACCGGGTTGTCGAGGGCGTTGATCAGGCACTCGGCGCCATAGCTGCGTGCCAGTTCAAGCTTGTCCGCACCCACATCGATGGCCGCCACGCGCAACCCCATGGCAATGGCGTACTGCACCGCCACATGACCCAGCCCGCCGATGCCCATGACGGCCACCCACTGCCCCGGTCGGGCACGCGAGCGCATCAGGCCACGGTAGGTGGTCACGCCAGCGCAGAGAATGGGGGCCAGGGCGTACAGGTCGACGTCCGGCTCGATCGTGGCGACGAATGCTGCCGGGGCCACCATGTACTCGGCGTAGCCGCCCTGCTTGCTGTAGCCGGTGGATTCGCGGTGTTCGCAGATGGTTTCCATCCCACCGAGACAGAACTCGCAGGTGCCACAGGCGCTGTACATCCAGGGCATGCCGACCGCGGTGCCGATCGCCGGTTCGCTGACACCCTCGCCATGGGCCGCCACGTGGCCGGTGATTTCATGGCCGGGAATCAGCGGCAGCGTGGGCAAGGCCGACCAGTCGCCGTCAATGGCATGCAGGTCACTGTGACAGACGCCGCAGGCGACGATGCGAATCAGTATTTCGCCGGGGCCCGGTTGTGGAATCGGTACCTGTTCAATACGCAGCGGTTCGCCGACAGCGTGCAGAACGGCAGCCTTCATGGTTTGACTCATCGCTCTCTCCTGAAACATCCACCCAATTTTCGGGCAAGTGGTCACCTATACCGCAGGCCAGAGCCGGCGGCAGGTGTGCGGGTCGAAAGAATTCCCCGGAGCGTCAGCCCACGGGACGTAAACTGCGTGTCGCGCTGGCAATGTTGCGCGCGGTGTTGATCACCTTGGGCGCCAGGTGTTTGCGCGCGTCCTCCAGGTTCCAGCGGCTGAACGGCACCGAAATGTTGACGGCCCCCAGGGGGTAGCCATCGGCATTCACCACCGCCGCAGCAACGCTGATATCTCCGGCGAAATACTCTTCCTGGGCATAGGCGTAGCCTTCACGACGCGCCTCGGCGACGATCGCGCGCAATTGATCCAGCTCGGTGACGGTGCTGGAGGTGTAGCCCTGGCGTTCGGAGGCGACCAGAATCGCGTCCGTTTCCGCCTCCGGCAGTGCGGCCAGGTACGCCCGACCTGCCGAGGTGCAGTACATCGGCAGGTGCCGGCCCAGCGGCATATGGATGGCAATCTGCTTGTGGCTGGGAAACCGCGCCACGTAGAGCATGTCCAGGCCGCACGGTTCGAGCAGGTTGCAGCTCTCCTCGACGTCGCGGTTGAGCTCGTGCAGGTACGGGTTGGCGCGTTCGATCAGCTCGCTGGTCTGCAGGTAGCCGGTGCCAAGGTCGAGGGACTTGGGCGCGAGGCGAAACCGCTTGGTCACGGGTTCCTTGTACAGGTAGCCCAGCGCCTCGAGGGTAAAGGTCGAGCGTTGCACGGTGCTTTTGTTCAGCCCGGTGGCTTGCGCCAATTCAATCAGGCTCATGCTCGGACGCCCGGCACGGAATGCCGTCAGGATCGACAGTCCCTTGGACAAAGCAGTAATGAAGAGTGGCGAGTCTTCTAGGGAACTCATGGGGTTATCCTTGTTGGTGCCGTGACAGGCGCGTGCGTGACGGTGCTGTTCAAACGGTGTTTCATTCGAAATGACTCAAGACAATGCCCGGTTCCACGACCGGCCGGTTGCATTCAAATCTATTGACGGCGAAGGGTCGCATACGCTCATCCACTTCGCCGCTGACAATGGCCTTGGCCAGGAACTCACCCGCCGCCGGTGCACCAGCATGGCCATAACACCAGCCTGCGCTGACGAAGAGTCCCGACAAATCCTCGTGGGCCCCCAGTAATGGCCCGAAATCCTTGGAGATATGCACCAGACCCGCCCATTGACGCAAGATGCGCGCGTGACCCAATTGCGGAAACATCTCCAGGTACGCTCGCGCGGTCGCCGCCATCACCGGTACGTCGGCATTCAGCGTGTGCTGCGGTCGCTCGGCGACTTCGGCACCGCCCACCACTTCGCCACGGGCGGTCTGGTGCATGTAGCAGAGTCGGTCCAGCAGCGCCACGGCAGGGCCGATCAGCGGGCGGGTCGGCTCCAGCGCCATGGCCTCCAGGCGCATCGGGTAACCGTCCAGTGGCACCCCCGCCAGTTGCGCCAGGCGATTGCTCTCGGCGCCGCCGGCCAGCACCACGGTATCGCTTGAAATCCAGTGTTCCCCCACCCGAACCCCGGAGACTCGCCCGGCGCTCTGGTCGATGGCGGTGACTTCGGTGCGGTAGCGAATGTCCACCCCGCGCGCTGCGCACGCTTGCCGATAGGCGTACATGGCCGCATGGTGCGGCGCCACGCCGCTGTCGGGCAGGTGCAGGGCCGCGCTCACCCGTCCATGGGCCAGGGCCGGAAGCACCTCGCGCAGTCGAGCCGGGGTGAGCAGGCTGGAAGTGATGCCGCAGGCCTTGTGAACTTCAAGCGTGCGATCCAGCAGCGCCGCCGTGGCACTGCGCTCGCCCACCATGGTGTAACCCCGGCGAGAGTACATGACATTTTCGCCCAGGCGTTTGGACAGCCCCTGCCACAGGTGGCAGGAATGAGCGAAGAAGCGCGTCCACTCGGGCGAACTGAACGCACCACGAATCAGCGTGCCGTTTCGGCCCGACGCGCCGCCCTGCCAGTAACCGGCGTCCAGCACGAGCATGTCGCGCACGCCCAGCTCGGCCAGGTTGAAGGCCAGTGACAAGCCCTGGATACCGGCCCCGACAATGATGATCGACGCCTTCCCAGGCAACGGGTTGAGGTTGTTCATTGCAATGGCTCGACAACAGGGGCCAGGCCAGCCGCCTGAGCGACACTCAAGGCACGGCGCGGCGGACGCAGCGTCGGCCGGGCCAACCCGGCCAGGGCGATGCCGCTGCGGGCACTGACCAACGCGCGCAGAGCATCCCAGCAGGGTTGCCCCTGGCAGGGCCCCATGCCACAGGACGTCAGGCGTTTGATCACTTCCAGGTCGGTGATGCCCTGTGCGAGCAAGGCCTCGACCTCGTGGTCAGATACATCGAAGCACGGGCACAACAACGTCTTGTGTCGCGAGCACGCGGCCACCGGCAGCAACTGATCGGCCTCCATGACCGACCCCACTTCACGCAGGCGGCTCTGGCGTTGCTCGCGCAGTTGCAGCAAACCTTCGGCGCGGCTCTGGAAGGTCAGGCTGGCATCGGCCAGCCATGGCCCGGCGTGCACCACGGCATCACAGGCAACCGACCTGGCGAACAATGCAGCCGTCACGCGGCTGCGCCCCACGACCCGGCGCAAATCGGCAACCGGTCGCGCGGCGACCACTGTGACGCCCAATTCGCGCAAGCGACTGGCGACCGCTTCCTGGTCGCCATTGCCGACCACCACGACCCGCGCACCCGGCGCCACCGATTGTTCATGGGCCATGATCAGCGCCGTGCGCACATCCATCACGCCGGGCAACCACATCCCCGGAACGACCGGTGGGCAGGCGCGACGACCGCTGGCTAGGATCACCTCGTCCGCCTCCAGGGCCAATGCTCCTTGCGCCGGGTCATGGGGCGCCGCGAGCAGCAGTTCGCCTTCGCGGTAGGCACCGAAGACCTCCACACCGCTGACCAGCTGTACCCGCTCGTCCAGCGTCGGCCGAGCGTGGCCCGCCGCACGGACATAACGGGCCAACGAATGACCGCGTGTCACCAACACCACGCTGCGTCCGGCTGCCACCGCATCATTGGCGGCGGCGCAACCGGCAGGCCCACCACCGATCACCAGGACATCCGCGCTCAAGTGCCGCGCCATGGGTACCGGCACTTCGCCTGACCGTTCAGCCGGCTTGGCCACACCCGCGAGGAACGCCAGAATGGCCTCCCAGCGCTGGAACAGTGCCGTACCGCTGGGCACCAGGTTGGTGTGTTCGAAACCACCCTGAATCCAGCTGGCAGGAATCAGTCGCGACAGGCGCAGCAGATCGAACCCCGGAACCGGCCAGCAGTTCTGCATCTCCACACGCGCACCAACCGCCACCGGCACCAGGTCCAGGCGCACATTCGGCACACCGTCCACGCGGGCCAGGACACCGGTGACATAGCTGCCGGAATAGCCCAGCGGTCGATGGGATTTGCGACTCCAGGCCAGTGTGCGGATGCCGTTAGCCAGCAACGCCGTCGCCAGGCTTTCGCCCTGGCGACCCTGCACGGCGCGACCGTTCCAGAAGAACTCGAGCACCTGTGTACTGGCGCGCTCAAGGCGCAGACTGCCGTTGCTCATACCGCATTCCTCTTGGCCTTGCGCTGCGCCATGATGCTGATGCACAGCATGATGATCGACAGCAGAGTCATCAGCGTCGCTACCACGGCGATCAAGGGGTCGATCTCGGAACGCAGCGAACTGAACATCCGCTTGGTCAGGGTGGAGCTGTCACCGCCGCTGATGAACAGCGAGATCACCGCTTCGTCCAGGGAAATGGCAAAAGCGAACATCGCGGCGGCGATCACCGAAAAACGGATCTGCGGCAACGTCACGTCAAAGAACGCCCGCAACCGACTGGCGCCGAGGATACAGGCAGCCTGTTCCTGGGTCATGTCGTAGCTGCGCAGCCCCGCGCTGACGTTGATCACCACATAGGGCAAGGCCAGCAACGTATGCGCCAGCACCAGCCCGGGAATGGTGTTGTTCAGGTCAAAGCGCGCGTAGACGAAGAACAGGCCAATGGCGATGAAGATCGTGGGCACGATCATCGGCGCCATCATCAGACCGCGCAGCACGCCCGAGAAACGTGACTGGGTGACGTGCAGCGAATACGCGGCCGCCGTGCCCAGGGTGGTGGCCAGCAGCATGGTCAGCGTCGCGGTGATGAGCGACACCTTGGTTGCCGTGCGCCACTCCAGCGACGCGAAGTAGCTGAAGAATGGCTCGATGCTGAACGACTTGGGCGGAAAGCTCAGGTAGCGTGCATCGGACAGCGACATCGGGATCACGATCAGCGTTGGCAGCACCAGGAACAGCATGGTCACCAGCACCAGCACGTACAACCAGGAGGCGCGCACCACCTCGGTCAGGGTTTGTCTAAATCGGCTCATGGTCTCACTCGCTGCGCCGGCCGAGGCCCGCGCTCTTCTTGACGATAAACAACATAAGCAAAGTGGCGACCAGCAGCACCACACCCAGCGACGACGCAGCGCCCCAGTTGGCGTACATCGACACGTCGCTCTCGATCCGCATCGAAATCATCTGCACCTTGCCACCGCCCAACAAGGCCGGGGTGACGTAGAACCCGAGGGTGATCACGAACACCAGCGTGGCACCGGCGGCCAGGCCCGGCAGCGACAGCGGAAGAAAGACATCGCGAAAGGCACGCGAGGGCGATGCACCGAAAGCCGCCGCCGCCTGGTTGTAGATCGGGTCGATGCTCTTCATCGACGCGAACAGCGGCAAGATCATGAACGGCAGCATGATGTGCACCATGCCAACCACCGTACCCGTCAGGTTATGCACCAGCGACAAGGGAACGTCAGTGAGGCCCAGGCTCATCAGCAGGTCATTGGCCATGCCGCGACGTTGCAGGATGATCAGCCAGGCGTAGGTCCTGACCAGCAGCGAGGTCCACAGCGACACCAGCAGCAGCCCCATCGCCAGGTTGGCCAGCCAGCGCGGCCCCTTGATCATGAAGTACGCATAGGGGTAACCGATCAGCACGCAGGCGACCGTGACGATGATGCTGATCTTGAAGGTCTGCACAAACGTCAGCACATAGATCGGTTCCAGCAGACGGGTGTAGTTCTCCACCGTCAGTTGGCCATTGGCATCGAAAAGCGACAGCCAGAACAACCACCCGATCGGCAGCACGAACGTCAGCAGGACCAGCAGCAGCGCCGGCAGGCCTGAACCGAACAGGTACCAGCGGTTGCGCCGTTCGGCCTTGAGCAGTTCGCGAGCATTGCGTGCGCCCGGCTCGGTCCGGTTCATTGCTCGTCTCCCACCACCAGTGTGTCTTGCAGGTGCAGCCCCAGCACCACGGCTTCGCCACGTGTCGGCAGACGGTCGCTGGCGGAGCTGCGGGTTGGCCGGCGAATGGCCACGGCCATGCCCTCACCCAGGTCGATCTGCACCAGTTGGCTTTCGCCCTGGAAAATGACATCGGTGACATGACCGTGCAACAGGTTGCAATCGCTGGCATCGGCCGTCACGAACTGCAGTTTTTCCGGACGCACCACCAGGCTCGGGTTTTTCAACCCGGCGGTGGCGCTGGAAGCGCGCAACGGGCGCCCCTGAAACTGCACCTGGCCATCCTGCAGCGTGACAGGCAGGCACGAAGACTCGCCGACGAACTCGGCGACAAACCGGTTCGACGGGCGCTCGTAAAGATTGATCGGCGTGTCGACCTGGCGAATCCGCCCCTTGCTCATCACCGCGATGCGGTCCGACATGGTCAGGGCTTCACGCTGATCATGGGTCACGTAGACCACGGTCATCCCCAGGCGCTCGTGCAGGCGGCGCAGTTCCAGCTGCATGGTTTCGCGCAAGCGCTTGTCGAGGGCCGACAGTGGCTCATCCATCAGCAGGATCTTGGGTTCGAACACGATGGCGCGGGCCAGGGCGATACGTTGACGCTGGCCACCGGACATTTCGGTGATGCCGCGCTCGATCAGGTGATCCAGCTCCACGGTGGCCAGCGCCTGTTCGACCCGCTGGCGAATGTCGGCACGGCTGTAGCCGCGCAGCTTCAGCGGATAGGCCACGTTCTGGAACACGTTCATGTGGGGGAACAGCGCATAGCTCTGGAACATCATGCCGACGTCGCGCTTGTGCGGAGGCTCGAAGATCATCTCGCGGCCGCCAAAGCGAATACTGCCGGCATCGGGGCGAACGAACCCGGCCAACGCCATCAACAGCGTGGTCTTGCCAGAGCCGGAGGAGCCGAGCAAGGACAGGAACTCGCCGCTTTTGATCGACAGCGAGACATCATCCAGCGCAGCAAAGTTATCGTAGGTCTTGGTCAGGTTTTCGATGTCGATGGACATCGAAAGTTTAGGGTCTTCGGACATGCTCACACTCGGCACAAATCGGACGCTTCGCGTCCTTTTTATCGTAGATCGGGCGCCATGGGCGCCCCACCCCACTCACAACTTGCTCGCAACGGATCAGTTGGCCAGGAACAAGGCGAATCGCTGGCGAACGGCTTCCTGATTCTTGACCCACCATTCAGGCGACACCGCGACCACCTTGTCGATGTTCTGCGGTGACGTCGGCAGGCGCGCAGCCAGTTGCTCGGTAATGATCGGCAGCTCGTAGGCTTTGGCGTTCACTGGCGAGTACGGAATCAGCGTGGCCAGTGCCGCCTGGCTTTCAGGCTTCATGATCTGGGCAATCAACTTCATCGCCAGCGCCTTGTTCGGCGCCCCCTTGGGAACGATCAAGCAATCGTGGCTCAACAGCGCTCCGTCGAAGCTGTAGTCGACTGGCTCGCCACTGGCCTTGACCTCACTGACCCGGCCGTTCCAGATCGCCAGGAAGTCCACTTCACGACTGCGCAGCAACTGGGCCGAGTCGGCACCGGCGCTCCACCAGTTGACCACCTGAGGCTTGATGCGCGTCAGCACCTTGATTGCGCGCTCGACATCCAGCGGATACAGGTCCTTGGGCGCCACACCGTCACCCAACAAGGCCGCTTCCATGGTTAACCAGGGCTGGCGGTACAGTGCTCGCGCGCCCTTGACCTGCGGGTCGAAGAACTGCTGCCAGTTCTTCGCCACGGGGGCTCCGCTGTCTTCAGCCCAAGCCACCACGGTGGCGTAGGCGTGACTGGCGATCCAGTGGCTGCTGACCACATTCTTGTCGACATGCGTGGCATCGATCACCGAGTAGTCCAGTGGCTCGACCAGCCCTTCTTGCTGGGCCTGGGCGCACTCGGTACTGCCCAGTTCCACCACATCCCACTTCGGCTTGCCCGACATCACTTGTGCACGAACGGCGGCCAGGCCGTCCATGTTGTCTTCCTTGATGGTGACACCCAGCGCCTTCGCGGCGGGCTCGAGATACGCCTTGCGTTCGGCGTCCTGCAAGGCTCCGCCCCAACCGGAGAAGGTCAGGCTGTCCGCCAGCACCGAGGCGCTGGCACCCATGGCCAGTACCGCTGCAACGGCACCCTGCAGCAGGTTTTTCTTGATGAAATTCATAGGGACGTCCTTATCAATTCTGGATGAACAGGTCGAATCGACGCTGGACTTCAGCCTGGTGCGCCTGCCACCAGACCGGGTCGAAGAATACAACCTTGTCGATGTTCGCCGGCGCCGTCGGCAACGTGGCAGCCATCGCGGCGGGAATGATACCGGTATCGTAGGCCTTGACGTTGATGGGCGGATTCGGGATCAGGGTCACCAGGGTCGCCTGGCTGTGAGGCTTCATGATTTCAGCCACCAGTTTCATCGCCAACTCCTTGTTCGGTGCACCTTTTGGCACGACCACACAGTCGTAGTCGACCAGGGCATGGTCGTAGGTGTAGTCGACGGCATCACCGGACTGCTTCAGCTCATCAACCCGGGACGCCCAGATCGCCAGCGCGTCCACTTCACGGCTGCGCAGCAACTGTGCCGAGTCGGTGCCGCTGCGCCACCAGTTGACCACTTGCGGCTTGATGCGCTCCAACACCTTGAAGGCACGATCGACGTCCAGCGGGTACAGCGCCTTGGGCGATACGCCATCGGCAATCAATGCCAGTTCGAGCGTGGTGTAGGGCTGCCGGTACATGGAGCGCGAGGCTTTCACTTCGGGATCAAAGAAGGCTTTCCAGGTTTTCGGCGTGGTCTCGCCGGCATCCTTCGCCCAGGCCAGCACGGTGGAATAGGCATTGCTGGCAATCCAGTTCTTGCCGTAGAAATTCGCCGCCACGCCCTCGGTACTGATCACCGAGTAATCCAGCGGCTCGGTCAGCCCCTGCTCCTGCGCCATCACGCAATCGTTGGAGGCCAGTTCGACCACGTCCCACTTCGGCTTGCCCGACATCACTTGGGCGCGCACCGCCGCCAGGCCATCCATGTTGTCTTCCTGAATCTTGATCCCCAACGCAGCTTCCGCAGGCTTGAGATAGGCCTTGCGTTCAGCATCCTGCAATGCCCCTCCCCAGCCGGCAAAGGTCACCGTACCCGCCGCCTGCACCTGGGCAACGGAACACAAGGACATGGCAAACACCAGGCCCGCTATTCGTTTATTGATTGATCGCATTTTCAACTCCTGAGCTTATTGTAATTAGACAGTTGAATCGAACGCCGGGCGTTGCTGCCCACTGGGTTGTTGTTATATCGGGAGACGTTGTTCGTCATCCTCTCTTGCCGCTTTTTACCACCCGGTCCTTGCCCCCACGCGGGTGCTCGACCGCTCTACCGCTTGCCATCCCTCGTGTATCGGGTTACTGCGCATCCTTGAAGCGATACCAGGCGTAGGCCATCCGCTGCCCCACGCGCAGGAACGGTTGAAACGGAAAACGCTTGGGACACTGGTGCAGAAAACCGATAGAAGTGGGCTGTGAATCACCGGCCACCATTTGCGCCAGGCGCTTGCCAGCCTGCACGGAAAACGACACGCCGCTACCGGCATAACCGCCGCCGGAAAACACATTGTCCAGGCCCGGGACCTTGCAAATGAACGGCAAGGAATTTTCACTCACCGCGACCCAGCCGCCCCAGTTGTAATCCACCGCAATGCCCTGCAAGGCTGGAAACTTGCGACACAGTGCGTCGTGCAGGTTTTGTCGGTGCTGGGGGTTTTCCGCGTCGCGACCGGTGATGGCGCTGCGCCCGCCAAACAGAATGCGGTCGTCGGGCAAGCGGCGGTAATACGAGAGCAGGTTGCGGGTATCGAACATGCATTCGCTGCCGACAAGGCTCTGTCGTTTCTCTTCGGCACTCAAAGGCCGCGTCACGATGATTTGCGAGTGGACCGGGAGCACCCG
Source organism: Pseudomonas sp. GL-RE-29 (assembly GCF_019947275.1). Taxonomy (NCBI): domain Bacteria; kingdom Pseudomonadati; phylum Pseudomonadota; class Gammaproteobacteria; order Pseudomonadales; family Pseudomonadaceae; genus Pseudomonas; species Pseudomonas sp. GL-RE-29. The sequence goes on from NZ_JAGYGD010000001.1 coordinate 48,157, forward strand.
TCCGGCTGTGGCCTTGTTCAGCGCCCCGGAGGTATAGCCATTGGTGGCGACCACCACCCGGTGAGCCGTCACCACCCCGCCCGGGGTGACCAGGCGATGACGGCCCTTGTCGCTGTGCCAGTCGGTCACGGGCGAACCCACATGCACCTTGACCCCGGCTGCCCGGACCATGCGGTGGATCCCCCAGGCCAGCTTCAGTGGATGCATCGAAAAACCGTCGGGCATGTACAGCGCACCGAATGACTCCGCACCGCCATGCACGGCATGGGCTTGCGCGTCACTGACGAACTTCGCGCCGTAGTTCAATACATCGTTATAGAGGCCCACCTCACGCTTGAGCCCGTCGACATGACTGGCGTGGCTGGCGACCTTGTAAACACCATCGGGCTGCACGTCGCAATCGATCTGGCCTTCGCGAATCAACCCGCGCACGGTGTTCAGCCCCGCCGACATTTCATCGAAATAGGCTTTTGCCTCTGTGGCGCCATAGCGCTGGATCAGCTCCGCCAGCGGAACGCGACCACCGGAGATACGGGCAAAGCTGCCGTTGCGACCACTGCAACCCCAGGCGACCTGGTTCGCTTCCAGAACCACTGCGCGAACGCCGTGCTCACGGGCCAGGTGCAAGGCACAGCTCAGTCCCGTATAGCCGGCACCAATGATCGCCACCTCGACATCCATGTCCCTGCTGACCGGACCGTCATCCTGAGGCGCGATACCTGCGGTATCCACCCAATAGGAAGCGGTATGTGGCGTTCCGACGCCTGGATGAGGATTGACCAGAGGATCGTACAATTTAATCTCCGTATCGCTGTGCGATTTACAAATATCACTTAAATGAAATATTCATACAGTTATTGATTCATGTCAATATAATATCTCACTCAACAGATCGATTTTAGAATTCTCAGAGATTGGGAGTGAGGAAGAAGGTACTGGTGTGCGGGGTCGGTGCCAAAAATGAAGCGGCGAATGGAAGAAATTGAGCATCAACCGTTACCTGACGGCACTCGATGCTGCTGATCGGCAAGAACCCAATAGCTTCCCTGTCCAGCGCCGTGTTGCTGGAAGAGAAAATCGCCAAAGAAAATTCAAATAAAGCAGCTTTAAGCGATTGAAATCCAAGTCGACGAACCGCCGGGTAAACAGGTCTCACTGACCGACCCAGACACCAACTTCATGATGACGCGTGGCACGGGAATCATTGGCTATGAAGCAGACAGCGGTCGATACTCAGCACTATTTGATCATTGCGCAGGAGGGTGACCAATGTGGGTTCCGGGCGCTCAACTCAGCTCAATAACCTAGCTGGCCCGCGAGGCGATAGCGTCAGATACGTTGTCGGTGGTAGCTAAACGAGTCGCCTTCAAAAACGAACAAATCCAGACTTGTCACGATGTGTCCCCAAGCCGATGACCTCTGAAGCCAAGGCTGAGGGGGCTTTCAATAACCATGCCTCATCTATGATGCGGCAAAAAACGATTACATTTGCCCGACTGTAGGCGCCGATGTCGAATTGACCCACGTACTGACAAAAGACTGCCCCACCACCAGTCGGCACAAAACCAGCACAGGCAATGGTTCGCGAAAGAATCAGGTTGGATCAGTGATATCTCGCCACTGGTTCAATTTGGCCTCGGCGCCAACAGGCTATGACGCGGGACGCGCAGAAACGTCCCTCAGAGAAGGAAATGCTGATCTGGTGTCCTTTGGCACTGCGTTCCTGGCCAACCCGGATCTGGTAGAGCGATTCGAACAGGGTGTCGCATTGAATGACGCAGACCCCACTACCTTCTACCAGGGTGAGGAGCGCGGTTACACGGATTACCCGACCATGGCCCAGATCCGATAACGATGTAGTGCTGAGGTAAGCGCAGTCGCCGCCGGCTGCCACTCGCAGATTAATCGGGCCGTAGGTAGCAATGCTGAGCCGGAGTAGGAGTCTGCACCCTCTCCGGTAATCACCTGCAAATCTGCGGCAAACCTGTCTTGACAAACAAACTGTGATCACATATCACTTAATGAGGTTTTCTTGTCTACGCACGCCGTAGCCACGAAAGAACTCATGAACAAAAATAAGACAGGACGCATTAGCTATGAACGTGATGAAGCGGCTGACACCCTATACCGGATTGAGAGTTTTGATTTCCGGTGGGGCAGCAGGCATCGGCGAATCGATCGCGGCTGCATATCTCGAAATTGGGGCAAGAGTCCATGTATGTGATGTAAGTGAGCAGGCGATTGCACAATTTCGTGATCGCTATCCAGAGGCTTTGGCCACATTGGCTGACGTCTCCGACTCTGCTCAAATTAAGCGAGTCTTCGAGATACAACAGGAGTGGGTGGATGGGCTCGATGTACTGATCAACAATGCAGGCATCGCAGGGCCAACGGGCGGAATCGACAAGATTACCGATGCCGAATGGGAACAGACAATAGACATCAATCTCAATGCGCAGTATCGCTTCGCTCATCATGCTGTCCCCCTCCTAACGAAGTCAGAACACGCACACATCATTCATATTTCATCGGTCGCGGGGCGCTTAGGCTATGCCTGGCGGACTCCATACGCCGCGACCAAGTGGGCCATCGTTGGTCTTATGAAGTCATTGGCAGCCGAGTTGGGCGAAAAAGACATTCGAGTCAACGCACTGCTGCCAGGCATCGTCGAGGGCCCGCGCCAGGATCGCGTCATCAGTGATCGCGCCGAACAGTTAGGCATTTCAGAGCCGGAGATGCGCCAACAAACATTGAAGAAAATATCATTGCGCCGGATGACTCCACCCGAAGACGTGGCAGCAATGGCCTTATTTCTATGCTCTCCTGCTGCTAACAATGTGACAGGACAAGCGATCAGCATCGACGGCAATGTCGAGTATCTTTGATTAGTCAGACCTACACGTCTCGCCACCGACCTTGGTAGCGAGACGCTATTGTGCGTGTTCTAGAGAGCTCGTTTCTCCCGGATTCCGTCACTTTCTTTACCGGCACATCCGTGATCACAGTTGTCTCATTTTCCTATGCTGGCTGATCGAACCTGCCTATAATTCTCGCCATGAACCTATCCACACTCGTAACGCCCATGATCCGCCAGACTCTCAGTGCGGACGTTTATGCCCAGCTGCGTGATCTGCTGATAAGCGGACGCGTTATGCCTGGGGAAAAGCTCTCGCTCAGATCTATAGCGGATGCTCTTGGTGTTAGCGTCATGCCAGTGCGAGAGGCTGTTCACAGGTTGGTCGCCGAGCAAGCGCTCGAAATGGCGGCTAATCGATATATTCGCGTTCCTGTACTGACAGTCAGCCAATTCCGGGAAATCACCAGTATCCGGTTGAATCTGGAGGGGCAAGCTGCAGCTCGTGCTGCGGAACTTGTTGATTCGCAGGCGCTGGCTGAGATTGAAAAGATACACGAGGCATTTTGCGCAGAGTTTGCAAAAGGCGCTCCCGATGAGTCACGGCTGATTACGCTGAACAAAGAATTGCATTTCGCAATTTATAATCAGGCGGACATGCCCATCCTGCTTCAGATAGTTGAGTCCCTGTGGCTGAGAATAGGGCCTATCATCAACTATGACCTACGATCTGGCACTGAGCGTGTGGTTCAGCGAGTGCAAGCCAGTCATCACGCAGCGATGGTTGATGCTTTAAAGAAGGGTGACTCCGTTGCCGCCTGTGAATCACTGCAAGATGACATCAAAAGTGCTGCCGAGTTTATCCTGAATACTGGGGCGCTGATCGTTGCCGATGCGCACAAGCCTTTAGAAGTTGATTAACCTCATCAACAAGGCTTGAAAAAAAGGCGCCCTGATATCAGGACGCCTTTTTTGTTCGCTCATTACATCTGAGCGCCGATCATCCAAGGAACTGTTTCTTCATTGCCGACGCCCAACGCCTCGCTTTTAGATTTTTCCCCAGAAGCCACTCGTATGAGCATGTCGAAAATCTCTTTACCCTTCGATTCAAGGGTGGCATCGCCATCCATGACATCCCCGCAGTTGATGTCCATATCATCCTTCATGCGAGTGTACATTTTGGTATTCGTCGCAAGCTTGATCGAAGGAGCAGGTTTGGCGCCAAAGCACGAGCCGCGTCCGGTGGTGAACGCAACGAGGTTTGCGCCGCTGGCGATTTGGCCAGTGGCTCCCATCGGGTCGTAGCCAGGTGCATCCATAAACACCAAGCCTCGGGCCGTGATTGGCTCGGCGTAACGGTACACCCCCATGAGTGCGGAGGAGCCGCTTTTGGCAACTGCGCCTAAAGACTTTTCAAGAATGGTCGTCAGGCCGCCAGCCTTGTTGCCAGGTGTGGGGTTGTTATCGATGCTGCCTTTTTCGCGGTCTGCGTAACTTTCCCACCATTTGATAAGGTCGACGATACCTTGGCCAACCTCACGGGTTGCCGCGCGACGAGTCAGCAGGTGTTCAGCGCCGTAGATCTCCGGCGTTTCGCTAAGGATGGCAGTTCCACCTTGCGCTACGAGCATATCGACAGCCACACCGAGGGCGGGGTTGGCCGTGATGCCCGAGTATCCGTCTGAACCGCCGCACTGGAGCGCCACGGTCAGGTGCCGCGCCGAGACCGGCTCGCGTCGGCACTCGTTGGCAACCGGCAGCATCGATTCCACGGCGGCAATGGCGGCATCCGCTGCGTTGCGGGTTCCGCCAACGTCTTGGATGACCACGGGAGCGATAAGCTTGCCGGTCTCGATGCCCTGGGCCATGAACAGCGCCCCCATCTGATTGGCTTCACAGCCAAGGCCGATGACGACCACGCCAGCGAAGTTGGCGTGCTTGATGAAACCGCCTAGCGTGCGCCGCAGTTGGTTCACTCCCTCGCCATTGTGCTCTATGCAGCAACCGAAGCTGTGGGTGATCGGCACCACACCGTCCACGTTTGGGTAAGCATCCAGCACACCGTTTCGCGAGAAGTGTTCAACCACCATTTTGGTAACAGTGGAGGAGCAGTTCACAGTGCTCACTACACCAATGTAGTTTCGAGTTGCTACTCGCCCGTCAGCGCGGACGAAACCTTGGAATGTCACAGGAGAGGCTGCAGGCGACGCGACTTTGGCATCCTCGCCGAACGCGTAGTCTCGCTCGAACGTCGCCATTTCCAGATTGTGCGTATGCACGTAATCGCCCGGCTCAATGGGTTTAGTAGCAAAGCCAATGATCTGGCCATAACGCAGAACAGGATCACCTGGGTTTACGTGTGCAAGGGCGATTTTGTGCGCTGCGGGCACATCGGCGAGCACCACGATATTACCGAACTCCGTAACCACGGTTCCTTGAGGTATCGAAGCGCGTGCGATTGCAACATTATCGTCGGGATGTAGTTTAAGTACCAGGGATGTACTCTTCATTTTGTCCTCGCATTATCAGTAATACACGGCGCAGCCTGGGGCAATACAATGTTGTCCCGCGTTTTTGTAGTAATCGTTTCTTGTGCCTGACGTAGTTTCAAACTCAGGAATGCCGCGAGCGTTAATAGAGCCGCTACAATAATGAGTCCATTCTTCGTGCTCCCAGTAGTTTGTTCAACTAAGCCCAGAAGTGAAGGGCCGAAGAAACCGCCAGTAATACCAAAGGTATTCACTAACGCCAGACCCGCCGCCATACCTGCTCCCGCCAGTCTTGAACTGGCAAAGAGGAATATCACTGGCTGAACAACGAAAAACATCGATGCCGTAAGAGTGAATCCTATTAGAGCTATCAGTGGAGTGGTAAAGGCCGCGAGGGTCAATCCAGCCGACATCAGGAGCAGCCCACCGAACATTATTTTGCGTGAAATTTTCGGAGTAGTTGCATACTTTGGAAGAAACGCTGCCCCGAGTGCTGCTGCGATCCATGGGATTGAGTTTAACAATCCTATTTGTAACGATGACAAGCCTCCATACGTGCCAATGATGCCCGGCAAGAAGAAAATTACCGAATACACACTCACTTGGTGGAGGAAGTACACCGCGATCGCAAGCCAAATCTGAGGGATTTTAAGAACGCCCTTAAAAGAATGACCTACATTACCGGAGGCGATTTCTTCATCATGTTCTTTCTTCAGAACTTGCTCTACTTCAGTGACTTGTTCCTTTGACAGCCAACTTGCCGTAGATGGGCCGTCCGGAAGCTTTCGCCAAATCACGACGGAGAATAGAACAGCTGGAATCCCCTCCAAGAAGAAAAGCCACTGCCAGCCGTGCCAACCCCAGATTCCATCCATCTCTAACAGCAGCCCGCCAACCGGCCCGCTGATGATATTCGCGAGACAGACCCCGATTAGAAAATAGCCACTGGCTCGTGCCCTTTGCTCACGACCAAACCAATAGGTTAGATAGAGCATTACACCTGGGAACAATCCGGCTTCAGCTGCGCCCAGTAGCGCGCGGGCAATGTAAAACGTAGTCTCATCGGTAATGAAGGCCATACCGGCAGACAACAACCCCCAGGTGATCATGATCCTGGTGATCCAGAGTCGAGCACCTACCCGGTGCATGATCAGGTTACTGGGTACCTCCATGAGTGCATAGGTAAGGAAGAAGAGCCCTGCACCAAAACCGTAGGCGGCAGCGGAAATACCCAAGTCTACTGCCATGTGTGTTTTGGCAAGTGAAATGTTAGTTCTGTCTAGAAAGCTTATAACGTAAGCAAAGATTAACATCGGCATTAGTTTGCGAAACATTAAAGCGTTCAGCGACTGTCCCTTTTGTATTTTTGTATGGGTCGTAGCTAACATGGTTCATTTTCTCCTCATGAGGATAAGTTGCTAAGGCGCGAGTGTTGTGCCGCGCCCTTTAGTAATCAAAATATCCTCTAGATAGGCTTTACGGGGATGAATACCCGCGTTCAGAAATTGACGTTATCGCCACCTTTGAGCTTCAGGATTTCCCTCGCGTCAGCAGGTGTCGCCACTTCAAGTGAAAGCCCTTCAAGAATTTTGCGCATACGCGAGACTTGATCGGCGTTGCTTTTTGCCAATTGGCCCGGCCCGTCCCAAAGCGAGTCTTCAAGACCCACACGCACGTGTCCTCCAAGCGTGGCTGATTGAGCACCAATGCTCATCTGCTGCTTTCCTGCTGGAAGAACCGACCACTGATAGTCATCTCCGAAAAGACGATCAGCTGTGCGACGCATATGCAGGACGTCCTCAGGGTGACCGCCGATACCGCCCAAAATGCCGAAAACCGATTGGATCAAAAATGGGGGTTTGATGAGGCCGCGATCAATAAAATGTGCAGCGGTGTAGAGATGCCCAATGTCATAGCATTCGATTTCAAAACGGGTACCGTTCTCACTGCATGACTCGAGGATGTGGGCTATGTCGGTAAATGTGTTTTTGAAAATGCGGTCATGGCTGCCGGCGAGGTATGGTTCCTCCCAAGCGTGTTTGAACTCCTTAAACCGATTGAGCATTGGGTAAAGACCCATGTTCATCGTGCCCATGTTCAGTGAGGCCACTTCCGGTTTGAACTGATGTGCTGGACGAAGTCGATCTTCAAGCGACATTGTCGGTGCGCCACCTGTAGTCAGGTTGATCACCACATCGCTAACCTCTTTGATAGCCGGCAGAAACTGCTTAAACAGTTCCGGATCCTGAGAGGGGCTGCCATCAATTGGGTTACGAGCATGTAGGTGAACAATAGAGGCGCCAGCCTCAGCTGCCCCAATCGCCGCTTCAGCAATTTGACCTGGTGTTACCGGCAGGTAACGGGACATGGAAGGTGTATGAATTGCGCCGGTGACCGCGCAAGTGATGATGACTTTACGAGCCATGGTGACCTCCTGGTTACTTTTATTTTGGTGTTCAGGATGAAGTGATGCCGTCAGGAATTTGGTGCTTGACGCTTGTGCGCAGCGAGAGCCATAAGGCGGCGGTCACGCCAAGCGGATCGCAATGCAATGCCTTCAAGTTCAAGTTTTTGGCGGCGCTCGTCATGTACTCGGGCGACTGCTGATTCCGACCAGTCAAAAGCATCTTCGGAATTGATCGTTTCGCGATTTTGCTGACCGTAGCGTTTGGCATAGTCAGATACGCCGGCAGGGGCGTTGAGATCGATAGTTTCGAAGGGGCCCATAAATGACCAGCGGAGGGCGAGTCCATCTTTGAGCACCCGATCAATATCCTCCGAGCTGGCAAAGCCTTCCTCATGCAATTTGAAGCATTCGTTGAGGACTGCTGCTTGGACTCGGTTCAACAAGAAGCCGTGGATCTCTCGGGATAGAACGACAGGGCTCTGCCCTGCTGCGGTATAGATCTCATGCGCTCGAATCATCACTTCAGATTCTGTCCACGGCGCAGGGCAAAGCTCCACAAGAGGAACTAAGTAAGGTGGGTTGGTAGGGTGTGCAACTACGCAGCGCCCCCGACCTGGTAGATCTTTAGTGAACTCGGAGGCCGGTAACCATGAAGTTGAACTGGCAAGAATCGCGTCCTTGGGCGCCAACGCATCCATTCGACTGAAGATATCGATTTTCGCCTCTACCGTTTCCCGAACGTTTTCCTGTACGAGCACTACATCACGTAGCGCATCAGCCAAGTCGGGAACGCAAGTAATGCGTGTCAGTACGGTGAGGGGGGCGTCATTAAGAAGATCGAATTCTGCGAGCTCATTAAGCCTCGCTTCGATGTAGGCATGGCTGTTCTGCATTGTCTGCAGATCCATATCGTGTAAACGCACCGGATGTCCTGCCCGAGCAAAAACAATCGCCCAAGCTCTCCCAATCAGGCCCGCGCCAACGATTGCAATGGGGCCACGCTCTGTCGCAGATGGAGTTGTACTTCGCATGATGTTCTCCAAATTTTGTATTTATGTTTAGGAGTAATCGTTTGAGCGGTTGGTGAACAATGCTGACGCTCAGATGTTCGCTCTGAGACAGATGCTATCCACTGTGATCACAGATCACAAGGAAATAATTCTGATTGTCTGACGATCGGCTATGGAAGGGATTCGCGGGTCGAGATAGCTCCCGCAACGGCCTGAGCCTCAGTGGGTCGGCGCGCTTCAGGTTTTTGTGCGGGAATAGAAAAAGTTTTTTTCGGGATTGAACCTTCGCGTTAAATAAACGCAGAAAAGCCCGCCTGACGAGCGGGCTCCTCAATCAGATCTTTCAGCCTGCGTGGCCGTGACCCGCTTCACGAAGGAAAGCGCGTACCGTGTCACAGAACTCCAATGGGTTTTCAGTCATTGGATAGTGGCCAGTACCTGCGAGCACGGCGATCTTACTGCCAGGAATTCGAGATGCCGTTTCCTCAACCTTCTCTTGGTACACCAACCAATCGGCGTCACCGCGCAGAAGTAAAACAGGCGCTTTGATCTTTCCAACTTGTTGCCGCTGATCAAAGTTCGCATAGCCTGTCAGGTCACCTTTCATCACCTGCGGCGTGGTTCGCGAGATCTGCCACACCACCTCCCTCGCACGATCTGGTGGAGTGCGATTGCCCGTCATCGAACGAGACCAGGCACCGATGATCTCTGGCCCATTCATGAGCAACATATCGAGGAAGAACTCGGAAACCGTCGGGGTAAAATCTGCCCCTTCAGCTGAAATGATCGCGCTGTACGCATCGGGCCGACGCGCCCCCAATTCCAGCACCAGATTGCCACCCATAGAGCATCCCATGATGGCGGGTTTCTCAAGTCCCAAGGCCTCCATAAGGTGCTCATTGAACTCCGCATGGCGAGTGAGGCTGTGAAATGGGCCTGATTCGGGTAGCTCTGATTTGCTGTGCCCGGGGGCGTCAATTGCGATGACGCGGAACTCATCTGAGAGACCGTCCAGTACGTGCCTGTACATCAGAGAATCTTGTGATGCTGCGTGGAAGCAAACGAGTGGACGCCCCTCCCCTGCTTCTTCGTAGTAAACGCGAATTCCATCCACGGTGATGTACCGTCCTACCGTCTCTTTCCCCGACGGCTTAGGCCCGGGAGAGTACGAGACTGGTGGGTTATTATTGGCTTTCCCTACACGCTTCATTGCGTCGAACGCGCGGGCCATCACATCTACGTACTGCCATGCAGCAACCACGTTGCCCTCAAGCTCAAGTTTTCCCAATCCAGGGGACAACGCTTCAAACCAGTCGATCTTTCCGTCAAGAACGCGCTGCCACTCATCATCAGCACCAGACACGATGATGTCAGCGCCCAACGGGCTTCCTTCCGGGTAAACCGCAACGACTTTACCGGCGAGAACCGCAAGCGTTGAAAAACCTGTGCTGTGCTTGAATTGAATGCGCCCATCAAAATAGCGAGCAGCGGCAGTCCAATCAGCATCACCGTTTAACTCGTCGGCGAATTGGCTCAACCATTTGGCATCATTAATAAGGGTCATGACTTTCTCCTAGCTTTAGCTATCCCCAAGGGGATTTTCTTGTAAGTGCAGGTACGATCGGTTCGTTACAAACCCATGTTGCAAGAGGACTTCGATACCAGCGCCTTGTCGTACTTAAGGAACCAGCCGGTGGTTTCACGGGTGAAGAAAATGGTGATGATGGCCGCCAGTACCATGAGGCCGGAGATAAAGTAGAGCGCGTAGTTGTAGCCCGCAGCCTGCTCAAAGCCACCACCTGCGCCGATGAACATCCCGATCACGAATGGCCCAAAGCCACCGGCGTAAATACCGACGTTGACGATTGAGCCCGCCAGGCCAGTCGTGCCTTGCTTCGCAGAGTCAAACGCAATGGCATACAGCAACGTGTAGGGCGCGTTCATCGCGAATCCAGCAAACAACTGAATCGCGATAAGCCAAGTCAGGCTGACGGATGAGTATTTAAAGAGGTACATGCCCACCGCAAGCCACGCGAAAACAAGCACTAGGCAAAGTTTTCGGCCTGCACGGTCTGAAATCCATCCCCAAACGATCTGGCCGATACCACCGGTGATCGTGAAGAGCACCGAGTAAGCAGCCGCCTCTGCGAAGTTGTAATGGGCAACAAAGGCCAGGTACTGAGGTAGCCAGAAGCTGATGCCGAAGTAGCCAACGATTGCGAACATCGAGATCAGAGCGATAGCGGAGATGTTCGGATTTTTCATTGCCGACTTGAACGCACCTTTGGGCACCTCCACCACACCCTGTACCGCTTCCATTGATGGAGGGGTCTCACCCACGGCTTGAGCGTGTTCAACAAAGGACTCGTAACGCTTCTTCGTACTGAACCACCAGTAGACAGAAAAGATGATGATCATCGGTACAGGGAACAGCAGGAATGCCAAGCGCCAATTTTCCGGGCCGTAAGCGTGGAGTAGAGCACTGATCGCCAAGCCACCGATCAATGTGCCCCAAGGGTATCCGGTGTGATGAACTCCTAGGGCGAAACCACGGCGCTCCTTCGACCACCACTCAGACAAGGAAGTGACTTCGATGGCTTCGCCAGCACCGCCAAATGCGTGAGACATCACTTGCAGCGCGACAAGCACTCCAAGCGAGCCAGTCAAGAAATTGAGGCCGGTCAGAAAGGTGAATAGCGTGTAAGCAATCACGATTGGCAGATGGCGGTATTTACGCATCCATCCCTGACCGCCTTTATCAGCCCAAATCATGCAAGGCACGGCTATCAAAGATGTAGCGATCGTGATGAACGCGGCAAGCAGTCCAGTCAGCTCAGCGCTTGTCTTGAACTCGCTGGTGATGGAGGGCAATACCATAAAGAACATCTGGCGGGAGTTGGCATCCATGGCATACACGAGCCACAAAAGAGCCATCGCGCCCCACGAGGCTGCACCTGCTCCTTTTGGCACACGATTGACCGCAGGTAATGCTTCGATTTTGTCTTGAGCAAATCCCATGGGGATATCTCCGGGTATTTATTTTTATTCTCCGGCTGAGGATCGGTGGTTTGCACACATACGCCTCAACATCCGAGATGATCCAGCACTTGTCGTACTGTTCACCATGGACAGAGGTTATGGCTCAATTTCAGGGCTGAATATAGCTGGCAAAGCACACCTGCTGTGACCGCCAGGAACAGGTCAGTGGCACAAAATGAGAGAGGCGCCAGCGAAGCATTTGGCTAAGTAATTACTGGGAAATAGGTCTCAATTTTTTGGGAGCTCTGTTGGGCACAGAGCAGGAGGTAAAATTACAGAGAGGTGGAGTATTGGCTCTCTTGTGCAGGAGCCAAAGTTGCACGCTTGCGCGGAGGGAAAGTGAAAGTAAGCGCGGGGCCGTAGTGGCTATCAAGTCGCTTCGGGTAGTCCTCTCACGACATTCCATGGATGTGCTATCCATTTTTCATGGAAAAACTCGATGAACACTCGGATGCGAGGACTCAGATGCTTTCTGTCTGAATAGAGCAGGTAAATAGGCTCCCGGATCTCCGCTTTGTACTCATCAAGCAGGAGCACCAGTGAGCCTTCCTGAATGTCTTTTCCAATGTGAAAATCTGCAAGGCGAACTATACCCGCGCCTGATTTGGCCATGTCTCTTAGCAGCTCGCCCTGCGTAAACGATCCCCGGGGCTTCACAGGGGTCGTTACACCAAGGCCATCTTGGATAAAGGCCCATTTGTTCCAAGGGCTGGCAAAACTGAAGTTAAAGCATCGATGATTCATCAGGTCTTGTGGCTGCTGCGGTGCTCCATACTTTTCCAGGTAGTCAGGTGAAGCACACAGCAACCATTCACATTCGCCTATCTTCTTTGCGATTCTGGAAGAGCTCGGAAGAATCCCGCTATGGATGGCTATGTCCAATCCCTGCTCGAACTGGTCAACGAACTGAGCGCCTAACTGAATCTCGACATCAAGACCGGGATAAGTGTCGAGGAATTCCGGCAACCAAGGCACGATCTGCTGCTTCGCAAAAGAGGTCATCGTGTGGATGCGAAGCGTGCCACTGACCCTTGAAGGAAGCCCTTCTGCCAGAGAGTCAGCTTCACTCATCGCCTCAACCACAGCTTTCGCACTGCGCAGATAAGCAGCCCCCTCCTCCGTCAGAGTGAGGACTCGGGAACCCCTCTGGAAAAGTCGAACCCGAAGCCGATCCTCTAGCCGCGCTATCAATTTACTGATGGCCGACGGAGTCATCTCATGCGCCCTGGCGGCAGCAGAAAAACTTCCGCACTCTGTTGACCAGATGAAGGCTAGCATTTGGGAGTATTGATCCATTTCGGTACGCTCCTTACGCGACTGAATCCACCTGTTTATCTACACAAAAAAACGCGCCGTAGCGCGTTTTTTTTGACCCAAAATCAGCGAATGAACTGCTCGATATAATCGTCCGGCAAGCCCAAGTTTTTGTAATGGCTGCGGGCAGCTTCCAGCTTGGTGAAAACGTCTTCATAGCCAACCGCAACACCCTGTGGGTCGACGTAAGTGTAGCCACCCTGAACGTGGAACCAGGTAATCATTTCTTCGACATCTTCAGGGACGAACAGAGTGTGAGTCTCCCCTGGCGGCTCGAATGCAAAGGAGCCTTCATCAGCAACCCAATCGTGCTCGAGGTAGTACCAACGCCCCTTCAACACGATCGCATGCACTGCACCTGAGTGGCGGTGACGTGACAAAACCCCGCTCTGCCGCACTCGGAGCAAGTTGATGTAGTACCCGCCGCTAACGCTCAGCAGCAGTGGTTTGAAAGATACTGACTTGGTGACAGGCACCCAGAGATTATCGTCTTCGAGCCAAGTGGTCATAACGCCTGGATGCACCATGTCTGGAGACATGAAAGGCACCTGCGGCAAAGCATAAGGAATGGCAAGTTCATCAGGTTTAACGGGCGTATTCATTATAATTTCTCTCAACGTGTGACTGGCGAGCGAGCCAGGATTTCAATCGCTGAGTGAGAGTAGGTGATGCTCTCGCACAGGAGAATACTCAGAAATTCACACCATCTGTGACCACTCGTCACAGCGCGTAAGACTCATCCCGTTGAAGGCCGCGACTCATCTAAGACGCCTACTGCGGACGAGTTCAAGCGATTGACCCAGCAGATTTTTCATTGAGTGGATAGCGGCCAACAGTGGATCGCGCCCCATCAGAGGGGACACATTTTCCCCAATACCTTCACTACCATGCAGACCTGTTCATCTGAAAGCCGCTTACACAGTAATAATCGGCTTGAAATAATGAGGTTTAGCAATGACTTCTATCAGCCCTTCCCTTGAGCTCAGTCCCGAACTTGCAGCTCACCCGGCCTATTCGCGAGTGTTCCAGCCCGAAGGCCTCACCTTCGGATACATCATGCCCTTGGAGGGCTATCCGAATTCACCGTTTCCCACGCTGCAGGATCATCAACGCCTTGCTCGCATCGCGGACGAGGCTGGATTCGCAAGTCTGTGGATGAGAGATGTGCCCTTCTATGACCCGAGCTTTGGTGATACTGGTCAAATGATCGACCCGTTTGTATATCTGGGATATCTGGCTGCTGTTACCAAAAACATTGCCTTGGGCACAACGGGCATCGTTCTTCCGTTACGTGAACCACTGATCGTCGCTAAGCAGTCCGTTTCGGTCGACCAGCTAACCGGCGGTCGTTTCTTGCTAGGACTATCCAGCGGAGATCGCCCGATTGAATATCCCGCATTCGGGATTGATTTCGAAGCGAGAGAAGAACGATACCGGGAAGGCTTCGAGCTGATTAAGACAGTCACTGAAAACAGCTTCCCAAGCGTCTCAACCAAACTTTTCGGCCAGCTGGAAGGCGTGCTAGACATGGTACCCAAGCCAGTTGGCCCTCGACTCCCCATGATTGTCGTGGGCCGGGCCCGTCAGACGCTTGAGTGGATAGCCAATAATGCCGATGCATGGATTTGGCATCTGAGCGACTTCAATCGTTTGCCCGGCCTCATCCGCGAGTTCCGTTCTGCCAGCCAGACCGGCAATGCAAAACCATACGGCTACGCGACATTTTTCGATCTGGCGAAGGATCCGAACACACCGCTGGAACGCGGCTACAACGGAATAAGGATCGGGCGTAATGCTCTCGTGGAGCTCTGGAAACGGCAACAGGATGAAGGTGTTTCACACGTCGCACTGAATATCAAACCTCTGCAGCGACCAGCCGCTGATGTCCTGGAGGAGATGGCTGAGTATGTCCTGCCACACTTTCCCATAGGCCAACCTGCCTCGCAGGTGACCCAGTGACCGGCTCAAGTGATCGCACCGACATTAAGGGCGTTATAGTCACGTTTCTGGAAGCCTGGGAGAGCGGTAATTGGGAATCTGCTGGGGATATATTCACTGACAATTGCCAGTTGGTGACAAGCCACATGTCCGCTCATGAGGGTGGACGCAAGATTGTCAGAGCTTTCCAGCAAGACCGTGTCAAGGCTGATGGCTTTTCAGTGAAGGCAACCAATCACTATGTGGGTAGTGGAGAAACCGACGCCAATTTCAGTTTCTACGCCTATGGCCATATCAGCAAAGCCACAAAGTCGGCCACGCTCGGATTTGGTATGACTGTCACAGGCTCTCTGAAAAAGACAGCAGGCACCTGGCGCCTCGACAGAGTGCTGATTGCCTTGAATTGGGTAACCGGGGACTACTCGCTTGCAATTCACTGGCAGCTTCCACCAGGTGACGACGGATGGAGGATTGGCGACCCAGCCCCCACCATCGTTAGCGAGCTGAATTCGCCATGGCTTGCTTTCCCTAACTCAACGGCTTCGGTAACCAGTGCGGAGTGTATTGCCGAAACCTACGCTCGTTACTCATGGGCGCTGGATCAGGCTGACATGCATCAGCTTGCTCATTGCTTTACCAACGACGCCACTGGTGATTTCCAACCGATGGGCCTTATTGAAGGGCGCCACGCGATCATCGGCTCCTTCAAAGAGTTTCGCAGGCCCTGGCCGTGGATGCAGCATTTCGCGGACGTGCTGGAGATCAAGTCTGACGAAGAAAAGGGTGTAGCGGAAATGATTGTCGGCAGAGTCATTCCTGGAAACTCACACACGCAAGATGGCACGCCTCTCTATGGCGCGCATTACCGGATGCGGCTTCGTCGCAAACATGAGGGCTTCTGGCAGCTGACCTGGAGCGAGTACCGCCCAGGCTGGTTCAATGCCAATGCAGCACCAAGAGTTTAGTCCCTTCTTGGAAACGCTCTAGGGCCGTGGCGCCGTACTATCTCGGACGACGAGTTCGATTTGTATGCGCTCGCGGCGTGCAAGTGGGCGCCCCTCGATCAGCGCAACGATGTTGTTGGCGCTGCTGATACCAATTTTCGAAGTCGGCACCCTGACGGTCGTCAGGGCTGGCACGTAGGCAGCCGCGAACTCGATATCATCGAACCCGCTGACTGATAGTTCTTTGGGGACGTCGATCCCATTGGAGCGCGCTTCCGCCAACGCTCCGATACAGGTGAGGTCAGTGCTGCAGACAATGGCTGTAGGCTTGGGGTTAAGCTCCATAGCAATCCGCAGCCCGGCGCGCCCTCCCTCAATCGTGAATGGCTGCTCAATTATCCGTTCACTTGAAAGCTCTATCCCTGACTCGAGTAGCTGAGCGGTGATTCCTTTCAGACGGTATTTTGCCCGTTCGTTGTTAGAAACAACTCCACTGATCATGGCGATACTTTGATGACCAAGGCTAAGCAAGTGCTTGGCTATCAATCGACCACCCTCCTCATTGCTGAACCCCACGCAGTGATGGTCGTGAGCACCATCTAGCGACCACATGAGAATGAATGGGCATTGGGCGGCAGTTAGTGCTTCATAAATTTCAGGACTATGTTCAGTACCCACTAACAGTAGGCCTTCGACGCCCCGCTCAATCATGTTCCTTACGTTTACCAGTTCTTGCGCCTGGTCGTATTCATGGGAAGAAATGATTAGGTGATACCCAAGCTCCGTTAGCCTTAACTGGAGGGCCTGGACAGCTTCAGCGAACGCAGGGTTGTTAAAAGTAGGAAAAACGGCTCCGATGCTGTGCGTGCGCCTGGATGCCAAAGCACGCGCGGCCCCGTCTCGCACGTACCCGAGCTCTTGAACAGCTGCTTGTACTTTGGCCAGCGTTGCAGGTTTCACTAAGTGCGGGACAGCCAATGCTCTTGAAGCACTCCCCATCGAGACGCCCGCTAATTCAGCCACATCCTTGAGCTTCGGTTTCTCGATTTTTTTCATTGGAGATTCAGCATCCTCGATCGTAGCGCGGAGACAGGACGATCAGAAGAACGCCCTCGATTTGCGCAGAGGATGATAAGCCAACAGCCCGCCGTTCGGGAGCCGTTAATTGGAGGGAAAAACCTGAGAGCGGCGTTTCTGCTGCCCCCAGGCAAAAACACTTATTTAATGACGATCGGATTCACAGGAGCTCCGGTTCCGCCAACGACCTTTAGAGGGGCTGCGGTATAGAGAAACGTCCACTGACCGTCCTCAGCGCAGTCCTCAGCGAGAGGATCAAGCTGAGCGATCTCAGTGAGAGTGATGCCCAAGTTCCTCATGAGTGCATTGTGCAACGGCAACGCAACCCCTGACACGGGATCGACGGTGACTTCGTTAGCAATGGTGTCGGTAACGATGTTCGGAATTTCCATCTCCTGAAACCACTTCACCAGCTCAGGGCTGTAGGTCAGGCCTGGCTCGATAAAGTCTTTGTAGAACTCTTCCGGGTCGCGTTTATAAAACGAGCCGATCCATCCAGTGCGGATGATGAGAATGTCGCGCTTGTTGATAGAGACGCCTTGAGCCCGGGCCGCAGCCATTAAATCCTCATGGTTGAACGTTTCACCTGCATCCAGCACGTCTTTACCACGGTGGCGCGCTATGTCGATCAGAATGCCTCGGCCAACGATGCCTTTTTCACCCAATGGAGCAACGCTCGCCTTGGCCAGGGAACCGATAGTGGTATCGGCGCTGTAGCCATTCCAAATCTGATCGTCGTACCAGACATGCCCAAGGGCGTCGTACTGAGTTGACCCTTGAAGATGAAAAAACATCACGTCGTCGGCGAACTCGTAAGAGCCCGGAAAATGTGGGCCTTTGCCACAGTTGTAGTGACCACGATCCATGATATTCATGCGTTTTGACTGGGAGCGACCAGGCCAGACCGGGTCACCAGCAGGATCTGCCATGCGTACCTGCAAAGTAAATGTCTTGCCTTGCTTGACCTCTTTGACCCCTTGGAGAACTTCGATACCTGTAAGGTAGTTGAGTGAGCCTACCTCATCATCCGGGCCCCACTTACCCCAGTTCTTAGGGGAGTCTTTGAGCAAGTCATGAATATGCGGAACGGTCTTGTCTGTCATTTTCTGAGCCTCTTTTATTCTTGGATTAGCTGTGCTGCATTTAGCGGTTAGTTGAAACGTTCAAATCGTTGTCCCAGCTCGTCGGCACGAGCGAGTCCGCGGATGAGTCGTTCAGCCGTAAGGGCTGGCGCCATATTTTTCGCGTACACCGCACCCAGGGTTGCCTGGACGACAATGTCCAATTCCTCAGAGGTAAACGCAGAGGTCTGGCCAAGGCCGTCAAGGGTGACGGGAAGATTCACATCATTCAGAAGCTGAGCGACCTCTAGGATCTCTGAGTCTGGGCGCTCTTCGACGGACATCTGCACCAGCGTCCCGAATGCGACAAGCTCACCATGCAGCATGGAAGTAATCGCAGGAATTGACGTAAGACCTCGCACAAGCGCATGGGCTAACGACAAGCCGCCACTCTCGAACCCAACGCCACTGATAAGGACGGTTCCTTCAACAACCCGCTCGACATCATCATTAACCTCGTGCCGGCCTACTGCTTGGTAAGCGCTGTACCCGTAGGTCATAAGCGTCTTAAACACTGCCTCTGTTAGCAGCAATGCAGTGTTCAACGCTGGAGTACCAAATGAGTTATTGCCTCCGGCAGACTGACATTGTTGCGCCTCAAACTTTTTACTGATGGCGTCGCCGATGCCTGCGGCGAAAAACCTTGCAGGCGCACGGACAATCACTTCGGTGTCCACGACTACTGCAGAGGGGTTCATGTTCAGGTACTCGACACCAACGACCTTGTGCGCTTCGTCGTAAAGCACAATCAAACGGCTGGTTGGGGCGTCGCTGGAAGCAATGGTCGGGCATACGACAATGGGGACGTTAAGCTGAGCTGCCATCCCTTTAGCCGTGTCAATTGTCTTACCCCCGCCCAAAGCGATGATGGTGTCTGGCCTGTAATCTGCTGATCGCTCACAGAGAGACGCAATTGCAGCTTTAGTGCATTCACCAGGAAAAACGATACTGTTCGCCTCGAAGCCATGCTCTGACAATGCGTTCCCTACCTCAGGCCACAGATGCTTCGAGACGAACTCGTCGCACAAGACCAAAGGGCGCGATTGCCCCATATCGGAAAGGATTCTGCCAAGCTGTTTTAGCGCGCCAGGCCCTTGCTCGTATCGGCCAGGAAAACCCATTGTTCGAACCATGCCACCACCCGCTGCTTAAAAAAAAACCGTGAGATAAATCGTTACGTTGAATACGAGCCCGGATGGATCAGCGCATCAACCAGCCACCCGCCACATCCAAAACTTGGCCCGTGATGAAGTCGCTGTCGTTTGAAGTCAAAAAGCATGCTGCTTTAGCTACCTCAAGTGGCGTTCCAAGACGGCCCAACGGAGTCTCATCAACGACTGCCTGGTTCGCCTGCGCAGAAACGGTTTTAAGAAGCGGCGTTTCGATTCGTCCCGGAGCCAGTGCGTTTGCAGTAATGCCATAGGGCCCGAGCTCGCCTGCCAGGTGACGGGTAAAACCGATAATCGCGGCTTTAGTAGCGCTGTAATGCGCCGCGACAATAGGCAAATAGGCGCTGCCGGCGACGGAAGACATGTTCACGATTCTTCCAAAGCCGCGCTCAACCATTCCCGGCGCGATTGCCCTAACCAGGTTGAACGAGCCAGTGAGGTTGATGCCGACGACCCTTTCCCATTCCAGAGGATCCATTTCCCAAATCGGTGCGGGTGCGCCCTGATGTTTGGGTGACACGCCTGCATTGTTGATCAAGGTGTCGATCGGGCCGAGCTGCTCACTAAGCTCAAGACAGGCTCGACTGCATTGAGCGAAATCTGATACGTCAGCTTTAGCCCAAGCCACCAAATGTCCGGCAGCACTGAGTTGCCGGGAAAGCTCGGAAACTGACTGTTCGTCGAAATCTACCAAGGCAACCCGCGCGCCCTCCTCGCAGTACAGCCGGGCAATTGAGGCACCGATGCCCCCTCCTGCCCCGGTAATGAGAACTGTGCGTCCTGAATGTCGAAGATTCGTCATGCCAAATTCCCCGCGCTGAAAAAACAGAAACAAGAGGCGGTGATGCTCAAACGCGTCCGATGCCGCACTGGCTGACCGAAAATTTCGGACTCATTTAGGCGGGTGGTTTTAGGAGATTTGCGTGGCGAAGCCAGTGCCGCCGTGCCGGAGCGGTCTGTGACTTTAGGTAAGAGAGTGGCGAGGGCAACCTGCGTCGTTGACCGAGCGAAGGCTAATGATGCAGTGATCATTATGATCTCCAGACTTGCCTAGGAAAAGGGCAAATATGAATCGTTTCATTCGCACATCCTGCGGGCCTTAGCCAACAAAATATGTGTTCTTTTCACGACTCTATTCTTTTATTTATTCTCGAAAGAGATATTTATGAAGCGCTTCATTTTTATTCGGATATTTCACCGCTGTCAAGCGGTCTGCATGGTCACTTCCCCAGCAAGGAGCGCCAGTAGTTCCTACGAAACGCAGTCATGAGGATCTGCGCCAATCATATTGAGGATGTGGAAAACACCGGCGCACTAAGCCTCTGAGGCACTGGCTCCTTTGGCAAATGCATGGAATACGGGCGCAGTGCCCACGCCTGGAAGTCGATGCTCAAGTGAAATGAATACGCGATGCATATGTTAGGTATCGACTAGCCGCGCGGACTTCGCTCACGGGTCAGGCAGAGTGAATGCGTTCCGCAGAATGCTGCTCCCATGGTGGGCATGGTGACCAAGCCTCCACGAGCTTATCGATGAAGAGTCGAATTTTTGGAGAGAGGTGCCGCTTGCTAGGGTAGATCACCCGAATAGGCTCTGCGGCCTCTGCATAGCCAGCGAGCAATTGAACAAGTTTGCCGCTCCTCAAATCGTCGTTCACCACGTAGGAAGGAAGAGTCGCGATACCCAGGCCAGCTACAGCTGACTGGTGTAATGACTCAGCACTGTCCATCTGTAGCCTTCCACCATGAGTAACGGATACAGAGCTACCATTCACGCGAAAATTCCAAGGAAGCAATCTCCCACCGCTCACGAAATGCAGGCACTGGTGCTCGGATAAATCCTCCGGCGTTTTAGGCTCGGCATGCTCAGCCAAATATTTGGGGGAAGCGCAGGTAATCATTTGTTGGTAGGCCACAGTGCGCGTTAACAACCGAGAATCTTCCTTCGGTGGCCCGATGCGCATGGCCAAATCAAATCCCTCATCGATCAGATCGACCAGCCTGTCAGAAAAGGTTATATCCACGCTCAGGGAGGGCCAATCCTTAAGGCAGCACTCAATGTGCTGAAGGACATGAAGTCTGCCCAGCGCAACCGGCAGACTCATCCGCAGTCGCCCACTGGGTGTCGAACGACGAAACGCAAGGGCATCCTCCACGTCGTCCAGATCCTGAAGAACGCCCACGCAGCGCTCATACAGAACCTGGCCGTCATCCGTCATGCTTAAACTGCGCGTAGTTCGATTCAGTAAACGTACCTGTAAACGCGCCTCAAGCCTGACTATCGACTTCCCCACTGCAGAGCGCGTAAGGCCAAGCTGTTTTGCCGCCGCAGTGAAGCTTCCGGCGTTTACCGAGCTCACAAACGCGGCAATATCATTCAGGTTATGGAGTTCCATACGGCCTCGGTGGTCTCAACGTTCGGGCGGCTTAGCACCTGTTATGGGGAACCCTATTCCCCAATACTAAGCATAGTATCTAAATTAGCTAATCCACTCCCAACGATCAATTGAGGTCATTATGAACACTAAAGTCCAAGCAGCCGTCCAAACCTGGGCCAATAGCCTTAGCGATCTGGTACCCGTTCTTAAGGGAATCGATACCACCACAAAAATGAGCGACATCCGCGACTCTTACGCAAAAATGCTCGCGCAAAATCCAGCGCCAGCTGGCGTTAAATTCGAAGCAGTCGACATGGGTGGCGTACCCGGCACACTGGTTACTCCGGACGAGATCAAAACCGACGCGGTCGTGATGTACATCCACGGCGGCGCCTACATCGTAGGACGTCCAGACGGCTACCACGGTATCGGCGGCAACTACGCGAAAATGCTCGGTGCTCGTGTATACATGCCGGACTACCGCCTTGCCCCTGAGCACAAGTTCCCAGCCTCTATTGACGACACACTGCGCGCCTACGAGTGGCTGCTTGAGCAGAAGATCCCAGCTAACAAGATCGCATTCTCTGGCGAGTCAGCCGGCGGCGCGATGGTTGTCAGCGTGATGGTGGCTGCGAAATCCAAAGGGCTTCCACTGCCTGCAGTTGGTTCGTCCATCTCGCCATGGGCAAACCTTGAACACACCGGTGCCTCCATGAGCAATCGTGAAGGTCTGGATCCTCTGAACTCCAAGCCTGTCTTGGACATCCTCGCCAGAGCATTCCTGGGCGACACATTGGCCAATCATCCTCTGGCCTCACCTGTGTTCGCGGACGTCACCGGTCTTCCACCAATCTTGGTGCAGATCGGCGAGAACGAGCTGATGTTGAGTGATGCAATGCGCCTTGCAGCTCACTTGGCTGATAACCGAGTTCGCGTGAACCTGGAAGTTTGGCCAGCAATGTTCCACGCCTGGCACTTCTACGCCACCATGCTGCCAGAAGGTCAGCAGGCGATGGAGAGCTCCGTGCGCTTCATTGAGGCTGGCTTGGCCGACGCTAACCGCTAAAACGCAGAACAACCGCGATGGCTTTTCCTGCTGTCGCGGTTTTCGTCTCGGGCGAAATCAACGCCATCTACGATAAATGGTTTACTCAGCCCATCCCTCCCAAAGGCTTGAATCTCAAATTCCCCATGAGCGCAGAGCTCAAAACAATCATCGCCCAACCCAACGACCAACCGGCGCCGGAAAAGGCTCTTTAACGGTCGTCCCCTTCTGCTCGAGCGACCAGGACACAGCGAGGCACTCTTCTCGCGCCATGACCTTTGTATCAGCTGAAGATTCCACCAAGAGCCAGAGTTTTTGTAGGGGTAAAAACGCCCAAAAATAAAAAGGGGTCGCGAGATAAAATCTCGCAACCCCTTGAATTATATGGTCGGGACGGAGTGATTCGAACACTCGACCCCTAGCACCCCATCTTCTTTTTTATACTTCTTGAAAGCTTCCAAAATTTTACTCTGGATTTTTCCAAGCTAGTATTTACTTGAGCTCCAGCGGTGTTCTGCTCTACGAGAGTCCAGTAACGTCCATCAAGAGCCGACGTTTTTGTGGGGGTAAAAGTAGGGGGAACCCATTTTATGGCCAAAATCACCATCAAAGAACTCGAGTCGTTGACCGCCAATGATGCCGGCCGGATCCTCAGGGAGGATGGCAATCTCGCCGGGCGAATCTCAGTCCGCAAGGAC
Source organism: Pseudomonas sp. GL-RE-29 (assembly GCF_019947275.1). NCBI lineage: Bacteria > Pseudomonadati > Pseudomonadota > Gammaproteobacteria > Pseudomonadales > Pseudomonadaceae > Pseudomonas > Pseudomonas sp. GL-RE-29. The sequence continues at coordinate 71,639 of NZ_JAGYGD010000001.1, forward strand.
GGTGTGTCGGTCAGCTTTTTCTATCGCTATCGGTGGGGCGAGCAGAACAAAGAGTACTCCTGCGGAACCTGGCCGCGCAAATCCCTGACGGACATCCGTAAAGCACGCAACCAGGCCAGGGCGCTCATTGATGAGCAAATCAATCCCAACGAGCAAAAGAAAACCGCCAAGGCAGAGGCATACGCCGCGGCTAACGTAGAGGCCGAACAAGTAAAAACGACGAAGGTGCAAACGCTGACCGTCCAGGATCTGGCCAGCGCCTGGCTGTTGGATGGCGTCGCGCGCAAAGACGGCAATGCCGAGTTGCAGCGCCGTTTTAACAAGGACCTATTCCCGGCACTTGGCAGGACCGCGGTGAACAATGTTTCCGAACACGATGTTCGGGCGCTGATCCGCACCGTGGTCAACCGCGGCGCTCACCGTCAAGCCATCAGCTTCTTCGCCGACCTCACCCAGATGTTTGGCTGGGCCAGAAAGCGCCAGCCCTGGCAGGCCTTATTGGTCGAGGGCGACCCGACGGAACTGGTCGACATCTCCCCCCTGATCCCGGCCGACTACGAGGCCGAAAGAAGCCGGATCCTTTCGCCGGCGGAGCTATTGGAATTGCATAACCGCTTCCAGCAAATGACCGCCGATTACAACGCCCTCCCCGCCGGCCAAAAATACGACGGCATTCGGCCGTTGAAAAAAGAAACTCAACTCGCGCTTTGGATCAGCCTGGGCACCTTGTGCCGGATTGGCGAGTTGCTGCAGGCCGAATGGAAAAATGTCGATCTGGACCGACAAACGTGGTTCCTCCCCAGTGAAAACGTCAAAGGCTCCCGGGGCAAGAAACAGGACCACCATGTCTTCCTCTCCCCCTTCGCCCTGCATTTCTTTCAGGAGCTCAAGACCCTCACGGGAGACTCCCAGTGGTGCTTCCCCAACAAGCAGGATGATCAGCATGTGGATGTGAAAGTGGTGAGCAAGCAAGTAGGCGATCGTCAGGCCCGGTTCAAAAACCGTAGGGCTCTCTCCAGACGGCGTCACGACGATACGCTGGTCCTGGCCGACGGCCAGAACGGTGACTGGACACCGCATGACTTACGCCGCACGGGCGCGACCATGATGCAGGCTTTGGGTGTCAGCCTGGACGTCATCGATCGTTGCCAAAATCATGTGCTGGCAGGCTCCCGGGTAAGACGCCATTACCTGCATCACGATTATGCCGAAGAGAAAAAGCGTGCTTGGAATCTGTTGGGCGATCGACTCAGTACCGTGTTGTCCTCAACCTACGAGCACCCACCGACCGAGTCGATGCTGTCTTTTCCAGCGTTCGCGACTACAGAGACGCGGCCACTTTCATAGGGTTGTTGCACCCAGAGCACTCTGGAATTTACACCCGCGACAACCCGTGTTGTGACCTAAAACTCATTGAAACCGAACTATTTGGAGTGGAAAAAGGCGCCTACACCGGAGCTCAACAATCTCGCATGGGCCGCTTCGAGCGGGCACATGGCGGCACGCTGTTACTCTATGAAATCGTCGAGCTGACGCGTTTTGCAGGAGGGGGAACTTGAACGGGTGGGCGATAGCCAGACCCGCGGTGTCGATGTGCGCGTCATCGGTGCTGCAAGGTGCTATGGAGCGCACTGGGCAAAATGTCTCAGAAGCTGCGCGTCTGCTGGGTATGACCCGGCCTGCACTAGCCTACAGGCTGAAGAAGTTGCCTGATGACCCGGATCTCCGAGGCCCGCATCAGGTAAGTCACTACCGGCTCCTTGATCGGAGGCAACTGCGTGAGACGCTTGCCAAACATGGCGCTACAAACTGGCGCCCAGACACAATGCCCGATGGAGTGCATCAGGCATTGTGGTGGAACAGGTGCATACCTGTTTCAGGACTAGACAAATGTCTTTATTGAGGACCGTCCAGTAGAACCCATTGCTGGTTTTGCACGCTGACAAGCGCACGGGCGCGTTCATCGTGCCCGAAGTGGTCAGTTGGGCTTAAGTTGTAAACTCCATGGGTGCCGGCAACGTTGTCGGTTTTTTCAAGCTGATCACGCAAGCTTTGACGGAACTCGGGGCTTCCGGGCTGGGCGGCTTGCAGTGCACCCGGAACTGCGGCTTCCACCAGGCGCATGGCGTCATACAAATAGGCGCCAAAAGGAGAAAGGCTATTGGGACCAAACTGTGCTTCATAGCTTTGGGCGTATTGGCTCGCGATAGCCTTGGAGGGATGATTGGCCGGTAGCTTGTCCCACACCACTACCGGACCGACGGGCAGGATGGCCCCATCGAGGGCTTTGCCCCCGATCCGCAGGAAGGCGCTATTGGCAGCGCCATGAGTGTGGTAAATCGCGCCCTTGTAGCCGAGCCTGCGCAGTTCGGTATGGGGCAGCGCAGCAGGAGCGCCGGCAGCACCGATCAGCACTGCGTCAGGTCGTGTGCCGATCACTTTCAACGCCTGGCCACTGACAGAGGAGTCAGTACGGTTGAAACGCTCATCGCGCACCAGTGTGATACCGGCTGCGGGAGCCAGTTCGCCGAGGGCCTTGAACCAGTCCTCACCCCAGACGTCGTTGAAGCCGATGTAGCCCAGTGTTTTTACGCCGTTGTGCTGCATGTGCTCGATGAGCGCCTTGGCCATGAGGGTATTGGTTTGAGCGATCGTGAAGATCCAGCGATTTTCGTTGTTTGGCGGGACGTAAGGAGCAAGGGCGATCTGCGCTGTGCTGCTTTCCTTGGCGACTTGGGCGACCGCCGAGGAGGTTGGCACCGTGGTGGAACCGATCAGCAGGTCAACCGCATTTTCGCTCACCAGTTTGCGAGCGTTTTTGGTGGCCGCGGTACTGTCGCTACCGTCGTCAAGGACGATGTAATTAACGGTTTGACCGGCGATCTGTTTGGGCAGTAGTTGCACGGTATTACGTTCTGGAATGCCCAGAGAGGCACCGGGTCCGGTTGTCGAAAGGATGATGCCGATCGAGAGGTCGGCATGAGCGGCTGTTGTCATCGATGCAGCTAAAAACAAGGCGATGTGGCGTTTCATGGAAGCTCCAGGTGGTTTTGTTGTTGTTCTATGTGCGGGGGACTTTGATCAGCAGGTTTTTGCTTTTATCAAGCATCGACCGCCTCGGTTTTTGGGGGGCCGAATGTAGTGGGTTTACGGCCGAGGTAGGTCTCAACGACTTTTGGATTCTGCGCCAGGTCTTCAGCTCGACCCTCCAGAACCAATTCGCCTAGTTCCATGACATACCCGTAGTCCGAAATCTTGAGCGCAGCTCTTGCGTTTTGCTCCACCAAGAGAATCGAAACGCCGCTGCGCCGCAGGTTCTCGATAATCGAGAACGTCTCGTTGATCACCCTCGGAGCAAGACCCAGGCTGGGTTCGTCGAGCATCAGCAATCGGGGTTTGCCCATCAATGCGCGCCCAATGGTAAGCATCTGCCGCTCGCCGCCGGAGAGGGTGCAGGCTGCCTGCTGGCGACGTTCATGCAGTCGCGGAAATAACCCGAACACCTCATCGAGGCCTTGGGCGTGATCCCGCAGCCCGCGACGATGGCGGCTGAACGCGCCCAGTCGCAGGTTGTCTTCCACGCTCATCGGGCCGAACAGTTCGCGGCTTTCCGGCACCAGCGCCATGCCCATGCCAACACGTTGCGCAACGCCCTTGTGGGCCAACAGCGGTTGGCCCAAGTAGCGCACTTCGCCGGTAGCGGGCAGCAAACCCATAAGGGCTGCCATCAAGGTGGTTTTACCCGCTCCATTCGGGCCGATCAGGCTGACGATCTGGCCTTCCTCGACATGCAGGTCGAGCTTGCGCACGGCTTCGACCTTGCCATGACTGACCGATAGATTACGTACTTGCAGTAGATGGCTCATTCCACCCCTCCGAGATAAGCGGCCAGCACCGCCGGGTTGTCCTGTATTTCATCGGGGGTCCCGGCAGCAAGACGCTGGCCGAACTCCATCACTACGACGTGGTCAGCCAGACGCATGACGAAGTCCATGTCGTGCTCCACCAACAGCACGCCCAGGCCTTCGCGGCGCAGTTGTTCGAGCAGACCGGCCAACGCTTGTTTTTCGCCATATCGCAGACCCGCCGCGGGTTCGTCGAGGAGCAACAGCAAGGGATCGCTGCACAGGGCACGAGCGATCTCGACAATGCGCTGCTGTCCCAGAGCGAGGCTGCCAGCAGGGGCATGAATGAATTGACCCAATCCGACGCGTTCGATTTGGCGCGCAGCTTCGGTCAGGATCCGTTTTTCCTCCTCGCGCTCTGTGTGCAGCAGTGAACGCAGCAGCCCTGCGCTTGCCCGGCTATGGGCGCCCAGCGCGACATTTTCCAGAACACTCATTTCCGGTAGCAGGCGCACGTGTTGGAAGGTGCGGCTCACACCCAGCCTGGCGATTTTGCGTGGTGGGAGGCCGTCGATGCGTTGACCCAGAAACAGGATCTCTCCGGCAGTGGGAGGCAGTACCCCGGACAACAGATTGAACAATGTGGACTTGCCTGCGCCGTTCGGGCCGATCAGCGCTGTGATTTCGCCTGATTTGACCGATAGGCTCATATCATTATTTGCGACAAGCCCGCCGAAACGCTTTACCAGGCCTTCGGCTATCAGCAGCGGGGAGCCATTCGTGGGTGGCTGGCGCCGCGGCAATGCAGTTGCATCGGCGAGGGGCAGGATGGAAGCGCGAAGTGTCGGCAGGCGATTGCGCAAAAGTGGCATCAAACCTCCTCGGGCATACTGCAGTACAAGAATCACCAGCAGACCGAAGAAAATCATTTCGAAGTTGTCGGCATGCCCGAACAACATCGGCAACACGTCTTGCAGCACCTGCTTGATCAAAGTCACAAGCGCCGCGCCAACCAGCGCTCCCCATAGGCTCGCAGTGCCACCCAGGACGATCATGAACAGGTATTCGATACCCATGTTCACCGAAAAAGGTGTGGGATTGACCACTCGTTGCATGTGCGCATAGAGCCAGCCGGATAGCGAAGCAAGCAGCGCTGCCAGCACGAATGCGATCAATTTGCTGCGTGCCGTGTCCACCCCCATCGCCTCGGCCATGCCGCCAGCTTCCTTGAGACTGCGGATGGCGCGCCCCTGACGACTGTGCAGAAGATTGTCGAGCAGCCAGATGCAGGCGATCAGCAAGACTCCGATCAGAAGGCTGAAATCCGCTGCGCTGTCGATCCGCCAGCCAAACAAAGCGATGGTTGGCAGGTCTTGAATGCCGCCAAAACCTCCCAGCCCCGGCAGATTGCCAAACAGGTAATAGATCGCCAACCCCCAAGCCAGGGTGCCAATGGGCAAGTAGTGACCCGCCAGGCGCAAGGTCAGCAGGCCGAGTACCAAGGCAACAACAAGGGTCATACTCAAGCCGGCCAGAAGCCCTAGCCAGGGTGATAACCCCAGTGTGGTACTGAGTACTGCGGTGGCATAAGCCCCGATGCCGACGAATGCTGCCTGGCCGAACGACGTCAGGCCGCAGACCCCCGTCAATAACACCAGGCCCAACGCAACCAGGCTGTACAAGCCGATGTAGTTAAACAGGCTGACGTAAAAGGACGGCAATATCTGAGGGGCGATACCGGCCGCCAAGAGCAGAAGAAACAGCGGTATGAGACGACGGGCCATTAGTGTTGCTCCTCAATGTTGGGGTGTTTCAGCGAGAGCCAGAGCAACACGGGTATGACCAGTGTAAAAACGATGACCTCCTTGTAAGCCGATGCCCCGAAGGTCGCGAAACTTTCTAGCAGGCCTACCAGGAAGGCACCTGCGGCGGCCAATGGATAGCTGATCAGACCGCCAATGATTGCGGCAACGAAGCCCTTGAGGCTGATGAGGAAACCGGAGTCGTAATACAAGGTTGTCAGTGGGCCGATGAGGATTCCGGAAATTGCCCCAATGAAGGCTGCCAGCGCAAAAGCGCTTTTGCCGGCGAGTTGAGTGGGAATGCCCACCAGTTGCGCGCCAGTGCGATTGAATGCGGTGGCTCGCAGGGCTTTGCCATACAAACTGTGGCCAAAGAAAACGTAAAGCAGGCCGATCAACAGCAACGCACAACCAACCACCAGCAGACTTTGCAGGCTGATCGAGAGTTCACCGAGCATCAGACCGGCATCACTGTAGGCCTCAGTTCGTACCCCTTCAGCACCGAACATCCACAGGGCGGCCCCGATCAGCACGATGTGCACAGCGACCGAAATGATCAGCAGCACTAATACCGAACTTTGGGCAACGCGCTGATAGACCAGCCGGTATAGCAGTGGTCCCAACGGTGTAACGATCGCCAGTGCAACAATGATTTTTATCAGTCCTGGAAGGCTTTGCAGGTCAAAAGTGCTGAGTATTACAAGCAATGCAAGTGGCAGTGCCAGGTAGCTGAGCGCGATTCGTGGCAATTGCCATGGTTGCCGCTGTTTCAATGCGATTGCACTGTCGAGCAGGCATGCCGCGATTGAGCAACCGATCAACAACCACAACGTGCCGGGCAAAAGTCCGGACTGGAGCGTGGCTAGTGTCAGGGCGCTGAAGGTCACGAACTCGCCCTGGAAAACCAGGATCGTGCGAGTAACCGAAAACACCAGAACCAGTGCCAGAGCCACCAATGCATAAATAGCGCCTGTGGTCAGCCCGTCCTGGGTAAGAAATGCCAGAATTGAAAAGTCCATGAGTGACCCTCAGTGGAATGCGAGCAGGACGGATGTGGCTTCGGAGTGCGGAGCGCTGTAGGTGCAATAACCGGGAGGACTGTTAGGGAGAGGCGCCGCGGCCATTCGATTTCGATGTGTCGGAACGTCGTATCCACGCTGCTGCATGATCAGTAATCCAATGTTGTTGTTCTTGTTGGGGTGGGCGGGCGCGGCCAGGCGCCGTTCGGCCAGGCGCTGCCTGGACTACCAGAGCGCCAAGGTGTAATCGATGTTCACCCGTGTCTCGTTGTCATCGCGGAAGGAAGCCGCCGGGGCGAAATCGTTGCGATACCAGGCATGACGCAGACGTACGCTGACCCCTTTGAAAGTGCCCGACTGCACGACATAGGACAGTTCGACATCTTTTTCGCTTTCACTGAGGCCATCGCCACCCAAAACCGTCGGCAGTTGGATATTGCTGCCTTCCAGGTAGCGCACCATGCCTTTGAGGCCCGGCACTGCGACGCCCGCAAAATCGTAGTCGTAGCGCACTTGCCAACTGCGCTCCTTGGGGTTGAGGAACTCGGAACTGAGCGACCCTTCGGACACTACCAGGGGTTCGGTCCCGGTCAGATAAGGCATGGCGGTAGCGCCGTTGAGTTGCATATAACCGGCCCCCAGGCTGTGGGCGCCCACCGAATAAGTGAACATCATCCCCAGATTGCGGTTGTCGACATGCCCAGCCTTGGCCGCGCCGTCTTCCCCTGTGATGAAATAGCGCACATCCGTCTTCAGCTTCCCGGGACCGATAGGCTGTATCTGCTCAAAGCCGAAGTAGTCCTTGCGATACATTTCGTCCAGCACAGCGTGGTAGTACTTCAGGGTCAGGCTATCGGACCATTTGTAATCACCGCCCAGAAAGACGAACCGGTCCGATTCTGCGGTGGGGTTGAAACGACCGTTGGGCGATGCGACGGTCATTTTTTGGTAACTGGTGGAATCGCGCAGATTAATGCGGTCCAACCAGCCTGCATTCAACGTCAGGTTGTCCAGATCCTGCGAGCGCAAATAGGCACCACGAAAGGTCTGCGGCAACAAACGCGTGGGGCTTGCGAAGGCGATTGGCAGAAACGTACTGATGGTCCCGGCTTGCAGTTCCGTCTTCGAGATTTTCATTTTTCCAGTCAGGCCAAGCTCCGAGTAATCGTCGCGAGGTTCTCGGCTGGGCACGTCGTACGGCAGCAAACCTGTGCCAGTACGATCCGGCGATGAATCGAGCTTGACGCCCAATAGCCCCACGGCATCCATACCGAAACCCACATGTCCCTGGGTGAACCCTGAACTGTATTTTAGAATGAAGCCTTGGGCCCACTCGCGGGCTGCCGATTGCGCGGACGTGCCTTTGTAGTCGCGGTCGAAGTAGTAATTGCGCATCGTCAGACTGGCTTTACTGTCTTCGACGAAACCGGCTGCCCTTACTTGCCCAGCAAGAACGGAGAGAACAAAACAAACAGCGATACTCGAGGGAACGCGAACTTGAGCTTTCATGGTTTTCTCTATTTTTATTAGTATTGAACGGGTCCTTACTGCTGGCGTGTACCTGCCCCCGAACCTGTTGAGCGACCACGCAGGCGTGCCCAATAAAGTTCGGGTGTTGCTCGTTCTAATCCGTTAGTTAACGTTGTTGCGGTTATACGAATGCATCAGCGTAGAAATTGGTTTCCAGCAACTCTCGCTGCCCGATAAAGTCTCGACGGGCGGAATCCACGACGATCGGTGCTCCACAGGCATACACTTCAAAACGCTTCAACGAAGCAAAGTCGGACAGGACCTGCTGGTGTACAAATCCGCAAGCGCCTTGCCACTGACAGGCATCATTCGGTTCCGAGAGCACCGGGATGTAGTTCAACCAGGGTAATTCGGCCTGCCACTTGAGCAACTGCTCGTGATGGTAGAGATCCTTGCGCTGCCGGCCACCCCAATAGAGATAAACCGGACGAGTGTTATTACCCTGTTCACGCAGTTGCTCCAGCAACGCCTTGATCGGCGCAAAACCGGTACCACTGGCGAGAAAGATCATCGGTTGATCGTTCTCACGCAGATAGAAAGAACCATAAGGGCCTTCCAGACGAAGCAGTTCGCGCGGTTTCAATGCATTGAATACATGCCCGCTAAAACTGCCCCCTGGCATATGACGGATATGCCACTCAAGTTGATTGTCCACTGTCGAACGTGTCGCCATCGAATAACTACGACGGGTGCCGTCCTTGAGCAATACTTGCGCATATTGGCCGGGGTAATAATTGAACGTGACCGTCGGCGGCAACATTAGTCGCACGACGATGACATCGTCGGCGACCTTTTCGATGCTGGCCACGCGGGCGGCCGTCTGCTGAATCGAAATACCGCGCAGTTCGGTTACTTCCGGAGCATCGATGACCAGGTCCGAGGTCGCCTTGGCACAGCAGAACAAGGCGAGTCCGGCAGCACGTTCCTCTTCGCTCAGAACCTCCAGCGGACTATTGGCATGATCGACACTGCCGCTTACCACCCTGCCCTTGCAACTGCCACACGTCCCTTCACGGCAGCTGTGCTTTAGCATCAGCCCGTCCGCCAACGCACCATCCAGGATGGTCTTGCTCGCATCCAGATCGAATTGTTGCCCAGCTGGTTGAATATCTATGTGATAGGTCATGGCATTTGCTCATTCACTGTGTGATGAAAAATTAACGGCGCTGGGCCGTCAGCAGGTCGAGCGCGACGTCGACGATCATGTCTTCCTGGCCGCCGACCATCCGCCGCCTGCCCAACTCGACGAGGATGTCGAGGGTTTTGAGGCCGTACTTGGCCGCGGCGATTTCAGCGTGGCGCAGGAAGCTGGAATAGACGCCGGCATAACCCAGCGCGAGCGTCTCGCGATCAACGCGTACCGGACGATCCTGCAGCGGACGAACGATGTCATCGGCGGCATCCATCAGGGTGTACAGATCGGTGCCATGGTTCCAACCCAGGCGCTCGGCCGCGGCGATGAACACTTCCAGCGGCGCATTACCGGCACCGGCGCCCATGCCCGCAAGGCTGGCGTCGATACGATCGCAACCTTCCTCGACGGCAGTGATCGAGTTGGCCACACCGAGTGACAGGTTGTGATGGGCGTGCATGCCGGTTTCGGTTTCCGGCTTGAGCACCGCCTTGAACGCACGGAAGCGCTCGCGCACATCCTGCATGTTCATCGCCCCGCCGGAGTCAGCCATGTACACACAGGTGGCGCCGTAGCTCTCCATCAATTTGGCTTGGGCGGCCAACTGCTCGGCCGGGATCATATGGCTCATCATCAGGAAACCGACGGTGTCCATGCCCAGCTCGCGGGCATACTCGATGTGCTGTTTCGACACATCCGCCTCGGTGCAATGGGTGGCGATGCGCACCACCCGGGCACCGGCGTTGTAGGCGGCTTTCAAGTCATGCACCGTGCCGATGCCGGGCAACAGCAAGGTGGTGATTTTCGCGTGACTGATGACGTCGGCGGCCGCTTCGATCCACTCCAGGTCGGTGTGCGCGGCGAAGCCATAGTTGAAGCTCGAACCTTGCAGGCCGTCACCGTGGGCGACCTCGATCGAGTCGACCTTGGCCTTGTCCAGCGCGCGGGCAATGTCCTGCACGTTCTGCAGAGAATACTGATGGCGGACGGCATGGCTGCCGTCGCGTAGGGTCACGTCGGAGATGTAGAGTTTTTTGCCGGGATTAAAAGTCATGTCGGTCTCCTCAGGCGTTCAGCATCGACTGCGCCATGCGCTCGGCGGTGGCCAAGGCAGCGGAGGTCATGATGTCGAGATTACCGGCGTAGGCCGGCAGGTAATGGGCGGCACCTTCGACTTCGAGGAACACCGAAGTCTTCAGTCCGGAGAATATGCCGAGGCCCGGAATATTCAGCGGCGCATCTTCAGGAACCACGTCGAACTGGACTTTTTGCTTCAGGCGATAGCCCGGCACATAAGCCTGCACCGCGGCAGCCATCTCGACGATAGAGGCTTCGACCAGCGCTTGATCGGCGGCTTCGGACAGCACAAACACCGTGTCGCGCATCATCAGTGGTGGCTCGGCCGGGTTCATCACGATGATCGCCTTGCCCTTCGCGGCGCCGCCGATCACTTCGATGGCCTTGGAGGTGGTTTCGGTGAATTCGTCGATGTTGGCACGGGTGCCGGGACCGGCGGATTTACTGGCAATCGAAGCGACGATTTCGGCGTAATGCACCTTGGCCACGCGGGACACCGCCGCGACCATCGGAATGGTCGCCTGGCCGCCGCAGGTGACCATGTTGACGTTGAGCTGATTCAGGTTCTGTTCCAGATTCACCACCGGCACGCAATACGGGCCGATGGCAGCCGGCGTCAGGTCGATCAGGCGAATGTCGGGTTTGATCGAGCGCAGGAACGCATCGTTCTTGACGTGGGCACCGGCCGAGGTGGCATCGAAAACGAAGTCGATGTCCTTGAACACGTCCAGGCGGGTCAGGCCTTCGACGCCTTCGTGGGTGGTGGCCACGCCCATGCGCTGGGCGCGGGCCAGACCATCGGAGGCCGGGTCGATACCGACCATGACCGCCATTTCCAGGTGTTCGGCGTTACGCAGGATCTTGATCATCAGGTCGGTGCCGATGTTGCCGGAGCCGATGATGGCGACTTTCATTTTTCTGGAACTCATTTTCTTTCTCCATAAGCTTCGTCGAGAAGGATCACGGCCGGGTCCAACGTCTCGGCATACAGACGCTTGACCGCATCAGCACGCAGGCCCAGTGCAGCGCGTTGGTTGATGTAACCTTTGTCAGTAATCTCCCCATCATCGAGGCTCGGCGGTGAGTCGAGGATGACCATGCGCACGGCATGCTGCGAGGACGCAGGAAACTGCTGGGCCAGTGTTTGCAAGCCCGCACTCAGGGCCCTGCGAACGGCAGGTTCCAGAGCCAGTTGCTCAGCGGTCATGCGCTTGCCGGGGGCTCCGGCCAAGGCGCGCAACGCCGGCGTCGGATAGATCAATGCGCCGATCACGTCTCGATCGTGACCGCAAATGACAGAGTCAGAAGCGTAAGGCGCCAAGGCACTCACCAGCCGTGGGCGCAACGTGCCGACGGAAACCCACGTGCCAGTGGTCAACTTGAAGTCTTCAGTGACCCGACCATCAAACACGATGCCTTTCTCCGGGCGCTCGGGATCGAGCAGTCGACCGGCATCGCCAATCTGATAGAAGCCCTGTTCATCGAACGCTTCAAGGCTGCCTTTCGAGTCATTGAAATACTGCTGAAACACTGAGGGTCCGCGCACACGCATTTCCAGCTTGTCGCCGCTGGGCACGAACTTGATCTCTACGCCCGGTACTGGCAGGCCGATGTTGCCTGGCTTGTCCAAACGGTAATGAACATTGGTGAGCACTGGAGAAGTCTCGGTCGCACCCCATTCGCTGGTAAAGAACAGGGGCTTGTCACGCACCGTTCCCGCACAGGCCATCAACCGATCCCAGGTGTTCTGTGGCAAAGCCGCAGCGGCATAGAACAACATGTCAAGGCGGCCGAAAAGTGCTTGCGCCAACTCCTCGTCGCGTTCCAGATAAGGTAATAGCGCTTCATACCCACGAGGGACGTTGAAGAACACAGTCGGCTGAACGGATTTGATATTTTCCACCGTCCGCTCGATACGCCCGGGAACTGGCAAACCATCATCGATATAAAGCGTGCCGCCATTGCGCAGCACCATGTTGAAGTTATGGTTAGCGGCGAAGGTATGACTCCATGGCAGCCAATCCACCACGACCATTTCACTGCCTTCGAGGAATCGCCAGCATTGGGCGATTGCTTGCTGGTTGGCGCACAACATGCGATGGGTATTGATGACCACCTTGGGTGTGCCAGTGGAGCCGGAGGTCAGCATGTAACGGGCCGGGACATCGCCATCGAGGCGCAGAAAGGCCTCCATGACTTGCGCACTTTCGACCCGGTAAAGCAAGGGTAGCGGTAGCGCACCAGGAATGGCCTGGGCGTTGCGTGCAACCACCACGGGACAGTCCGGTTGAATCAGTTCGATTGTGCGGCGATAAGTGTCGCCATCATTGACAAAGATCAATGCGGGTTGCAGCTGCGCTACGATAGACTTCAGCTTGCTGCAGCCGCTCTGTGTATTGCGCGAATAAGCGACCGACACGGTGGCCACCGCAATCCCGACATGCATGGCCGCCAGCGTAATCAAGGCCTGGTCGATGTCATTTTCCGATAACACCAGTACCGGACGACCGGGCGTCGTATCGAGCTCTAGCAAACCCTGGGCCAGGGCGCCGACGCGTTGGCGAACCTCGCTGTAGTTGAGAGTGAACCAGACGCCGTTGCGGCGCTCGGCCAGATAAGGACGCTGCGGGGTTTCACTCGCCCAACGCTCCAACCACTGGCCGATGCAACGGGCATAGGGTTGCAGAGGTTCCGGGGATCGCAATATAAAACTGCCCGCCTCACCTGGCTCGACAGTCACTCGAGCAGGTGCCAGCTTGGCAGGATCGTCGAAAAAGTCGTACACGGCACGCCCTCACGAGATCAACAGACATGTCTGTTGTTCATCATTATTATTTTTGTTGTTACAGGTGCAGGTTCAAAAAACCGGCGCCCTTTCCAATGACACGGGTCATTGACCAGCACTCATACGAATCGGCAGTTCACTTCACCCAGACGGGTCAGTTTCAAGCGCAGGCTGTCACCGGGTGTCACCGGCACCATGGGGCCCAGAGCACCGGACAAGAGCACGTCGCCGGCCCTCAATGGACGACCAAATTCGGCCATGGTCCGCGCCAGCCACAGGCAGGCGTCCAGCGGGTTGCCGAGGCAGGCAGCGCCCACACCGATCGAGGCCTGAGCACCATTTTTCTCCAACAGCATGCCTTCCAGCGCGAGGTCCAGATTGGCCAGGCGCACGGGAGTCTTGCCAAGCACGTAGAGCCCCGATGAAGCATTGTCAGCGACCGTATCGACCAGCGTGATTTTCCAGTTCTCGATCGCCGAATCGACAATTTCCAGCGCCGGAACCAGGTACTCCACCGCGCTCATCAGCTCGCCCAGCGTGGTGTCAGGGTTGGGCAAGTCACGCCCCAACACGAAAGCGATCTCCCCCTCGGCCTTGGGCTGGATCAGGCGGGAGCTGTCAATGGCATCGCCATCGCCGTACTCCATGTCGGCAAACAACATGCCGAAGTCTGGCTGATCGACGCCCAGCTGCGCTTGCACCGCCAGAGAGGTCAAGCCGATTTTACGCCCGCTGAGACGGCGCCCCGCGGCTAGCGCAGCCTGGGTATTGAGCTCCTGTACGGCATAAGCATCAGCCAGGGTGGAAATTTCAAAGCGTTCGGAAATGCGGCCGCATGGGGTTCGCATCATGCGCGCTTGTGCCAGAAGCGAAGCGGCGGCCTGGATGGAATCTTGCTTCACGGAATAACTCCTCAACAGGTGATGGTGGGCGCTCAATGTGCGCGTTGCAGGCTGGCCCGATAACCCAAATGCAGCTCTTCAATTAACTCGGCGACGCTGTAGCGGCGCTTGATCTGCCCTACGCCCTGCCCCGCTGACCAAACGTGTTTCCAAGCCTTGTTGGCGGAGGCAATGTCACCGGAAAAATCGATGGCGGTGCGGTTGTCGGCGGCAGGGTCGATACCGGCCTTTTCCAGCGAGGGTTTCATCCAGGTGGCCAATACGCCACTGACCGCTGTGGTTGTAGCCACGTCATCCATGGAACAGTCCACCAGCATGTCGCGGTAGGCGTTTTCGACCAGGCTCTCGTGGGCCGCAACCAAACGGGTGCCCACCAGGGCGAAATCGCAGCCCAGGACTTTTGCCGCATGGATGTCGCGCCCGTTCGAAACTGCACCGGCCAAACCGAGCGGCCCGTCCCAAAACTCACGGACTTCCGCTACGAAGGCAAAAGGGTTGTAGCTCCCCGTATGGCCGCCGGCACCGTTACAGACCAATACCAGACCATCGACACCCGCATCGACAGCCTTGCGTGCCAAGGCTGGGGTGATGACGTCGGCGATCACTACGCCGCCGTAACCATGAACAGTTTCCAGCACGCGCTTAGGGCTACCCAAGGCCGTGGAAACGATCGGCGGCTGGTAGCGTTTGACCAGCTCCAACTCAGACTCGAATCGATCGTAGGTGCTGTGCACGATCATGTTCAGCATCCAGGGTGCCCAGACCTGGCCTAGTGTTTTAGCCGCCTCACGCTCGACAACAATCTGCGCCAGCCACTTGTCCAGTTGCTCGACGGTACGTGCATTGGGCGCTGGCATGCTGCCGACTACACCAGCCTGACAACAAGCATTGAGCAGCTGCGGCCCGGAAACCAGGAACATCGGGGCAGCCAGAACCGGCAGGGGTAAACCGGCAAACAGATCCAGCAACTTCTGCTGGGGGGCACTCAAGGAACGGCTGTTGACGCTCATGGTCATTTCTCTTGTTATGGGTGCACGTGCAGGTCTGGCTTCAGACCTTTCTGTGGCTGGCTGCGCCTGGGCTGCGGACTTCCCAGCCACCGTCGCTATGGATGATGTTGGCGGTGGTCAACCCGGCGTTTTCACGCGAGGCCAACAGCACGTAGTGGCCCGTGTGATCCTCCGGTTCAGCGATACGCTGAAGCGGCACGGCCTGCGCGGCACCTTGCTCGAAACCCGGAATCTGGTTGAGCGGAACACTTCGCGTATTGAGCCCGTCCAGGCTCTTCATAGGCGTATTGGTCGCTCCGGGGGCCACGCCGTTCACGCGGATATCCGGCGCCAACTCGTAGGCCAACTGACGGATCATCCCGACCAATGCATGCTTGGCGGAGACATAGAGAATGCCGCCACCGCCGGCATAGAATGCGCTATTGGACAGGGTGAAGATCATGCTTCCGCGACTGGCGCGCAAAGCATCGGTGCTGCATCGCGCGCCAAGCATGTAGCCTTGGACATTGATGGCGAACAGACGCTGAAATGCACTTTCAAAATCTTCCGGAGCGATGCGGTCCAGACGCGTGAAGTAATCAAAGACCGCCGCGTTACCGACAAATGTATCGAGCTTGCCGAACACGTCCAGCGTGGCGGCCACTGCACGCTGATTATCCTGGTAACTGGAAACATCGCCCTGCACCGTGATGATGGCGTCGCCCAGTTCATCACGCAGCGCACTCAACTGTTCGCCGTCACGAGCCATCACGCAAACACGCGCGCCTTCGTTCACATAGCGCCGAACGATGGCGCTACCGATACCGCCAGTTCCGCCAGTGACCAGTGCTGCTTGTCCTTCGAGCCAACCCATGTGCGTATCCTCAGAGGAAAGTGTTGATGTTCTTGCACAACAACATCGCGTTAGGAATGAGGATCTTTCGCTTGAGCAGCTTCAACCCGTCGGCCTCACGGCGCAGCACGTCCTCACGACGACCGACCAGTTGGTGAGATTCGTCCAGGCCGCGGCTGCGGATGTTCATGAAGCAGGAGAACGCAATGAGCTCGCCTTCCTGCTCACCGGCAAACACCTCGATGTTGCTGATCAGGTGAACGTTGCGCGTAGGCGGGTTCTCGGCCCAGGCAGAGGGCTGTTTAAACCGCGCCACACGGCGCTGAAGATCGCGCATGCCGTCATCGAAGAACGCCATGTGTTCCAGCCTGTAGGGGCCAGATTTGTCTTCGCGCCGACGGTTTTCGATACCGGGCATCCAGTAATGGATGGTCTCGCTCAGCGACTGCAGCCACTCATCCCAGCATTCGTTGTCGAGCAGGCGAGCCTCACGCAACAAGAAGGCCTCGACGGCGCGCGTGTCTTCAAATGCAGCGGGTTGTTCGATTGGCAAAGCATTCATTTTCGATCCCCTCAACGCATCTTGCCGTTACGATCCGGTACATCCGCCCAGGTGGGCGATTGCAACAGGTCTTTCCAGCGCTGATAGAACGCACGGGAGTTGCATTCGTTGAGTTGCCCCTTGAACACATTACCGGGCAGTTCACTGTTTTCGATGCGTGTATTCATGCCAAGGCCGACGTACAAATCCTGATATCGCGTGACCATGCCGCGGCTGGTCTTGGTGCAGTACTCCCAGTTCTCGCCATCGTCCATTTCGAATACGCCGGTCGGAGAGAAGGTCATCATCGCGCCACGGCGCCATTTATCCTTGATGTCCTGCGGTGCATTTTTGTTGACGATGACCCAGGTAAACAGCTCGATCTTGTGTGGCCCACGCGGTTGCCAAATGCGCACCGTGTTCTGCCCCGGCAAGAAGGAAAAATTGGGGAACACGGTGAACGATGAGATCGAACCGATCAGCTTGGAGCGGAACTCGCCCAGGCGCTCTGCCACTTGCGGGCGCAACACGTGCAAGTACTTGTTGATGTCTTTCTCGCCAAGTGTCGCGGCATTACCAACAACATCAGTGGCGAACTCATAGCCGTGGCCATTCCAGTTCACCGAGTAGGACTCGGGAAGATCGCCAACATTGGCCACCGGCCCACCCAGCATGGCCTTGGCGGCGGAGTCGTGCGTCCAGCCACCATGGAGGATGTCACCGACGAAGTTTTCCGCCGCGACTTTCCAGTTGCATTCGATGGTGGAGCGGATGCAACCACCCAGGAACTCACTGCCGCCCTCGTCCATGTCGAGCATGACATCCAGGTACCAGGTCATCGGACCCAGGTACTCTTCAAGTGTCGGTGCATCGGCGGCAAAAGTGGCAAACACCAGGCCCTTGTAAGTCGCAACACGCGCTTCGCGCAGTCCGTGCTTGGACTTGTCGAAATTGCTTTCCTCGTAGCACTTGGACTCGTGCATACCCAGCAAGCGACCGCCATCGGCGCCAAACGACCAACCGTGGTAATTGCAGATAAAACCCCGTGCATTACCTGCTTCGGCGAAACAGATCTTGTTGCCGCGGTGCGGGCAGGCATTGAGGAACACCTTGAGCGATGCGTCCTTCTGACGTACCACCAGCACCTCGTCCTCGCCCATGCTGGTGGCCAGATAATCACCTGACTTGGGCAATTGCGATTCATGGGCTACGAACAACCAGCAACGCGCGAAAATCTTCTCGAGTTCTTGCTCGTAAATGGCCTGATCCCAGAACACCTTGCCAGACAAACGGCCTTCTTCCATGTCGCAAACGCGATCAAGGTTCGGCAGGCTGGGTGTGGACTCAATGGTTCTGAGTGGTATGTGTTTACAGTTATCCATTGCTCTAGACTCACAAGGAATACGGGTAGAAAGACGCGCCTTCATGTCGGACGTCAGGCGTCGGCCAAGGCTGCATCGCTGGCATGTTCGATGTCGGCGTAGACCTCTTTGTCGGTGACGATGATCCGGTACGTGCGAAGATGCTTTTCACAGGGAAAAGTCACTGCCTCGCCAGTCCGGATATCAAACTGCCCCCAATGCACCGGACAGGTGATCAGGTGGTCTTCCAGATCGCCTTCTGCCAGAGAAGCCGTGGCGTGTGTGCACATGTCCGAAGTGGCATAGAACGTGCCGCCCAGGTTGTACACGCAGATATCTTCGGCAGCGCCATGGCTGACTTTTTTCAACTCGCCCGACGACAGCTCATCGCGCTGGCACAGCAATACACGGCTCATGACTTTTCCTCTCCAGCAAACAGTTGCAAGAAACCCAACCCGGTAACCCAGGCCGGCACCGCCTCATAGGCGACTACTTCACCTGTCGGATTGGCGACGGCTGCCATGGCACAGGCGAAATTGCGAATCTCCATGGCGCCATTGCCGGCACGGCGCAAAATCTCTTCATCCGAATAGGCGCACAACGCTTGCAGATCGCCATTGACGCCATGAGTGAGGATCTCCTGGTCGAAGTCCTCGGCAACCCGGCCCATTTCCGCCGTTCCTACCCAGTGGCTGATGCCGCCGCTGCCGATGATGACCACCCGCTCGTCGGCATCGAACGACTCCACCGCCGCACGGATCTGGCGACCGAGGTCGGCCGCTCGTTGAAGCGAGATGTAAGGATCGACACCACAAGACAGATACACAGGGATACTCGGCAGTTCGCAACCGAGAATGCTTTGTGCCGGCTTGACCACCAGTTGATGGGGTATCGAGAAGGAATGATCGACGGTGAAGCTGCGTGCCACCGTCCAGTCGATACCCATCGTCTCGCCATGCTCGTCGATGTGACCGGCCAGCTTCTCCTGATTGAGCACTGTTCCCCGCTCCAACCCTGGCAGACGATCGATGGGGCCATCGACATCGCCGATACCAATCACGTAGCGTGGCAGGCACTGGGTACCGAACAGGATGTAGTGATCGCAGCCGACGATAATCACCGAGGTTGGCGCCAGCTGCGCCAGACGCTGGGCGCACTGTTCGAAAGCACCCCAAACCGCATTCCGCTGAGACTGCGGCGGCGCATTAGGGGCGACAAACATGACCGGGTCGTGCGGCATCCAGAAGCCGCCTACTATCTTGCCCATCGGTTCACCCCTTGAGCGCGGCGGAAAAGCCTGCGCATTGTTCGTCGGTAGCGCCCAGGCGCTGCTTGTACAGCAACATACTGCGTTCCGGCGCCAGCTCCTGCCAGAAACCCATGGTCAGCATCGGATTGACCCCTAACGCTTGCAGCGCCGCGACGTCGAAACTCACGACCATTTCAACTTCTTCACTGCTCAATGCGAAACGATCGAGAAAGCCTTTGGGGTCTTCGCGAAAACGCTCTTTAGCGGCGCGATCAACCGAGAGTTGCCACAGCGCTCGCTCCAGTAGATTTCGGCTCATGTCGGATCACTCGCTCAGGAAGTCGCGAACCAGCGCCACGAAGCGCCGCGGTTGTTCGCTCTGAACCCAGTGACCGCAACGGCCGAACAGATGCAGATCCGCATTCGGTACGCTGTTGGCGATGAGCAGCCCGCACGCCGGCGGCACCACACGATCTTCACGACCATGCACGACCAGTGTCGGCGCGACGATCTTGGCCAGCGCTGCTGCAGGGAAACCCTTGACCAGTGTTTCGCCTTCGGCGGCCGGCCTAGGGATGAGCTTGCGCAAAGCTTCCTGCGAACCAGCACGGGCACTAGCTTCGTACCGGCCCTTGACCAACTCGGGAGTGATCAATGTCTTGTCGTAGGGAAACAGCTCCATCAGTTGCTGCATGCTCTCCAGCGATGGCTCGTATTCCCAGGCACCACGCAGGCCTGGGGTCTGGACGAACTCACCGGCAGGTGTGCCGAGCAACACCAACTTGTCGACCCGCTCAGGGGCGAACACCGCCAGGCCAATGGCGACCGCACCACCAAAGGAATTGCCGACGAAAGAGGCCTTGGCAATATCCAGCGCATCCATGATGCCGACCAGGTGGTTGACCCACAATTTGATGTCGTACTTGGCCTCTTCCTGGAACTCGGTGAAACCGAAACCGGCAATGTCCGGCACGATGACCCGCCATTTGTCAGAGAAGGCCGACATGCTCCGGGACCAGTTGGTCCAGCCCGAAACGCCAGGACCGGAGCCATGGAGCAGAAACAGAGCATCGCCCTGACCTGCTTCGTGATAGTTGGTCTTGTGTCCTGCTGCCAGCAGGGTTTTTCCAATACCGTCCATAAGGCCTCCGGTTGTTTTTATTTATTAAGATACAGATGTGTATCTGTATGCTAGAGAGGAAACCGGGGCACGTCAACACGCAAAATACATACATGAATGTCAGTATTGGGCGCAGAATCAGGTGCTAGAGCGGAAAAATGATTTTTCTGTTAGGATACATATATGTATCTTTATGATGAACGGTCAGCCGGATACAAAAAGAACTGTTCAATACACCTGCGAATTGCGGCTGCCTGGAAAGCCGCCAGGCGTTAGAATGTTTTTCCTTGCCCGAGGCGCCCTACCCGCCCCCGGCACTCATCCAGTTGGTTGGACAAGGCCCTAGCACAATGTCAACACGCACCAGTCTCACTCGAGAAGATTGGATTCATGCCGCACAGCATGTCCTGGTTACCAGCGGCGTAGACGCCGTTCGGGTCGACACTTTGGCCAAGGAGTTGAAGATCACCCGTGGCAGCTTTTACTACCACTTCAAAAGCCGCGGTGAATTACTCGAAGGCATTCTGGGCAACTGGCGGTCCCGTGCGACCGAGGATGTCATCCTTCAACTGCGTACAGCGCACACTTCACCGCTCCAGCAATTGCAACGCTTGCTAGAGCTGCCCTCCCACGGCCAGACCGCTCGAGAAGCCGCCGCCATTGAATTGGGGATACGCGCCTGGGCACGCCGGGACGATAAAGCCCGGCAAGCCATCGACGAAGTCGACCGCTATCGCCTGAACTATATCGAGGGTCTGCTGATACAAGCTGACGTGACGCAGAGCGAAGCCTGCGATCGCGCTTATCTGATCTATGCCTATCAAATCAGCTTGTCATTGCTACACAGCGAAGACACTGCGCAAGACCGCAAGGATCGCAGCGCTCGCATGGCACGCATTCTGATTCCTGAATTACTACCTGCGTGACATGGACAGCGATGGCCCCACACACATTCAGGCACTAATAGGCGCTCCCCCCTGAAACCCTGGGAAGAATGACTGCAAATACCTCTCGCGCGCCGTACAGAACAGACGTTGCGGCCGGACTACCAAGTCAGCACCGGCGAACATGTGATGAGGAATTATCGACAGGCAGGCAAGGCCCCGGATAGGCGCTGGTGGCGAACGGGCTTTTCAGCAAAACCGTAAAACAGAACCCTGTGAGTTGACTGTCAGACGCAGGCGACATCAACCCAATTGAACCTGAATCTGTTTCACTACGCCCTGCATCGCGGGCAGATAACGGCGCGCAGCTTCCTCAATGGGCATCGCCTTGGCGATGTAGACCAGATTCAGGCAGCCCATCACCCGCTCCTCGTGCATGACCGGGATCGCAATGGCGGCGATCTTGCGCTCCTTGCCCCAGTGTGAATTGTTTTCGCCATACCCCTTGGCCAAAGTGTGTTCCACCAGTCGCTCGACAAAACGACGGTCGGCGGCCAGAGGTGATTGTTCATCTTCGCGGCCGATCATCAATTCGATCAGCTCTTCCCGCTCGGCGGGTGGGCAGAACGCAAAGTATGCACGTCCGGTCGCGGTCATCAGCAACGGCAGGCGCCGGCCAACCATGGATCGGTGAAACGACAGGCGGCTGAAGCGATGGGTGGTCTCGCGAATGACCATGGCATCGCCGTCCAGCGTGCACAGGTCGGTGGGCCAGATGACTTCCTGCAACAACTCGCCGAGCAAGGGGGCGGCGATGGAGGAAATCCATTGCTCATCGCGAAAACCTTCACTGAGTTCGCGAACTTTCAACGTCAATCGATAGCTGTCATCCGACTCGCTACGCCGTACATAACCTTCAGCCTGCAAGGTCTCCAACAGCCTGCGCACGGTGGTGCGGTGCAGCCCGCTCTGCTCCGCCAGTTGCGCGGTGCTGGCGCCGCCGTCGAAGCGGTTCAAGCCGTTGATCAGTGCCAGACCTCGCATCAGACCACGCACGGCTTTGTATTCGGTCTCGCTCATGGCTGGATCCTTTGTTGTTGTAAATCAATCATGTGCACTCAGTGCACACTAACAAGGGTTGTCGTTGTCGACCAGCCTTGTGATTTCCATACTGCGCCCAACAAGAAATCCAAAAGCGCTGTACGGAGATGACCATGAGTTCTGCACCCACTCCTTCCACATTGGACCTGACCACCGACGTCGCCATCGTTGGTGCCGGACCTGTCGGCTTGATGATCGCCAATTACCTGGGCCAATGTGGTGTGAACGTCACCTTGGTGGAAAAGCTCGACAGCCTGATCGACTACCCCCGCGCCATCGGTCTGGACGACGAAAGCCTGCGTACTTTCCAGGCCGTCGGTCTGGCCGACAACGTGCTCCCGCACACCACTCCCTGGCACGCCATGCGTTTCCTGACCCCAAGGGGTCGCTGCTTTGCCGATATACAGCCCAAGACCGATGAGTTCGGCTGGTCGCGCCGCAACGCCTTCATCCAGCCCTTGGCCGACCGCGTACTGTTCGAAGGCCTGCAGCGTTTTGACAACGTCAAGGTGCTGTTCGGCCGTGAGCTCGAAGGCTTCGAACACAGTGACAGCGGCGTAGTGCTGAACCTCAAGGATCACAACGGTCGCGGCGAGCGCCTTCAGGCCCGTTATCTGATTGGTTGCGACGGTGGCAACAGTCTGGTGCGACGCAGTCTGAACATCAGTTTCGAGGGTAAGACCGCGCCTAATCAGTGGATCGTTGTCGACATCGCCAACGACCCGCTGAGCACGCCCCATGTTTACCTGTGCTGCGACCCGGTGCGCCCTTACGTTTCAGCCGCCCTGCCCCACGCTGTTCGCCGTTTCGAATTCATGGTCATGCCTGGCGAGACTGAAGCCGAACTGAGCAAACCCGAGAACATGCGCAAGCTGCTGGCCAAGGTGCTGCCAAATCCGGATCGCATCGAATTGATCCGCAGCCGCGTCTATACCCACAACGCTCGCCTGGCCGGGCGGTTCCGTGAGGGCCGGGTGCTGCTGGCCGGCGATGCCGCGCACATCATGCCGGTATGGCAGGGACAGGGTTACAACAGCGGCATGCGCGACGCCTCCAACTTGGCCTGGAAACTGTCACTGGTGATCAAAGGCCTGGCCGCCGACAGCCTGCTCGACAGCTATGAACAGGAACGCCGTGACCACGCCAAGGCGATGATCGACCTTTCGGTGCTGGCCGGCCACGTGCTGGCACCGCCAAAACGCTGGCAAGGCACCTTGCGTGATGGTGTGTCGTGGCTGCTCAACTATGTGCCGCCCGTCAAACGCTACTTCGTGGAAATGCGCTTCAAGCCGATGCCGCAATACACCGAGGGCGCCTTGATCGTACCCGGCGAAAAAGGCTCACCCGTGGGCAAGATGTTCATTCAGCCCCCGGTACTGACCGAAGCTGGCGAAACCGTGTTGCTGGATGAGGTGATCGGCGAGAACTTCGCGATTATCGCCTGGGGCTGCGACCCGACCTGGGGCCTGACGCCTGCACAGATCGATCAATGGCAAGCACTGGGCACGCGTTTTATCCAGGTACTACCGGACGTCCAACTCAAAGCCGCCAGTGACGTCAGCCAAGGGGTGATCCGCATCGGTGACAGCACCGGCCGCCTCAAGGAATGGTTCGCCCGCGGCTCGGCCTCGATTGCCCTGGTGCGTCCGGATCGCTTCCTTGCCGGCCTGGCCATACCGCAAACCGTCGGCCAGGCCTGTGATGAATTGGCCCTGGCAATCAAGGCCCTGCCGCAACCCGAAGTGGCGATCCCCGCCAGCAAGGTGGCCTGACATGAGCGCTTATCTGCATTGCCTATCCCATACGCCGTTGGTGGGCTACGTCGATCCGACGCCCGACGTGCTGGCCGAGGTCGATGGCATGATCGCTGATGCCCGTGAGCGCATCGCCCGCTTCGAGCCGGAGCTGATCGTGCTCTTCGGCCCCGACCACTACAACGGCTTTTTCTACGACGTGATGCCGGCCTTCTGCATCGGCATGGCCGCCCACGCCATCGGTGATTTCGACACCGCCGCCGGCCCCTTGGATGTGCCCAAAGCGCTGGCCGAATCCTGCGCCCAGGCGGTCCTGGATGCCGGTGTCGACGCTGCCGTTTCCTATCGCATGCAGGTCGACCACGCGTTCGCCCAACCGCTGGAGCTGTTGCTGGGCGGTTTAAGGGAATGCCCGGTGATTCCGGTGTTCATCAATTCGGTCGCCGTGCCGTTGCCCGGCTTCAAGCGTGCTCGCCTGCTCGGTGAAGCGATCGGCCAGTGGGCGCAGTCGCTGAACAAGCGCGTGCTGTTCCTGGCTTCCGGGGGACTGTCCCATCAACCTCCGGTGCCGGAACTGGCCAAGGTCGATGCGCGTATGGCCGATCGACTGATGGGCAGCGGTCGCCAATTGCCGGCTGATGAGCGACAGGCGCGCCAGGAGCGCGTGATCCAGGCCGCCCGGGATTTCGTTGAAGACCAACGCAGTCTGCATCCGCTTAATCCCACGTGGGATCAGCAGTTTCTCGACACCCTGGAACAGGGTCGCCTGAGCGACCTCGATGCCCTGGGCAATGACGAACTGTCGTCACTGGCCGGCAAGTCCACTCACGAAGTGAAAACCTGGGTCGCCGCCTTCGCGGCCCTTTGCGCCTTTGGCCCTTATCAGACCGAAGGGCGCTACTACCGTCCGATTCCCGAATGGATCGCAGGCTTCGCCGCCCTTGGCGCCCAGCCGCTGAACAACAACCACTGAATCCGAGGAACACTGCCATGACTGCCACTGCGCCAGCTTTCACCGAAGCCTCTACCAGCCGTTTTGTCGACATCAGCGAAGGCGAGTTGAAGCTGCGACTGCATTACAACGACGTGGGTCAGGGAGCCGAAACCGTGGTCATGCTCCACGGTTCCGGACCCGGTGCCAGCGGTTGGGCCAATTTCCATCGCAACATCGAACCGTTGGTTACCGCCGGTTACCGCGTGATCCTGATGGATTGCCCGGGCTGGAGCAAAAGTGACCCGATTGTTTGCGACAGCTCGCGCTCAGACCTCAACGCCCGTGCCCTCAAGGGGCTGGTTGATGCACTGGATCTGGACCGTGTGCACATCATCGGCAACTCCATGGGCGGCCACAGCACCGTAGCCTTCGCCCTCGCCTACCCTGAGCGCATCGGCAAACTGATACTGATGGGCGGCGGCACCGGCGGCCCAAGCGCCTTAGTGCCGCAACCTACCGAAGGCATCAAGCTGATCGGCGCGCTGTACCGCGAACCGACCATTGAAAACCTGAAGAAGATGATGAACGTCTTCGTCTTCGACGCCAGCAGTCTGACCGAAGAGTTATTCCAGACCCGCCTGGACAACATCCTGGCGCGCCGCGATCACCTGGAAAATTTCGTCAAGAGCAGCACCCTCAATCCCAAGCAATTCCCGGACTTCAGCCACCGCCTGCACGAAATCACCGCCCAGACGCTGCTCGTCTGGGGCCGCGAAGATCGCTTCGTGCCCATGGACACCGGCCTGCGCCTGCTGGCCGGCCTGCCCCAGGCACAACTGCACGTGTTCAATCGCTGCGGCCACTGGGCCCAGTGGGAACACGCCGAGACCTTCAACCGCATGGTCCTGGACTTCCTGACCCACTGATCACCGAGGCTGACATGAACCCTATTCAAGACACCCTGGAACAGCTCGCCGCCGACCTGCGTCAGGCCGAAGCCCGCCACGAAGCCATTGCGCCCCTGCGCGAGCAGATCGGCGAAGACAACGCCGAGGCCGCTTACACCATCCAGCGGCTCAACGTCGCCCACGGCGTGGCCAGCGGCCGACGTGTAGTCGGGCGCAAGATCGGCCTGACCAATCCCAAGGTCCAGGCGCAACTGGGCGTCGATCGGCCGGACTTCGGCACCCTGTTCGCCGACATGTGCTACGGCGATAACGAAACCGTGCCGGTGGGCCGCGTGCTGCAACCGAAGATCGAAGCTGAAATTGCGCTGATTCTGGAGCGTGATCTACCGCGTGCCGACACCACGTTTGCCGACGTGATGGCGGCTACCGGCTGGGTCGTCCCGGCATTGGAAATCGTCGGCAGCCGCGTCCAGGGCTGGAACATCCGCTTCGTCGATACCGTCGCCGATAACGCCTCCAGTGGCTGCTTTGTATTGGGTGGCCCGGCGCGGCGTCTCGACGGCCTGGACCTGCGCCAGGCCAGCATGCGCATGACCCGCAATGGTGAGGAAGTGTCCAGCGGCAGTGGCGCCGAATGCCTCGGCCATCCACTCAATGCCGCCGTGTGGTTGGCGCAAACCATGGCGCGCCTGGGCGATCCGCTGCGGGCCGGCGACATCATTCTGACCGGGGCACTTGGGCCGATGGTGGCGGTGGCGGCGGGTGATCGGTTCGAGGCCGAGATCGAAGGCATCGGTCGTGTCGGTGTTCAGTTCAGCGCCGAGTGATCGGCGACGTGCGTGCAAATGAGGCAACAACAATGAACAAACTCAAAGTCGCCATCATCGGCTCCGGCAACATCGGCACCGACCTTATGATCAAGATCCTGCGTAACGCCAAGCACCTGGAAATGGCGGTCATGGTCGGCATCGATCCGGCGTCGGATGGTTTGGCCCGCGCATCGCGCCTGGGCGTGGCGGTGACCCATGAAGGCGTTGAAGGCCTGACCCGCATGGACGTATTCAAGGACATCGACTTCGTGTTCGATGCCACCTCGGCCGGTGCCCATGTGAAGAACGACGCGTTCCTGCGCTCGATCAAACCCGGCATCCGCCTGATCGACCTGACGCCTGCAGCCATCGGTCCGTACTGCGTGCCGGTGGTGAATCTGGAACAGAATCTCGGCCAGCTCAACGTCAACATGGTCACCTGCGGTGGCCAGGCGACGATTCCTATGGTCGCGGCCGTGTCGCGCGTGGCGAAGGTGCATTACGCCGAAATCGTTGCTTCGATCGCCAGTAAATCCGCTGGCCCTGGGACTCGTGCCAACATCGACGAATTCACCGAAACCACCTCCAAGGCCATCGAGGTCATTGGCGGTGCAGCCAAGGGCAAGGCGATCATCGTGATGAACCCGGCCGAACCGCCGCTGATGATGCGCGACACGGTATTTGTGTTATCCGAAGCGGCGGATCAGGCGCTGGTCGAGGCCTCCATCGTCGAGATGGCGGCGGCCGTGCAGGCTTATGTGCCGGGTTATCGCCTGAAGCAAAAAGTGCAATTCGATGTCATCCCCGAGGACGCGCCGCTGCACATCCCCGGCCTGGGCACATTCTCCGGGCTCAAGACATCGGTGTTCCTCGAAGTCGAAGGCGCCGCCCATTACCTGCCAGCGTATGCCGGCAACCTTGACATCATGACCTCCGCTGCCTTGGCCACCGCCGAGCGCATGGCGCAGTCGATGCTCACCGCCTGAGGAGACCGACATGACTATTAATCCCGGCAAAAAACTCTACATCTCTGACGTGACCCTGCGCGACGGCAGCCACGCGGTGCGTCACCAGTATTCGCTGCAGAATGTGCAGGACATTGCTCGCGCTCTGGACACGGCCAAGGTCGACTCGATCGAAGTCGCCCACGGTGACGGTTTGCAAGGGTCGAGTTTCAACTATGGCTTTGCGGCGCACACCGATCTGGAATGGATCGAAGCGGCCGCCGACGTCATCAGCCACGCCAAGATCACCACCCTGTTGTTGCCTGGCATCGGCACGGTGCACGACCTGAAAGCCGCCTACAACGCCGGAGCGCGAGTGGTGCGCATCGCCACTCACTGCACCGAAGCGGACGTGTCGAAACAGCACATCGAGTACGCCCGTGAGCTGGGCATGGACACCGTCGGCTTCCTGATGATGAGCCACATGATACCGGCCGAGCAGCTGGCCGCGCAGGCCAAGCTGATGGAAAGCTACGGCGCCACCTGCGTGTACATGGCCGACTCCGGTGGCGCGATGAACATGCAGGACATCCGCGACCGTTTCCGTGCCTTCAAAGCCGTGCTCAAGCCGGAAACCGAGACCGGCATGCACGCTCACCACAACCTGTCGCTCGGCGTGGCGAACTCGATCACTGCCGTCGAGGAAGGTTGCGACCGCATCGACGCCAGCCTCGCCGGCATGGGTGCCGGTGCCGGTAATGCGCCTCTGGAAGTGTTCATTGCCGCCGCCGAGCGTCTGGGCTGGAACCACGGCACCGACCTTTACACGTTGATGGACGCGGCCGACGACATCGTGCGCCCACTGCAGGACCGTCCGGTTCGGGTCGATCGAGAGACCTTGGCATTGGGTTACGCCGGCGTCTATTCGAGCTTCCTGCTCCACGCTGAAATCGCCGCCGCCAAGTATGGCCTCCAGACCCTCGACATCCTCGTCGAACTGGGCAGGCGCCGGATGGTCGGCGGCCAGGAAGACATGATCGTCGATGTCGCGCTGGACCTGCTCAAACGCTGACCGAGCACCACACCGGCTGACCGCCCACGCAGCGGTCCGTCGGCCCTGTTTTGCCCATACAACAATAAAACGGGTACTGCCCATGACAACGCTCAACCTGACAACACCGCTACACATGACGCGGACCATCGGTCTGTGTTTCCTCGTGGCCCTGATGGAAGGCCTTGACCTACAGGCTTCCGGGATCGCTGCCCAAGGCATGGCGGCCGCGTTCGAACTGGATAAATTGCACATGAGCTGGGTGTTCAGTGCCGGAATTTTCGGCCTGCTGCCCGGTGCATTCGTGGGCGGCTGGCTGGCCGATCGCATCGGTCGCAAGCTCGTGTTGATGGCGTCGGTGGCGCTGTTCGGAGTGTTTTCTCTGGTCACCGCCCAGGCCTGGGACTTCAATAGCCTGCTCGTCGCCCGGTGCCTGACTGGCGTTGGTTTGGGGGCCGCCCTGCCAAACCTGATTGCCTTGACCAGTGAAGTGGCCGGCCCGCGCCTGCGTGGCAGTGCGGTGAGCCTGATGTACTGCGGCGTGCCGTTAGGCGCGGCGCTGGCGGCGACGATGGGTATTGCCGGCTCTTCGGGCGACTGGCAGGCAGTGTTCTACGTCGGCGGCCTGGTGCCTCTGTTGATCGTGCCTCTGCTGGGGCTTTATCTACCGGAATCGGCGCAATTTCGCAGCGTCCAGGACGTCGCTCCCATCGGCGTGGTCCGAGGTCTCTTCCGCGAAGGCGCGGCCCTGCCGACTGCGCTGATCTGGGTCAGCTATTTCTTTACCCTCATGGTGGTTTACATCCTGATCAACTGGCTCCCAAGCTTGCTGATCGGTCAGGGTTTCAGTGGCCGCCAGGCCAATTGGGTCATGCTCGCGCTTCAGATTGGCGCGGCAGTCGGTACCTTGATGCTGGGCTGGGTGATGGACCGCTTGCCGGCTTGGGCACTGTCCGCACTGATCTATGTCGGTATTCTCGCTTCGCTGACCGCTCTGGGTATGGCCAGCCAGCTGGAAAGCATGCTGGCGGCCGGTTTCGTCGCCGGCTTTTTCGCCACCGGCGGGCAATGCGTGCTCTATGCCTTGGCACCGCATTTCTATCGCCCGTCTGTGCGCGCCACGGGCGTGGGCACCGCGGTGGCTATCGGCAGACTCGGCGCAATGAGCGGCCCGCTGGTGGCCGGCAAGATGCTCGCTTTGGGCACCGGCACCGCAGGGGTGATGCTCGCCTCGGCGCCGGGAATCGTCATCGCCGCAGTGGCGATGTTTTACCTGTCGGTTCGGCGCAACGGCGCTCGGTCTGACTGACAACTCCCGCGTAACAACCCGTGCCGGAAACGGTGCGGGGTCACCTCCAACAACAATAAAAGTGAACACCGGCATGCTCAAGATTTCTCTTCGGGCGTTCAGCGCCTGCACCTGCGTTTTATCCCTTGGCCAGGCGTGTGCCAGCGGTTTTGTCGAAGACAGCCACGCCGATCTGACGATGCGCAACTTTTACTTCGATCGTAACTACGTGAACGCCACCCCCCAGGCCGCCGCCCGCGAGTGGGCCCAGGGTTTCATTCTCAACGTGCGTTCAGGTTATACGGAAGGGCCAGTGGGGTTCGGCCTCGACGCCCAAGCCTTGCTGGGGGTGCGCCTAGATTCTTCACGCGCTCGCACCGGCACCGGCCTGCTGCCGTACAGCGCCACTACCCGCGAGCCGGCCGATGAATATTCGGAGCTAGGTCTGACGGCCAAGGTCAGGGCATCGAAAAGCGAGCTGCAATTGGGCACTATCAGCACGTTTCTGCCGATCGCTTTCGCCAGCCCTACCCGCCTGCTGCCACAGACCTTTCGCGGCGCGTACCTCAAGTCCCAGGAAAGCGACAACCTGACCCTGCACGCTGGCTGGCTGGATCGCATCAACCTGCGCGACTCCACCGATTACCAGAAAATGTCGGTCGGTTCACCTAACGGACGCTTCAATGGCGCCGCCGAGTCGGACCGTTTTTCTTTCGTCGGCGGAGACTATGCCTGGTCGCCGCAACTGACGCTGAAGTACTACCACGCAGAACTCGCTGACCTGTACCGCAAGGACTTCTACGGCTTTGTCGACAATCGCCCGATGGGCCCCGGCAGCCTGAAAAGCGATTTCCGCCTGTTCGTCACCGACGAGGATGGCGCGGCAAAAGCCGGCGCGGTGGACAACCGCAATGCGGCACTGATGCTGACGTATGCCCTGGGCGCCCACAAATTCGGTGCCGGCTACATGCAACTGACAGGCAAGACAGCCATGCCATACCTGTTCGGCACCGAACCGTTAGTGATCACCGAAGGCACTCTGAGCTCTGAGTTTCTCAACCCCAAAGAGCGCAGTTGGCAGGTACGGTATGACTACAATTTTGCAGGCCTAGGCGTGCCGGGACTGAATGGCATGCTGCGCTACGTAAGTGGCGACAATATCGAACTGGCTAAGCTGGGAGGCTCCAACCTGACAGAGAGCGAAAAGGATATCGAGGTGTCCTATGTGCTGCAGAGCGGCCAACTGAAAGGCTTGGCGCTACGGTTGCGCAACGCCTGGTACCGCAACGACTTCAGCGCCCAGGCCAGCCATCGGGATGACAATGAGCTGCGGGTGAACGTCGATTACACATGGAATTTATGGTGAGTTCTCATACAAAGCAATGGAAGTCCGCCCAACAAAAAGCCCCCAGGGCCCTTTTGTAATCAAACCAATATCACCTAGCCAGCCTTCCATGCAGCTTGAGTACGGACCAGGCGTGAAGCCCGGTTCATAACCGCTTCGCTCTTCGATCCGTCCTCAAGGAACTATCACAGCCGAAGATTCCACGCAGAGCCAGTCGCTTTGTAGGGGTAAAACCGACCAAAAATGAAAAGGGGTCGCGAGATAAAATCCCGCAACCCCTTTAATTATATGGTCGGGACGGAGTGATTCGAACACTCGACCCCTAGCACCCCATGCTAGTGCGCTACCGGACTGCGCTACGCCCCGACTAGGCGTGAAACCTGTTCCTCATCTCGAGGAACGTTCAAGAATATATCGCAAGCTTTTGAAAACTGGAAGTATTTAAAAGCAGGTTTTTATTTCTTGAGAACTACCAGAACATCTTCGAGCTCAGCGATCATCTGGCGAATCATTTGCTTGTATTGGGTTGTGTCGTCTTTGGCTTCATCACCGGACAAACGCAGGCGCGCGCCGCCGATGGTGAACCCTTGATCGTAAAGAAGCGCGCGGATCTGCCGGATCATCAGCACATCCTGGCGCTGATAATACCGGCGGTTTCCGCGGCGTTTGACGGGGTTGAGTTGAGGAAACTCCTGCTCCCAGTAGCGCAGCACGTGTGGTTTTACTGCACACAGCTCGCTAACTTCACCAATGGTGAAGTAGCGTTTGCCTGGGATGACGGGTAGCTCGTCGTTATGACTTGGTTCCAGCATAAGCCTCAACTCGGGCCTTCAACTTCTGCCCTGGACGAAAGGTGACCACACGGCGAGCCGTGATCGGGATTTCTTCTCCCGTTTTCGGATTGCGGCCAGGCCGCTGGCGTTTGTCCCGAAGGTCGAAATTGCCGAAACCGGACAATTTGACTTGTTCGTTGTCTTCAAGAGCGTGCCTGATCTCCTCGAAAAACAGTTCAACCAATTCCTTGGCTTCCCGCTTGTTCAGGCCCAGCTCTTCATACAGACGTTCCGCCATTTCAGCTTTCGTCAAAGCCCCCATACGTCACTTCCTTAACGTGGCGTTCAACCTTTGTTCGAGCGAGGTGAGGATGTTTTGCGTCGCATTATTCACCTCATCGTCATTAAGAGTGCGCGATGGATGCTGCCAGGTCAAGCCGACTGCGAGGCTTTTTCTATCAGGATCAATGCCTTTACCCTGATACACGTCAAATAGCCTGAGGTCTGTCAGCCATTCGCCTGCATTTTCACGGATTACGTCCAGTACAGCCGTAGCTGCAACGTCTGTGTGCGCAATCAGTGCAAGGTCACGACGTACTTCAGGGAAGCGCGATAACTCGTGGAATTTAGGCATTTTGCCCGATGCCACTTCTGCCAGAACCATCTCGAAAACAAACACCGGACGATCCAGACCCAGGTTTTTCGACAATTCAGGATGGATAGCGCCGATGAAGCCCACCAGACGACCTTCGCGTTCGATGCGCGCGGTTTGACCCGGGTGCAACGCCGGGTGTTTGCCCGGTACAAACGTGAATGCATCCAGCGCACCGGCGAAGCCCAGCACCGCTTCCACGTCAGCCTTGATGTCGAAGAAGTCTACGGTGTCGCGACCCTGCGCCCAGCCTTCCGGCAGACGGCTACCGCAAACCACACCGGCCAGCATCGGCTCTTGCTTCAGGCCATCAAGCTGACCGACGAAACGCAACCCGCTTTCGAATAGACGGACGCGGTCCTGTTGACGGTTCAGGTTGTGCTGAAGCGCCTTGACCAGACCGGGCCACAGCGACGAACGCATGGCAGCCATGTCGTTGGAAATCGGATTGGCCAGCAGCAACGGCTCTACACCCGGATTAAACAACTCGAACTGTTTCGGATCGATGAAGCTGTAGGTGATCGCTTCCTGATAACCACGGGCGACCAACAGACGACGCAGTTCCGGCAGGTCGCTACGCGCTTCTGCCTTGGCTTGTGGCGCCAGACGCGCTTGCGGGTAACGAACCGGCAGACGGTTGTAGCCGTACAGACGCGCCAATTCTTCGATCAGATCGACTTCCAGGCTGATGTCGAAGCGGTGGCTTGGCACTTCTACGCGCCACTGCCCCGCCCCGTCAGCGGTAATGGTCAGGCCGAGACCGCTGAGCAGACGCTCAACTTCAGCCGAGTCCATTTCCATGCCCAGCATCTGGGTGATGCGTTGAGCGCGCAGGGTCACCGGCGCGATCGACGGCAAGTGCTGTTCGTTCACGGTTTCGATGATTGGGCCGGCTTCGCCACCAGTGATTTCCAGCAGCAGGCCAGTGGCGCGCTCCATGGCTTCACGGGCCAGTTGCCAGTCCACGCCACGCTCGTAGCGGTGCGAGGCATCAGTGTGCAGGCCATAGGAACGGGCCTTGCCGGCAACAGCGATTTGATCGAAGAACGCACTTTCCAGGAAAACATCGCGAGTGGTCGCGGTATTGACGCCGCTGTGCTCGCCACCCATGACGCCGGCAATAGCCAACGCGCGGGTGTGGTCGGCGATCACCAGCGTATCGCTACGCAGGCTGACTTCCTGACCATCGAGCAGCACCAGCTTCTCGCCTTCTTCAGCCATGCGCACGCGGATGCCGCCATTGATTTCGGCAAGATCGAAAGCGTGCAGCGGTTGGCCCAGCTCCAGCATCACGTAGTTGGTGATGTCGACGGCAGCATCGATGCTGCGCACATCGGCACGACGCAGGCGCTCTACCATCCACAGCGGCGTAGGCTTGGACAGGTCGACGTTGCGGATCACACGACCCAGGTAACGCGGGCAGGCAGCAGGCGCCAGCACCTCAACCGAGCGCACTTCATCGTGCGTGGCTGGAACGGAAGAAACTACCGGACGCGTGACGGGAGCGGCATACAACGCGCCGACTTCACGGGCCAGGCCAGCCAAAGACAGGCAGTCACCGCGGTTCGGGGTCAGATCGACTTCGATGCTGGCGTCTTCCAGGTTCAGGTATTCACGAATATCCTGACCCACTGGCGCATCGGCCGGCAATTCCATCAGGCCGTCGTTGCCTTCACCGATTTGCAGCTCGGCTTGCGAACACAGCATGCCGTTGGATTCAACGCCACGCAGCTTGGCTTTCTTGATCTTGAAGTCGCCCGGCAGTTCGGCACCGATGGTGGCGAACGGAATCTTCAGGCCCGGGCGCACGTTTGGCGCGCCGCAGACTACCTGGAAGGTTTCCGAGCCATTGCTGACCTGGCACACGCGCAACTTGTCGGCGTCCGGGTGCTGCTCGGTGCTCAGCACCTCGCCCACGATCACGCCGCTGAATACACCGGCGGCCGGCGTAACGCTATCGACCTCAAGACCGGCCATCGACAGACGGGCAACCAGCTCGTCTCGACTTACCTGCGGGCTTACCCAGCCGCGCAGCCATTGTTCACTGAATTTCATCCTGCTCTCCTAAAAATACGTTACGACTAGCGAAATTGCGCGAGGAACCGCAAGTCGTTGTCGAAGAACAGACGCAAGTCGTTCACGCCGTAACGCAGCATGGCCAGACGCTCAACGCCCATGCCGAAGGCAAAGCCCGAGAATTCTTCCGGGTCGATCCCGGACATGCGCAGCACGTTCGGGTGAACCATGCCGCAGCCCATGACTTCCAGCCAGCCGGTTTGCTTGCAGACGCGGCAGCCCTTACCGCTGCACATCACGCATTCCATGTCGACTTCAGCGGATGGCTCGGTGAACGGGAAGTACGAAGGACGGAAACGCACGGCCAGTTCTTTCTCGAAGAACACCCGCAGGAATTCTTCGATGGTGCCTTTGAGGTCGGCGAAATTGATGTCGCGATCGACCAGCAGGCCTTCGACCTGGTGGAACATCGGCGAGTGGGTGATATCCGAGTCGCTACGGTACACACGGCCTGGGCAGACGATGCGGATCGGCGGCTGTTTCGACTCCATGGTGCGGACCTGTACCGGTGAGGTATGGGTGCGCAGCAACATGTTGGCGTTGAAATAGAAGGTGTCATGCATCGACCGGGCCGGGTGATGACCTGGGATGTTGAGCGCTTCGAAGTTGTGATAATCGTCTTCGACCTCAGGGCCTTCGGCAATGCCGTAGCCAATGTGGGTGAAGAACTGCTCGATGCGTTCCAGAGTGCGGGTAACCGGGTGCAGACCACCGGAGGTCTGACCACGGCCAGGCAGGGTCACGTCAATGGACTCGGCAGCGAGTTTGGCGGCCAGGTCGGCCTCTTCAAACAATGCCTTGCGCGCATTGAGAACGTCTGTGACACGCTCCTTGGCAACGTTGATCAGCGCACCGACTTGCGGACGCTCTTCTGCCGGCAAATTCCCCAGGGTCTTCATCACCTGAGTCAATTCACCCTTCTTGCCAAGGTAGTGAACCCGGATTTGCTCCAGGGCATTGATATCTTCAGCGCTTTGCACAGCCTCTAGAGCTTGCGAGACGAGCGCATCCAGGTTTTCCATGTACAGACTCCAGATACAAAATAGGGGAAGAGCTTGAAGGCTCTTCCCCTATTTATGACGTTTAACACCTGGCCCCACGAAGGTGAGGCCGGGTGACTGTCGGGGGTACTTAAGCCAAGGTGGCTTTAGCTTTCTCGACAATCGCAGCAAACGCCGCTTTTTCGTTCACTGCCAGATCAGCCAGAACCTTACGGTCGATCTCGATGGACGCTTTTTTCAGGCCGGCGATGAAACGGCTGTAGGACAGACCGTTGATACGTGCACCAGCATTGATACGAGCGATCCACAGAGCGCGGAACTGACGTTTTTTCTGACGACGGTCACGGTAGGCGTATTGGCCTGCCTTGATTACCGCTTGCTTGGCAACACGGAATACGCGCGAGCGAGCGCCGTAGTAGCCTTTAGCAAGTTTCAGAATTTTTTTGTGACGTTTACGGGCAATGACGCCACGCTTTACACGAGCCATGAGTTACTTCCTCTATTCTTGACTAAAATTAACGAAGGCGCAGCATGCGCTCGACTTTTGCCACGTCAGACGGATGCAGCAAGCTGCTACCGCGCAGTTGACGCTTACGCTTGGTCGACATTTTGGTCAGGATGTGGCTCTTGAAAGCGTGCTTGTGCTTGATACCGTTAGCAGTTTTCAGAAACCGCTTAGCAGCACCACTTTTGGTCTTCATTTTTGGCATGTTCGGATACTCCGCATTCAGTTGATAAACATAATCAGAAGGCCTGCCGTGCCCTGTTGATTACTTCTTCTTTTTCGGGGCGATGACCATGATCAGCTGGCGTCCTTCCATCTTAGGATGCTGTTCGACCGAACCGTACTCGAGCAAGTCACCTTCAACTCGCTTGAGGAGTTCCATCCCCAGCTCCTGGTGGGCCATCTCACGGCCGCGGAATCGCAAGGATACCTTGGCCCTGTCCCCGTCACTCAGGAAACGTACCAGGTTGCGCAGTTTTACCTGGTAATCCCCTTCCTCCGTCCCTGGACGAAACTTGATTTCTTTGACCTGAATCTGCTTCTGGTTTTTCTTGGCCGCAGCAACCTGTTTCTTCTTTTCGAAGATCGATTTGCCGTAGTCCATCAGTTTGCAAACAGGTGGTACTGCATCGGCGGAAATCTCCACCAGATCCAGCTTGGCCTCTTCAGCCTTAAGAAGCGCGTCTTCAATTGACACAATCCCAAGCTGTTCACCTTCAGCACCAATTAACCGAACCTCGCGTGCCGAGATATTCTCGTTGATCGGGGCCTTCGGTGCAGCTCGTTTATCTTGTCTCATTTCACGCTTAATAATAATTACTCCGAATCTGGGCGACCACGCCGGGAAACCGCTTGCGCGAGAAACTCAGCGAACTGGGCGACGGGCATCGAGCCCAGGTCAGCACCTTCACGAGTACGCACAGCGACAGTCTGCATCTCGACTTCCCGATCTCCGATAACCAAGAGATAGGGAACCTTGAGCAAAGTATGCTCGCGGATTTTAAAGCCGATCTTTTCATTTCTCAAGTCAGACTTGGCACGAAATCCGCTTTCGTTGAGAGTTTTTTCAACCTCAGCGGCAAAATCTGCCTGTTTATCAGTGATATTCATCACCACTGCCTGGGTCGGAGCCAGCCACGCCGGGAATGCACCCTCGTAGTGCTCGATCAGAATCCCGACGAAACGTTCGAAGGAGCCCAGGATCGCCCGGTGCAACATCACCGGGTGCTTGCGACTGTTGTCTTCGGAGACGTATTCGGCTCCCAGACGGACAGGCAGGTTAAAATCGAGCTGCAGGGTACCACACTGCCAGACCCGACCGAGGCAATCTTTCAGCGAGAACTCGATCTTCGGACCGTAGAACGCGCCTTCGCCCGGCTGCAAATCGTACGGCAGGCCTGCGCTATCAAGGGCTGCGGCCAATGCGGCTTCAGCGCGATCCCACAATTCGTCGGAACCGACGCGTTTTTCCGGACGAGTGGACAGCTTCATTTCGACGTCTTTAAAGCCGAAGTCGGCATAAACGTCCATGGTCAGCTTGATGAATGCAGCGGATTCGGCCTGCATCTGCTCTTCAGTGCAGAAGATGTGGGCATCGTCCTGAGTGAACGCACGCACACGCATGATGCCGTGCAATGCACCCGATGGCTCGTTACGGTGACAGGCACCGAATTCGGCCAGACGCATTGGCAACTCGCGGTAGCTTTTCAGGCCCTGGTTGAACACCTGCACGTGGCAAGGGCAGTTCATTGGCTTGATGGCGTAGTCGCGATTTTCCGACTGAGTGGTGAACATGTTGTCGGCGTAGTTGGCCCAGTGCCCGGATTTCTCCCATAGGCTACGGTCAACGACTTGAGGAGTCTTGATCTCCAGGTAGCCGTTGTCGCGTTGAACCTTGCGCATGTATTGCTCAAGCACCTGGTACAGAGTCCAGCCGTTCGGATGCCAGAACACCATGCCCGGCGACTCTTCCTGGGTGTGGAACAGGCCAAGGCGCTTGCCGATCTTGCGGTGATCGCGCTTCTCGGCTTCTTCAATACGCTGGATGTAAGCAGCCAGCTGCTTCTTGTCGGCCCAAGCGGTGCCGTAAACGCGCTGCAATTGCTCATTCTTGGCGTCGCCGCGCCAGTACGCGCCGGACAACTTGGTCAGCTTGAAGGATTTCAGGAAGCGGGTGTTCGGCACGTGCGGGCCGCGGCACATGTCGACGTATTCTTCGTGATAATACAGGCCCATGGCCTGCTCGTTCGGCATGTCCTCGACCAGGCGCAACTTGTAGTCTTCGCCGCGAGCCTTGAACACTTCGATCACTTCGGCACGCGGAGTGACCTTCTTGATCACATCGTAATCTTTCTCGATCAGCTGCTGCATGCGCTGCTCGATAGCCGCCAGATCGTCCGGAGTGAAAGGACGCTCGAAGGCGATGTCGTAATAGAAGCCTTCGTCGATGACCGGACCGATGACCATTTTGGCCGTCGGGTACAACTGCTTTACTGCATGGCCAACCAGGTGGGCGCAAGAGTGGCGAATGATCTCCAGCCCCTCTTCATCCTTTGGCGTAATGATTTGCAGCGTAACGTCGCTGTCGATGATGTCGCTGGCATCAGCCAGCTTGCCATTGACCTTGCCGGCCACAGTGGCCTTGGCCAGACCTGCACCAATGGATGCGGCGACCTCGGCAATGGAAACCGGGTGATCGAATGAACGTTGACTGCCGTCGGGAAGAGTAATAGTTGGCATGGCGCCTCCTCTCCTAGTGGTGACCCCTACCAAAGGTCACGTGGGTTGGGATGAGCCAGTACAAGATCCGATCCAGGCCATTCAATGACGAACGCCTGCCTTACAGCGGCAGGAGCCTTGCGGCCAACCGGAAAACCGAACCAGAGTGACTGGGATTCAAATCAGGGTTATTCGGGCAGTTGCCGCATCCGGGACTGAAGGTCGACCGAAGCCTGCAAAAGCCTGAGCGGGGCATGCTAGCACAGATGAACGGTCGTCGCGGTGCAGAGGGTTTGTAACGGGGCAAATCTGGCGTTTTTATGCCAGAGTGCTGAACTTGATCCCCGCTTCCCCCCTCAGATAACAAGACATTGACCCACAAGGAGCATCCCGGCATGCGTCTGAATCGTTTGTTCGCTGTAGTCGCCCCCATCGTTCTACTGCTGCCACTGGCCGCTCATGCAGAATGGCCTAAAGGCGAGCGAGAGAAGTACATGGCTCAGTGCGTTCCTGCGGCCGCGGAGAAGATTGGCACGCCAGCCGCGAAATCCCACTGTGCCTGTGGCGCCGACGCGATCAAATCGTATCCGGCTGCCGATATTCAGACTTTGATGAACAACACTGCAAGTGACGCATTGAAGGAAGAAGCCCTGGGCAAAATTGCAAAATGCAAGGCCTCCAATAAAGACGCGAAATGACCTCACCCTGGTGCTTTCGGCCATGATTTACCGGTAGAAAGCCACCCAATCAGGCCCTTTCGTACAATTTATGCAGGTTTTACAGCTTTTTTTATCGTCTTTACTTTCGGCTGAAAGCCTTTTAAAACGGGGCTTTCAGCCATATCGGGCAACAAAGAATGTGCGACTGTAGGGCAAACAGCACCTGCGGGGGGCTCCCAAAGCGAACATTTCGACTATGATACCCGGGTGTGCCCAGTTGGCCTGAGCAGCACAGTACTACTGAAAATATATGTTTCTTGGAGATACACCATGTCTAATCGCCAAACCGGCACCGTTAAATGGTTCAACGATGAAAAAGGCTTCGGCTTCATCACTCCTCAAGGTGGCGGTGACGACCTGTTCGTACACTTCAAAGCTATCGAAAGCGACGGTTTCAAAAGCCTGAAAGAAGGCCAAACCGTTTCCTTCGTGGCTGAGAAAGGCCAAAAGGGTATGCAAGCTGCTCAAGTTCGCCCAGAGTAATTTCCAGGCGCACTAAAAAAACCCCGTCCATGTGACGGGGTTTTTTATGGGTAACACAAAAGCCCGAGCAATCAGCCGCAGTTGACGCGAACGACGACCCGATTGGCGTCCGTGTTCAGATTAAGGCGATCGGAGCGATATTCCAGCGTCACCATGTCGTTTGGCTGAAGGAACCGTGCGTTTTGCGCGCCAGCGCGCGTACGCGCCTGCTCCAGCAGTTCAGGCGAAGCCTGTTTGCCAATGGCGAATTCGGCCGCTTTGGCCTCGCAACGGCTGTGACCTGTGTCAGTCGTCGTTACAGGGTCAGTTGCCGACTCGGTTGACCCAGTGCTGCAACCGGCCAGCGTGGCAAGAGCCATCAAAGTACCCAATGACGCGAGCTTCCAAGGCATGAAGCCTCCTTTTTTCGATAGTTAAGCTGAAATCGTGCGACCGCCAATCCGGCGTTTGGTTTCACAGTGCGTTCTGGCAACCTGGACGTCGCTGCGGGCAAACGGCAAGTTTGCCTGAGTATCGCCCCGCCCTTCACACTTCAATCGTGACTGAATATGAGCCGCACTCAATAGATGTCAATGTAGTCGAAAGCCGGCTTCGGCCAGTTCTGCTTCAGCGCGTTGAAGATCTGCATGACCCAGACCTCGTCACTCGCGGCCACCCGCCCGACGTAGCCGGAACCCTTGGCCCAAGTCTCCAGGCGAAACAGCAAGCCGTCGATGTCGGTGCCGCCCACGACGCCCGATGAAATATAGGCGATACCGCCCTTGGTCACCCGCAACTGGGTGTGCTCACTGTCACTGGCGGCGGCCAGCAGTTGACGCACGGCCTCAAGGGTCAAGCCATCAGGTGTGTTCAAATCGATCTGCACAGCGCAGTCCTTGAAAAGCCATCAAAGACCAAGTGTCGCATAGCCCTCCAATCATGCCTAAGTCGGAGTGCCAAAAGGCCCATGAAATGGTTAACTCGGCATTCAGACTTCCCCCCGACTGCACGAGCGCACCATGACCACAGTAATTATCGACGCCGACATCAAAGCCAAGTGGTCAGAGGGCCACAGCTCTTATAGCCCCGGCAGTCCGGAAGAGCTCGCAATCATCAGTATCGACTTATTGGTCAAGGAACTGGGCACTGAAGCGGCCCAGTCCTTCATCAAGCAGATTTTTGCGAGACACCCGAACAATCACGTCGCCGGGCAATCGGAACGTGCGTAAGCCTTACTTCAGGCGCGACAGCCGTTCGGTGAGCAGATCGAAGAAACCCTGAGCATCGCCGCTTTCAACCCAAAAGGCATTCTTCGGAGCCTTGAGGCGGTCATACCAGTCAACAATGGTTTGACCAAAGGTCGGGCCTTCGCGACTGTCGATCACCACGCCGACCGAACGCCCGCTGAACAACTGCGGCTTGAGCAGGTAGGCAATGACGGTAGCGTCATGCACCGGACCACCCGAAATGCCGTAGTGCTCCATATCACCCTTGATGTACTCATTCAGAATGCTGCCCACCAGTTTGCTGGCGTTGTTGTCGAGTGCAGCAATCTGCTTCAGGCGAGCGTCACTGGTGAGGATTTTGTGGGTCACGTCCAGCGGCAGGTAGGTCAGTTTCACACCGCTGTTAAGTACCACTTCAGCAGCCTGCGGATCGGCGAACAGGTTGAATTCCGCCACCGGCGTGATGTTGCCGCCATTGAAGTGCGCGCCGCCCATGACCACGACTTCCTTGATGCCTTGAACGATGTCCGGCTCCTGAATCAACGCAAGCGCCAGGTTGGTCTGCGGCCCCAGCATGGCGATGGTGATGCTGTGGGGCTTGGCGGCCTTCAGCGTGTCGATCAAGTAATCGATCGCGCTGCCCTCGGCCAAACCTTTCTTCGGTTCATACACAGCAACGCCTGAAAGA
Organism: Pseudomonas sp. GL-RE-29; assembly: GCF_019947275.1. Classification (NCBI taxonomy): domain Bacteria; kingdom Pseudomonadati; phylum Pseudomonadota; class Gammaproteobacteria; order Pseudomonadales; family Pseudomonadaceae; genus Pseudomonas; species Pseudomonas sp. GL-RE-29. Next base: position 113,682 of record NZ_JAGYGD010000001.1, read on the forward strand.
CCTTCTTCGCCGTGGATGTCCTCGGCATAAATCGGCGTGCGCGTCAGTGGCCTCGGCGCACCGGCGTAGACCGGCACCTCCTCGCGCCCTGCCCACTCACGAACCAGTCGTGCGTTACGCGAGGTCTTGTCCAGACGCACATTGCCAGCGACAGTGGTCAACGCGCGAATATTGAGTTCTTCCGGCGATGCCAGCGCAAACAGCAAGGCAACCACGTCGTCGGCGCCGGGGTCGGTGTCGATGATCAGGTCGATCTTTTGCGCCGCTTGGGCGCCGGTGGCGGTCATCACGGACAAAAGCAGCAGACTCCGGAGCAGTTGGTGCAGTTTCTGAGCATAGCGGTACATGGCGCACTCCTTGTGCAGGGTAGAACAGTGAGACAGAAGCGATTCAGAACGTGACTCCGGCGATCAACACGATGTTGCAGTACGGCTGACATTCACCGGTGCGCACGATTGCCCGAGCCTGTCGGCTGAGGACTTTGAATTGTTCATGACTGAGCAGCTCGCGCTGACCCAGCGCACCCTCGGCCTGCAACTCTTCCAATGCGGCCAATGCCGAAGGTTTTTTCTCCAGAATCTCTTGCGCCAGCACGTGGCTTTCGACCTGCATTTCGCTGAGCAGCACTTTCAAAGTGCTGACGAAATCCGGAATACCGTGGGTCAAGGCCAGGTCGATCAATTCAACGCCCGGCGGTACCGGCAGCCCCGCATCGCCGATGACCACTTTGTCCCCATGGCCCAAAGAAGCGATGAGTCGCGACAACGCGATGTTGAGCAAAGGTGTCTTTTTCATGGTGTTTTAAACGCCTGCACTTCGGACAAGGTTGGAATCGAGGGTTGTGCACCTGCGCGGGTGACTGACAATGCCGCGGCGATTTGCCCAAAACGAATGGCTTCAACTTCGCTTTTGCCGCTCGCCAGTGCCGCAGCGAAACCGCCGACAAACGTATCGCCGGCCGCCGTGGTGTCTACCGCTTTAACGGTCGGCGCCGGGAAATGCGCGTAACTTTTGCCATCGGCAAACAGCGACCCTTGAGCGCCGAGGGTGATGATCACCTTGCCAGCGCCCATCTCGATTAAACGGGTCGCGGCGGCTTCCGCGGTTTGTCGAGAATCCACCGGCAAACCACTCAGCGCCGACGCCTCGCTTTCGTTCGGAATCAGGTAATCGATGTTCGCGTACCAGTCCGCCGGCAACGGCTGACTGGCCGGCGCCGGGTTGAGAATCACGATTTTGCCCAGCTCACGACCGCGCTTGAGCGCGTGGCCGACCGCGGCATCCGGGACTTCCAGCTGACAGATAATCACATCGGCTGCCTGCAGGACTGAATCGAAGCAGCCAATCACCGCAGGCGTCAGTGCACCGTTGGCACCGGCGACGATCACGATCGCGTTCTGGCTGTTGTCATCGACCACAATCAATGCCACACCGCTGGAACCGTCCACGATACTGACGGCCTGGCAATCAATCTGCTCGGCCAGCAAGGCCCCGCGCAACGCCTCGCCGTAGGCATCGCTGCCCACGCAACCCACCATCGACACCTGCGCACCCAATCGCGCAGCGGCCACAGCCTGATTCGCACCCTTGCCGCCCGAGACCGTGGCAAAGGATTCGCCAATCAGCGTTTCGCCACCCCGTGGCAGCCGTGGCGCCCGGGTCACCAGGTCCATGTTCAGGCTGCCTATTACCACTACTTTTGCTGGCATACATCACTACTCATAAATTCGATTTCAACGGTATTCGGCAAACACACCGGCCACCGGCGCGGTTGATTCGCGCAAAACGATGCTGGGGGTCACGATTCGATGTTCGGTGGCCAAGGCTGGTGTGCCAATCCGTCGTAGCAGGACTTCCGCCGCCATCTCGCCCAACTGCAGGATCGACTGGCCCACCGTGGTTAATGCCGGGTAGACATAACGGCTCATCTGGATGTCGTCGAAGCCGATCACCGACAATTGCGTCGGTACAAGAATATGGCGCTCGGCAGCGGCTCGCAGCACGCCGATGCCGATCATGTCGTTGGCGGCGAAAATGGCGCTCGGCGGATTGCGTTCCAGCAGGGTCGCGGCGGCACTGTAACCGCCGGTGCTGGTGAAGTCGCTTTCCAGCATGCGTTCGCGCGGCACTTCGATACCCGCCTCTTCCAGTGCACGGCAAAATCCGGCCAGACGCATCTGCGCCACGCTGGTCGTCGCGGGCCCGCTGATCGTGGCGATATCCCGATGGCCTAACTCCAGCAAGTGCCGGGTCGCCAGGTAGGCGCCGTATTCGTGATCGATACGCACCAAATCCGCATCGACGCCTTCCAGCCCACGGTCGACAATCACCATCGGCGTACGCACAGCCGCCAGACCTTGCGCCAACCCGCTATCACCGCCAGCGGATGCGACGATCAGCCCGTCGATGCGCTTTTCCAGCAGCACGCGCAGGTAGCTGCGCTGCTTGTCCGGGTTGTCATCGGAGTTGCACAGGATCACGCAGTAGCCGTTACGTTCGCAGTAATCCTCGATGCCTCGGGCCAGTTCGGCGAAGTACGGGTTGAGGCTATTGGGCACCAGCAAACCGATGGTTGCGGTGGTTTTGGCCTTGAGGGATCGCGCCACGGCACTGGGAACGTAGTCGAGGGTCTTGATCGCGTCCTCGACCTTGATCCGCACTTCCTCGCTGACCGGCCGCGTCTTGTTTACCACGTGGGACACCGTGGTGTAGGAAATTCCCGCGAGCGCCGCTACATCCTTGATCGTTGCCATGACTCAGGTCCGCCGGCTTGCGCGCTGACTGCGATAAGTGTCGAGTACCACCGCGACCACGATGACCGCGCCGGTGATGATACGTTTGGTCGGCTCGGTCGCACCGATCTGCGCCAGACCGGCCGCCAGCACGGAAATGATCAATACGCCAAAGAACGTGCTGATGACCGATCCACGGCCGCCCATCAGGCTGGTACCGCCAATTACCACTGCGGCGATCACTTGCAGCTCCAGACCGGAACCGGCATTTGGGTCCGCCGCTTCCAGGCGAGAAATCTGAAACAAAGCGGCGATACCGGCCAGCAATCCCATCAGACTGAACACCAGAATCTTGTAGGGCTTCGGATTGATCCCCGCCAGACGCACGGCTTCTTCGTTGGTGCCAATGCCGATCAGGTAGCGACCGAACACGGTGCGGGTCAAAACGGCCTGGGCGATGAAAATGATCAGCAACGCAATCAGGAACGAGGGCGAAATACCGAAGGCGATCGGGTTGGATAACCAGGCGAACGCGTCGCCGATGTAGGCCGTGCGCGAACCGGTCATCTGATACGCCACGCCACGAGCCATTTCCAGCACGCCAAGGGACACGATGAACGACGGGATCCGCCAGGCCACGGTGATCGAGCCAGTGATGGTGCCGGCGAGTGCGGCCGCCGCCATACCGAGCAACGCCGCCGGCAGGACGCTCCATCCCCAGCCGAGAATCGCCACGCTGACCGTCGATGCGGCGAGCGCCAGCACCGAGCCCACGGACAAATCGATGCCGCCGATGATCAGCACAAACGTCATGCCGACCGCCAGGACCATCAGGTCCGGAATCTGGTTGGCCAGGGTGCTGAACGTGTCGTAAGACAGGAAGTGGCTGCTCAGCACCGAGAACAGAACCACCATCGCCAGCAAGGCACCGGCCAGGCCCAGATAGGTGCCGAGGCCGTAAAAGTTGCCACTGCGTTTGCCGGCGGAAGATGCGGTATTCATGGAAGATCCCTAGGCGCTGCTTCGTTGAGCAGCGCATCACGTTTTTGGTAGCCGGCAAAAGCGGCGGCAAGCAACTCGTCCTGTGTCCAGCTGTCGCGCTCGAAGGTGTCGATCAGGCGCCCCGCCGACAGCACGCCAATGCGGTCGCAGATCAACATCAATTCGCGCAGGTCACTGGAGACCACCACCAGCGCTTTACCCTGGCGGGTCAGCTCACCGAGCAGTGCATAGATGTCGAACTTGGCGCCAACATCGATGCCGCGGGTGGGTTCGTCAAACAGCAGTACCGAGCAATCACGCTCCAGCCAACGGCCGATCACGACTTTCTGCTGGTTACCACCGGACAACTCGGAGACCAATTGCGCCGGACCAGAACTGCGGATACGCATGGCATCGATCTGACGCTGGGCCAGAGCAGCCTCGTCGCCATTGTTGACGAAACCGCCGCTGGAAATGCCAGGCATGTTCCCCAGCGCGATGTTGGCGCCAATCGATTGTGTGAGCAGCAGGCCTTCACCCTTGCGGTCTTCGGTGATCAGTGCGATGCCGTTAGCGACCGCATCCACCGGTGAGCGGATGCTGACCACCTGCGCGGGTGAACCCAGCGCTACGGTGCCGCTGTCCGCAGCGTCCGCACCGAAGATCAGCCGCAACAACTCTGTGCGCCCTGCCCCAATTAAACCGGAAATCCCGAAGATTTCACCGGCGCGGACTTCAAACGACACATCCCGAACTTTGTCGGAGCGGCTCAGCCCTTTGACCGTCAATGCTGGAGCGCCGATCTTGCGCGGCCCCATGTCGATGTGCTCGCCCAGTTCGCGGCCAACCATCAGCGTGACCAGTTGCTCGCTGTTGTAATTGGCCATCGGCTCGACGCACACCAGATTGCCGTCGCGCAGCACGGCAATGCGCTGGGCCACGCGAGCCAACTCCTCAAGACGATGGGAGATATAGATGATCGATACGCCACGCGCTTGTAGGCGGGTGATCTGCTCGAACAGCATTTCGACTTCACGGGCCGTGAGCATTGCGGTCGGCTCGTCGAGGATCAGTACATGACAATCGCCGATCAGGTTGCGGGCGATCTCGACCATTTGCTGGTGACCGATGCCCAGCTCGCCGACCAGGGTGTCCGGGTCGATGGCGTCGAGCCCGACCTGAGCCATGGCTTCGATTGCTGCCTTGCGCAGTTGCTTGCGGCTGATCCAGCCACCGTTGCTGGGCAGGTTGTCGAGAAACAGGTTTTCCGCCACCGAAAGCGTCGGCAACAGATTGAGCTCCTGCATGACCATGCGGATACCCAGGTCTTCAGCCTGGGTGCGACTACCAGGGCGGTAATCCTTCCCTTGGAATTGCATCTGGCCGGTGGTCGGAGTAACCAACCCGCCAATGATTTTTGACAGGGTGCTTTTGCCAGCGCCGTTCTCACCGGTCAGCGCCAGCACTTCACCGCGCATGAGCGTCAGGTCGATACCGGTCAGGACCGGTTGGGCGTAGGTCTTGCCGATACCACTGACCGAAAGGACCGCGTTCGGGGCAGAAACTGACATAAAAACTCTCCATGCACTCGCCCGGTCGGGCGAGCGCCATTGTGTCGCCAGAGGATTACTTGGTAACCAGCTCTACCGGAGTTTCGATCACGCCGTTGGCGCTGCTGTCGACTTTCTCGCCCTTGATGATTTTCAGCGCAGTTTCGATGCCGAATACGGCTTGCCTGGCAGCAAACTGGTCCGCAGTGGCCAGCACGCGGCCGTCCTTGAGCATCGGCTTGATGGCATTGATGTTGTCGTAACCGACCACCTGTACTTTGCCGGCCTTGCCCGCAGCGCGCACGGCAGACACCACACCGACCGCCATGCTGTCGTTACCGGCCAGCAGGGCCTTGATTTGCGGGTATTCGCTCAACATGGCGGAGGCAACCTGGTTGCCCTTGTTGATTTCCCAATCGCCGGACTGCACGGACACCACTTTGATCTGCGCGGCTTCCATCGCATCCTTGAAGCCTGCAGTTCGGGCCTGGGCATTGGTAGTGGTGGACACGCCTTCGATGATCCCGACTTCGTCACCGGCCTTCAGTTGCTTGGCCAGGTACTCGCCCACCAAACGCGCACCTTTGCGGTTATCCGGACCTACGAACGGCACGTTGATGTTTTTGCTTTTGACCACTGCCGGGTCCAGTTGGTTGTCGATGTTGATCACGGTGATCCCGGCATCAATCGCTTTCTTGATCACCGGCACCATGGCTTTGGAGTCTGCGGGCGCGATGACCAATGCATCGACTTTAGAGACGATCATTTGCTCGACGATACGGATCTGGTTGGCAGTGTCCGTTTCGTCCTTGATACCGTTGGAAATCAGCTCGAATTCGCCGGAATGGTCTTTCTGGTAGGCCTTGGCACCGTCTTCCATGGTCAGGAAGAATTCGTTGGCCAGGGATTTCATGACCAGCGCGACTTTGGGTTTTTCAGGACTCTCGGCGAAGGCCGAAGAAACAGGTAGCGCGGCGGCAGCGGCAGCCAGCATAGCGACAGCGAGAAGACGTCCAGCGAATGGCAGCTTCATGGGTTCACTCCGGTCTTATGATTATTGTGAGCAACGCTTGTACTCGCTAAAGTTTCACGACCGTCATTGAGGACTATTAATCCACAGCTGACGCCGCGCAAACGTTTGCGTAAACCGAACTATGCGAACCCTGCTGATATTTGTCAACGGCCACAAAAGCCGTGCAGTTCATTGCGAGAACCGGCATTCACCTTACGCCGTCGTATTGACCATCGATCCAGTGCTGGCTCCCTTGGTCACCTCTTTGATCAGGCTGGCGCTGACTTGCAGGATGGCGCCGTTGGTTTCAGCTATTTGCCCTTGAATTGCCGACACCGCCGTCATTTTGGCTTCCGGCGTGGAATAGGCCGCGGACTGAGCCGCCGCCAATTGTTGCTGTTGCTGACGCAGTTGTTCTTGCAACTCCTTCAGGCGCTTGAGCAAGACTTTCACCGCGATGCTGGTGTTGTCGTTGGCCGGCTCCTCAGTGCCTGCAGTTTTATCCAAACCAACAGGACCGGTCCTGACTTGTTTGCCGTCACTTTCCTTTGTACTCAGCGCTTGAGCAGCCGCATCAGCTGTTGCGTCGCTCAATGCACGGACCGTTGCGGCCGACTTGCCGCTTATGGTGATGCCAGCAGCATTTGGAAGACCAACAGAAAACGACATGTGAACTCCTGAAAAAAACATCCTTTAAAGGATCATCGACTTGGGCACGGGTTTCTTTAACGACAGTTTTTCACCCGCTGAAACAAATGGCTCAAACAGACCCCCCATTCATTTTCGGAGTACCGAACGAAAAAGCTGCACACAGTCGGAAACCCGGACGAAGAAATGCGATAACGAAGTGACGGGCGGGTTTAAATAAACAAACAAATCAATAAGTTAAACATTTTTCTCAACACCGTGTGTGACTGGTACAGATCCTGCTCCTCTCCTGCACCCCAAACGTTCAGATCCGTCTGGGGCGCATCTAGATGAACTTGCATCAGCACCGTCTCACTACTAGAAGAGAAAAATAATGACATCTGCTTTCAAGACCTTTGTTCCGGGCGCCTTGGCCCTCCTGCTACTCCTGCCGACTGCCCTTCAAGCAAAAGAAGTGGAAACCCAACAGAAACTGGCGAACGTAGTCATCCTCGCCACTGGCGGCACCATCGCCGGTGCAGGCGCCAGTGCTGCGAACAGCGCGACTTATCAAGCGGCGAAAGTCGGCATCGAACAATTGATTGCCGGCGTTCCAGAGCTGAGCCAACTGGCCAATGTTCGCGGCGAACAAGTCATGCAGATCGCCTCCGAGAGCATTACCAACGAGAACTTGCTGCAACTGGGTCGTCGCGTGGCGGAATTGGCCGACAGCAAGGACGTCGATGGCATCGTGATTACCCACGGTACCGACACCCTGGAAGAAACCGCTTACTTCCTGAACCTTGTAGAAAAAACCGACAAGCCAATCATCGTCGTCGGCTCCATGCGTCCAGGCACTGCGATGTCGGCCGATGGCATGCTTAACCTGTACAACGCCGTGGCCGTTGCCAGCAGTAAAGATGCGCGTGGCAAAGGCGTACTGGTGACCATGAACGATGAGATCCAGTCGGGTCGCGATGTCAGCAAAATGATCAACATCAAGACCGAGGCATTTAAAAGTGCCTGGGGCCCGCTCGGGATGGTGGTTGAAGGCAAATCCTACTGGTTCCGCCTGCCCGCCAAGCGTCACACCATGGATTCAGAATTCGACATCAAAACCATCAAGAGCCTGCCTGACGTGGAAATCGCCTACTCCTACGGCAACGTCAGCGATACCGCCTACAAGGCGCTGGCTCAGTCAGGCGCGAAGGCCATCATCCACGCAGGCACTGGAAACGGCTCTGTTTCCTCGCGAGTCGTTCCAGCCTTGCAGGCCTTGCGCAAGGACGGCGTGCAAATCATTCGATCTTCCCACGTCAACGCCGGTGGTTTCGTACTGCGTAACGCCGAACAACCAGACGACAAGTACGACTGGGTCGTGGCGCATGATTTGAATCCGCAGAAGGCGCGCATCCTGGCCATGGTCGCACTGACCAAGACCAATGACAGCAAAGAGCTGCAACGGATGTTCTGGGAATACTGATTAGCCCCACCCTCGCCCGACCGGTTCCGGTCGGGCACCGTATCGCCCGCTTTAATGGCACGCTCGCGCTTCACATCCGACAAAAAAAATTCCACCGTCCTACACCAAAATGAAAAAGGTGCTGTCAGAGGATTTTCTTGAATTTTAAGCAGTTGCGAAAATGCCTACAGTTAAATACTGTATGCACGTACAGCTTAATAAGGATAATTCCGTGGACACAACCTCTGCCTCTCCTGACTCCTATGTACGCATGGGCCTGCGCGTTCAGAAAATCATCAACTCCCCCACTGCTCAAAAAGCCAAGGCAGCCCTGGTCTTCCGTCTTCCAGACGAACCCGTGGATGAGTGGGAACGCTTGCTCGAAGAAATCGACGAGAACGACAACGTTACCCTCGCCTATCGCGACGATGGCGGCGTGCAGATTTTCTGGGTTGTGCCGAAGGAAGACTGAGTCAATGAGTGTCCGTTGTTTTGCTTTAATGCTTCTGTTGTTCGCCATGGGCGCCCAGGCTGATGCACCACGCACCTTTAACGAAGCCAAGAAAGTCGCCTGGAAGCTATATGCACCACAATCCACCGAGTTTTACTGCGGCTGCAAATACACCGGCAACAAGGTAAACCTCGCAGCATGCGGCTATGTCCCGCGCAAAAATGCCAAGCGCGCCTCTCGTATTGAATGGGAGCACATCGTTCCGGCCTGGCAGATCGGTCATCAGCGCCAATGCTGGCAAGAAGGCGGACGCAAGAACTGCACCCGGTACGATCCGACCTATCAGAAAGCCGAGGCCGATCTGCATAACCTTGTACCCAGCATCGGCGAGGTCAATGGCGATCGCAGCAACTTCAGTTTCGGCTGGTTGCCGGAGCAATCCGGCCAGTACGGCTCGTGCCTGACTCAGGTCGACTTCAAGGCGAAAAAGGTCATGCCGCGCCCATCCATTCGCGGCATGATCGCCCGGACTTATTTCTACATGAGCAAACAATATGGATTGCGCCTGTCGAAACAGGATCGGCAACTGTACGACGCCTGGAACAAGACTTATCCGGTTCAGGCCTGGGAACGTCAGCGTAACCAGAGCGTGGCGTGCGTCATGGGGCGTGGCAACGATTTCGTCGGCCCGGTGGACATGAAAGCTTGCGGCTGAGCTGCCGCTAAAAACAACAAGGCCCCGGGTTTACCACCCGGGGCCTTTGTCCTTTCTAGCCGTTAGCTGTGCTCTGGCGCCACGTTTAACGACTGGGCTAAAAAGCACCAGCGTACTCGTTACTGGGCAGTTGGACGCTCAAGAACAAGCAACTCGATGTTCTGCTTTTTCGCCCTGGTAATGGCTGCCGCCACCTCGGCCTGCTTGGCCTCTGCTTCTGCTTTCGAATTGTAAGGCCCCATCAGAATCCGCACCTTGCCGTCTTCCTTGACGACGCTGGACATGAAACTGTGCTCGATCAACCACCCACTGAGATCGCTGACAGCCTGAGGGGTTGCCCCTCGCACTTCGAGATCCCATTGAGGTCCAGAAACCTGTGCTGGCGCGACGACCGCTGCCACTTGTGGCTTCGGTGCATCGACGCTCTTGCCCTCACCACATCCCGCCAGCGCCATTACCGCGATTACCATGATCATTTTGCGCACAGCGTTTCCCTCTGAATGCTTAAAGCGGGGATTTTATCATTCATGAATACTTCCCGAGTGCCGCAAAATGGGCTTAAAACAACGAGAATGATGGTTGCAGCCTCTGTATAGTTACACCTTGGGAATTAATGCTGCATCTGCGCGTCAGAAAGAGGCACCCAAACCGTGAGACTTCGCACTAATCTATACATACCACCGACCTCTGCACTGTCCGAATCAGGTGCCCCACAAAGCAATCAAGGAGAAGACCATGCTGATACTCACCCGCAAAGTCGGTGAAAGCATAAACATTGGTGATGACATTACGATCACCATCCTGGGCGTAAGCGGCCAGCAAGTCAGGATTGGCATCAACGCCCCGAAAGACGTTGCGGTGCATCGCGAAGAAATCTATCAGCGCATTCAGGCTGGCTTGACCGCACCGGACAAACCGCAAACCCCTTGAATCCTGCTGCAGTCAGTAGCCAGCCCGTTCGCCCCGGAACGACGGCTGGCTAAAGATTCAATCGCCGCTCTAACCTTCGTATGTTCGCTCGGCCCAATGCTGGGTGATCCACGCCATCCCTCTCTGTGTTGCAGGCAGACCCATATTAGCGGCAAGCCGCAAGTCATGACTGTCAGACATTTCCGCGCAACACCGAGGAAGTGCCTGATGCCAGTTGCCTAAGCGGTCCCAACGCCCCGCGCCATTCCCGTAGCCGCAACAACCATCAGCAACACCAGCAGCGCCTCAATATGACTGATACGCGCGAATAGCTTTGCTCGCCTGGAATTGATAGCCGCACCCCGCGCGAGCGCAACCCGCCATTTGATCAATGTCACCATCGGTGCAACTTCAAGTAGCAGAATCAGGACGAACAACGTCATTTTGAGGTGGAACAACGGTTGATGCAGGTAGTAATCGCTGCCTTTTTCGTACCCGCCAAAGGCGCGCATGCCACCGGTCACGAGCAGGATAAGCGCAGAGATTCCCCAAATATTATCCGCGACCAACACGCTGCGAGCTTGCCCCACTCCGTCAGCTAAGCGCCGAAAGGCCGTGCCACGAGCAAGAACGGCCCAGAACCCCAGTGCAAATGCCAAAAGATGAACTGCCGCAAGAAACCAGTGAGTCAGCATCGAGACGCTCCTGCCAGGATGAGATTGAATCAGCCTGTCAGTAGTAGCCCATGAATTAGCGCTTTGCACCGCGATGCCACTCGTTATCTCTCGACGTAACCTCGAAATACTCCCGATGTGAAAAGCCCAGCGCGATGGCTGGGCTCTGGTTATTTTCTGTTTTCCATCATCTTGTCGGCGAGCGCTTTGGCTCTCTCGATCAATAGATTCTGTCTGTCTTCGTGCGTAGCCCCGCCTACGACGGGCGCAGTCAAATTGCTTTCGGCAATCAACGCCGCACAGAAATATTGATCCCACACTGTTCTTGTTTCGGGTGCTTGCTGGTTCATTTGGTCGGAGATCATATTCGACTCCTTTACATGAGGTAGCACGCCCATTTTACGCCTCAACGGCTGCGTTAGAGGATCCATCTCAGAAGGACATGAGAGGCGATCCAGGGAGATGCCTCAACCACAGTCCATTGCAGCAGAAGGCAAACAGACAGGTAAGCCGCAAAAAATTTGATCATCGCTCGCCTCCCCATCAATGTTCTCCCGCTTGAGTATTCGCAGTTGACGCGTGGTCGCCCGTTTTGCTTGGATGCGAATCAATGCCCACAGTTCAATGTCGTCGGAATACATCTCATTGATCAGGCACAGTACCTAAAACCCGCAGCAAATGATAATGTTTCGCATATGGAAGCATGTATGCAGGACGCTGAGTAATGACAGAACGCTACGAGATCCACTTTGTGGCCAATGGATTTAAGAAAGTCATGGTTATCGAAAGATCAGGCATGAGCGACATTGAGGCCTGGAAGACGGCCCTGCTTCATCACGGCGAGTGCGCAGGTGCCACTTTCACTATTCACAATATCTTCGACGTCGTTGAAAAAGCCCTACGTCGCGGGATAAGGAATGTTCGGTGGAATAAGGCGAGCCACACCATAACCTGGAGCGAAAGAGCAAAGTTGGCGCGGAACACGGTAGGCGTGAAAAGTATCGAGTAACCCGGATGTATCTCGAACAGTAATTCGCACCCAACCCGTGCCGAACTGAGCCTGACTCAATAGAAGCCGCTCAGTTGTCCAAACTTGATTGATTTGCTGTCACAAATTGTCTCAGTTAAGACAACTCAAAGGATTGAAATAGCAACGGCCTGGCGGTATTCATGACTTTTCAAGCGCAAACAAGGAAGCCAGCATGTCAGGCGCAAAGCAAAATGCCCAGTCTTCTGCACAAGATTCTGAATTCAGGGATGGCAGACGACTTATAGCTGTATCCAGAGAGCTAGAGTTGATTGCAGCCGGGGCACCCAGTCCGGCTGCTATGTATCTGGAAGAAGAACTCTATATTTTTTCGAAAGGAGCTGATAATAACGGGAAAACCGGAAATCGACCGTGAGTCATCTGCACCTCATCCTGCCGCACCCAGTCCTCGTCGTTTGCAAGAACGCTACGCTCTATCAGATGACGGAAACTGCGATATCCGCAATCATGTACGACCGTTCTTCAACCATCGCAACTCGTCTCAACTCGGAAAGCGAAAGGTAGATCAGCGCGGGCTAGTCGTCTCTATCGTTACGATCATGATCGCGATTGCGCTCATATCCCTGATCATTGTCGCGACGATCATACCTACGATCGTGACCTCGATAATCGTCATAATCTCGGTCATGCACTCGGTCGTATCCACGATCATGATCATAGCCACGATCACGACCGTATCTATCCCCCTCATCCCAATGAGGGCCGCACCCAGCCACGAGCAGCGTCGTTGAAAGGGTCATGAACATTATTACTACACGCTTCATTTGATGTGCTCAAGGCAAAAGTCGGAGATACGACCTTGAGACAGTTCAAAAATTCACTGACGAGGTACTGAAATTGAAATCGGCGTTAACGGCCCAACTCGAAAGAAAGACGCGTCATCGGCGAAGAGACCTTCATACCTGAACGAAGCCGATATATACGAACGCTCCGCAGTAAATCGGAAGCACAAAAAAGGGCCCACATTCGGTAAGCCCTTATAGATAAGCAGAACGGATTTTTTTGGGTTGGCACCATTGAAACCGAACCAACGGCCCCTCCTCGTCAAGGCAACTCCTAAGCTGGAGTGAAACATCGATCCCGACAAAAACGTCGTTTATAAAGACCGAACGCACTATCCCTTCAAGTATCGGAGGATTTTGTTTGCATTGTCTTCCACAGATAGCCTGGTGTTATCTATAACTAAAGCGGGTGCCAACGGTGGTTCATAAGGCGAAGAGATACCCGTAAAGTTTTCTAAAGAGTCACAGCGCGCTTTTCGATACAGTCCTTTGGAATCTCTTTCTTCACAGATACTGAGAGGAGTACTTACAAAAACCTCATGAAAGCGATCGGCACCAATTATCTCGACCGCTAAAGCCCGGTCCTCAATCATCGGAGAAATTATCGCTACGATGACTATCAGGCCAGCATCATTCATGAGCCTGGCAACTTCAGCTATCCTCCTTATATTCTCCGATCTGTCGGACAGACTAAATCCTAAGTCCTTATTAAGACCGTGCCTAACGTTATCACCATCTAGAACAAAACAACTTTTATCCTGCGCTGATAACTTTTTTTCTAAGGCAAAAGCCAAGGATGATTTTCCAGACCCACTAAGCCCTGTGAGCCAAACGGTAATGGCTTGCTGCCCCAAATGCAGTTCCCGATCTTCCCGGGTCAAGGCTCCCAAATGCCAAGTGAGGTCTTCCCCGCTTGTTTTCATTTTACAAGAACCTCAATATCCGAAAAAATCGCACTCTGCGACTCATCAAACCACGACACTCCTTCCTGAACAAACGTCAGCCGGAGAGTTGATAGTCCTAACCGTTCAGGAGCGATAACCTCTACATTAAGTTTGAGGTTTTCCCCTGAAAGCAAAGTCGGCTCAATCTTGGTCCTAACCCCATCAAAGATAATGACCTCATCTGTGATCGGATCTATCCAGTGGTAGCAAATATTAACAGGATAGGGACCACTACTCTGGATACGGTATTTCGAGTTATTGGTTACCTCGACTTCAACTTCAAAATGAGCGCCCTGCTCAACAGCATCCGGGAAGGATATTGTATTGATTTGCAGCGCCTTCCTTTCCACCGCAGACAGTTGAATATTACAAGCCTTGTCCGCGTGCTTGGGGCTAGAGATATAATTATGCATGAGTAACGAATTCACCAATTCGTCATACCTAGACTCAAAAGTCTTCACTGCCCAATCGTAAAGCTCTTGATCCAACGAAGTAATTTCTCTTATGGCTTGAATTGTTTCATTTGAAATCTCATCATCCAATGGTCGATTTTCTGATACATTCAATTTTTGCCGGGAAAATTTCGGATAAACATCCAAGGCGTGTGACAACAATTGCAATGACTGACTCATTCGCTCGGTGATACCAAAGAACATAAACTTTTCAAGCCGGGATTTCGCCAAATCCAGAAGTTCTCGATCATTGTTACGTGCAGCATAACTCTTTATAACAGCCCTACCATAACCGACTGGATCATTAGCAAGCTTCTCAAAATCCAGATCCGCGGCAAGAAATATAGTTTGAGCGTTCACCATATCCCAGTGAGTTTCTTTATCAGTAACAAAGTCGAACAATGACCAATTTTCTTCCACGACGCGATCATGGCGATAGGCATTTATGTCACGTTTGACATGTGAATACCACGAAATCGTACGCTGCACAGGATCTCGCAACATCGTTATGTAGTTGAGCTCCTTCCCCACATAGTTATTCAAGTCAAACCATAGATGCCCGCGAAAAAAATCATACTTGGAAATGGAGTCACTATCCAAGTTGAAAAGCTCTGGAAGCAATTGAGCATGGCATATCTGAGAGCGGTCAAATTGCGCATCTAAAAATGACGTTAATGATGTACCGGCGGTTTTTGGAATATGAAGATAATAAAGTGGCTTGTTCATTGTTAACCAAAATCTAGAAATCAAATTAATCATGTAGTCAACCGATCAAATTCTCGGTCAAAATTTAAAAAAATTCGTAGCAAGTTTTCTAGGCACTTCCAAGATCTTACAAACTTCTAACTCCACGCTCTTTACCCTTAATTACCATAATAGTCCTACTTGGCGCACTGGTGACTGTCCGCCCATCGTTTCATACCTGACAGCCTTGACTTGATGGAGCCCTCAAAGCCAAAGGGTTTCTCGATGGCTTCCGACGAAATCGAAAGACAAGCGCTCGGCCTGGCTGCCCGGCTCCATCCGAAATCTATCGGCATCAGCTGCGAATGCTTGAGAACAAAGTAGAAGAATTGGACCTTCAGCTGCGCCAGATCGGCAAACATCTTCAAGCGGCTGGAAATGAACGCTGAGGCCAACCAGCAATGCGGAAAATATCGAGGTGATGCGAAGCTCATCTCGAAATATCCGGTCAGCGCTCAGAACGATCTTGGGACTCTCCTTCTTCTCGAGCCGAGACCTGTCAGTACAGCGGCTCATTGATCACTGCCCAGACCACCCGCGCACCTGGAGATTTTCACAGGCCAGGCGCTGCGGGAGGCGGTTTTGGAGTGCATGGACTCGCCAGTCGTCTGCCCGTAGTTGGTCTACCACTCACCGAAGGCAAGTAAACGGCCTCAACTCGACGCAAAATTACACTGGAACGCGGTGACGGAGGGGCTTCCTGACCAATTCCTTCACCCAAGCGCCAGACGCTTTGAAGGCCTACGACGAGTTGCCGACAGTTAAGAACCCTACCTTCCATGAGACCCGCGCAATCGGTGCCTGGCTGTACAAGCAGCAACGTTTCGAGCAGGAGTTCATGCAGGGTTTGATGGGGCACGCCGACGAGAAAATGCCCGAGCACTATCATGCTCGCCATGGTGAAGACGAGATGACTTATATGAAGGTGAAGGCAGACTTGATATTTGAAAAGGTGGTTCGTTTTTCAAAATCGTTTCCAACGTTTTTCCAAACGCCATCCGACAAAAAAGGTCTTTCGGTGAGCCATTCATCATGATGCTCGCGCGTTACGCAGGTTACCGGCAGGTCGAGTAGCCCCCCCCCCAACAGTGCTGCCGAACTTCTCACGCATACTCGCTGTACATACTCTGGCTAACTACAGGTGGGCCAAAATTCAGGCGACCTTTAATGGCTCCACGCGTACCCGTCCATCAGCCATGAGCTGAAGATACTCTCGCCATTTTTGGAAAGCTTGCTGCTGCCTGGTGGAGGCCGCCAGCCAATCTTCGCCACCGACTAGTTCGACCGGGATGGCCATCATCTGCTCGATTGCAAGATCAAGTTCATTTGCGAGCTCACGCCCATTCGGCAAATCGAGGATTAGTGGTCGCATAAGAAACCTGTCTTTTTTTTTGGCTACTTCATCGACTTTTCAATCTGCGGATCGTGCGCGAGCCCCGACGAACGGTTAGCCCAACCTCTTTATGGCAAAAAGTCATTACCCAAATTACGGCTCGGTTGCCGCGTCTCATGGTGGCAGCCAAAAAGATGGAGGTGGGCGGTATCGCCCGGGAAGACGCAAAACTACTGAAAGCCCGTGCACTTGGAGATTGTGATGGGCCGAGCGCGAATACTACCAGGCAGGGCACAGTGATGACGCGCTGGTTTACATGAAGGTAAAAGCCGACCTGAAGATGTAGCGCGGTGGACGTTTGCCCAAAATATTCCCAACGTTTTCTCAAACACGAGACAACAAAAAAGGGCCCACCTTTCGGTGAGCCCTTCTAGACCGCCCAGCAGAGCGGATTTTGTTTGGTAGGCGCGATTGGACTCGAACCAACGACCCCCACCATGTCAAGGTGGTGCTCTAACCAACTGAGCTACGTGCCTGCTGTGAGGCGGCATTCTACGGAATTCCGGAGGGGTGTCAACACCTTTTTTCGCGCTAACCCTATGAATATGCAAAATATTTAATTTCGTGGTCGCCAAGAAGATTTTCCGGTGGCTGGCGGTCGATTTTTAACTCGGGTAGGATCAACGCACTCGTAAAATATATTAAACAGAGGCTGCAGGATGGCGCACACCCCCTACCCAGAGTCCTACTACGCCGCATCGGCCAATGCGGTTCCGCCGCGCCCAGCGTTGCAGGATGACGTTGAGACGGATGTCTGCGTGATCGGTGCCGGTTATACCGGGTTGTCGTCGGCCCTGTTCCTGCTGGAGAACGGCTTTCGAGTAACAGTGCTTGAAGCGGCGAAGGTGGGTTTCGGTGCGTCGGGCCGAAATGGCGGTCAGATCGTTAACAGCTACAGTCGCGATATTGATGTGATCGAGCGCAGTGTTGGCCCCAAGCAGGCTCAGTTGCTGGGGCAGATGGCGTTCGAGGGCGGGCGGATCATTCGCGAGCGGGTCGCCAGGCACAACATTCAGTGCGACTTGAAGGACGGTGGTGTATTCGCCGCCATCACCGCCAAGCAGATGGGCCATCTGGAATCGCAGAAACGCTTGTGGGAACGCTTCGGACATACGCAGCTTGAGCTGATGGATCAAAAGCGCATTCGTGAAGTGGTGGATTGCGATCAATATATCGGCGGGATGCTCGACATGAGCGGCGGCCATATTCATCCGCTCAACCTGGCGTTGGGCGAGGCAGCGGCTGTCGAGTCGTTGGGCGGCACCATCTATGAGCAGTCGCCGGCGGTGCGCATCGAGCGTGGTGCGAATCCGGTGGTACACACACCTCAGGGCAAGGTCAGGGCCAAGTTCATTATCGTCGCGGGTAACGCCTACCTGGGCAATCTGGTTCCGGAGCTGGCCGCCAAGTCGATGCCGTGCGGCACTCAGGTCATCACCACGGAACCGTTGGGCGATGAGTTGGCGAAAAATCTGCTGCCCCAGGATTACTGCGTCGAGGACTGCAATTATCTGCTCGACTACTACCGACTGAGCGGCGACAAGCGTCTGATTTTCGGTGGTGGCGTGGTGTATGGCGCGCGGGATCCGGCGAACATCGAGGCGATCATCCGACCGAAAATGCTCAAGGCTTTCCCGCAGCTAAAGGATGTGAAGATCGATTACGCCTGGACCGGCAATTTCCTGCTGACCCTGTCGCGTCTGCCGCAAGTCGGGCGACTGGGCGACAACATCTACTACTCCCAGGGTTGCAGCGGCCACGGCGTGACCTACACGCATCTGGCGGGCAAGGTGTTGGCCGAAGCGTTGCGGGGTCAAGCGGAGCGTTTCGATGCGTTTGCCGACCTGCCGCACTACCCGTTTCCCGGCGGACAGTTACTGCGCACACCGTTCGCGGCGTTGGGTGCCTGGTATTACGGGTTGCGGGATAAATTTGGCTACTGACCTTTAAAGCAAAAGATCGCAGCCTGCGGCAGCTCCTACAGAAAAACATGATCTGTGTAGGAGCTGCCGCAGGCTGCGATCTTTTGATCTTAAAGCCGATCCCGCGCGATCCCGCTACGAATCCGCAAGATGTCAGCCAGCACCGCCAATGCAATTTCCGCCGGCGTCTTGCTGCCCAGGTTCAAGCCGATCGGCGCATGGATCCGCGCCAGTTCCGACTCACCCAAACCACCAATACGCCGTAACCGTTCGAAGCGTTTTTGCGAAGTCTGCACGGACCCCATCACACCGATATAAAACGCCTCGGTGCGCACCGCTTCCATCATCGCCAAATCGTCGATGCGCGGATCATGAGTCAACGCCACCACCGCTGTATCACTGTGGCAGCCGCCATCGGCGATGAACACTGACGGCAATTGGCGACGAATCTCCACATTGTCCAGCACCACGCCTTCCAGTACTTCATCGCGTGGGTCACACAAAATCACCTCGAACCCCAGGCCCACGGCGAACTCTGCACAGGCCTGAGCCACGCTGGAATACCCAGCCAGCAGCAATCGCTGAGCCGCACCGATGCGCAAGCGAACCCGGTCGATCTCGCGCTCGACACGCACGCCCTGCTCGCGATCATCGAACAGACTGCGCGCGCCACTGGCGAGGTCCACTTCACGAATCAACCGACGCCGGCCCAACAGCGCCGACTCCAGCTCCCGCAAATGCGCCTGAACATCGCAATCGGACTCAAGCTTTTCCACCAGCACATCGAGCACGCCGCCGCAGGGCAGACTCACTCGCGAGCGCGGGTCGTCGCCTTCGCCGTAGCGCACGACGTTGACCGCTTGCTCAAAGGCGCCCTCGGCCACGCGATCAAGAAAATCTTCCTCGACGCAGCCACCGGACAGTGAACCGATCCACTGTCCGTCAGCATTCACCGCCAGCAACGAGCCCGGCGCACGAGGCGCCGAACCGTAGGTGGCGAGGACCGTGCACAGCCAGACGCGCTGACCGACCGTCGACCACTCCAGCGCCCGCCGCACCACTTGCAGATCGAGATGCTGCATGTCAGTGGGCCTTGTGCTCGAGCGGCGGCGCATCGGTCCGCAGCTTCTGCACGTCGCTCACGGCCAGATCCGTCGGCTGACCACCCCAACCCTGACGCAGGTAATTCAGCAGATCCGTGAGTTGCGCATCACTGAGTTTCTCGACAAAACCCGGCATCGGTTGCATGTGTTCGAACCCGGAAAACTTCTGCTCGCCGATACCGTCATCGATCACCCGTACCAGGTTGCGCGGGTCTTCCAGACGCAACGTCGTGTTGCCACGCATGGCTACAGCGATGTGCGGTTTGCCTTCGCCATCGACCGCGTGGCAACCGGCGCAGACGTTCAGGTAGTCCTGACGACCGCGCTGGGCGCTGGCGCTGAGTTTTTCCAGCGGCACGTCGGTCAGCACTTTCGCCGCTGGCGGTTGATCGCCGAGCAGGAAGGTAGCCATGGCGGCCAGATCCGGGTCAGTGAGACCCTGGGTGCTGTTGTGGAACACCGGGAACATCTCGTTGAACATCGTGCCCTGGGCGCTCATGCCGTGCTTGAGGAACGAGCTCAGGTCCTGATGATTCCAGCCGCGCGCGGCCAGGTCAGTGGCCAGCAGGCTCGGCGCGAGGTAGCCATTGAGGATGCCGCCGGTCATGCGTTTGTCCATCTGCATCGCACCGGGCAGGCCGCGTGGCGTGTGGCACTCGCCGCAGTGGCCGAGCACGTCGACCATGTACTGGCCGCGCTTCCAGGCTTCGCTTTTGCCTTCGGCAGATTCGAGCTTCACGTCTTTGCCGTACATCATGTTCCAGCCCATCAGGCCCGGACGCACGTTGAACGGAAAGCTCAGGCTGGTGACCGGCGCGGCGCGCTCGATCGGCGCGATGGTTTTCAGGTAGGCGTGAATCGCATCGGAATCCGCACGCGGAATCAGGTGGTACGAGGTGTACGGCATCGCCGGATACAGGTTCGCTCCATCGCGACGCTTGCCTTCGGTCAGCGCGGCGAAGAATTCGTCATCGTTGTACAAACCGATACCGTGCTCTTTGCTCGGGGTGATGTTGGTGCCGTAGATCGTGCCGAAC
This sequence comes from Pseudomonas sp. GL-RE-29, assembly GCF_019947275.1. Lineage (NCBI taxonomy): Bacteria > Pseudomonadati > Pseudomonadota > Gammaproteobacteria > Pseudomonadales > Pseudomonadaceae > Pseudomonas > Pseudomonas sp. GL-RE-29. Next base: position 134,220 of record NZ_JAGYGD010000001.1, read on the forward strand.
GGCGATACGATCGGCAGACCACCCGCATACGGCGCGCCGCCCGGTGCGGTGTGGCAGGCCATGCAGTCGGCGGCGCGAGCGAGGTATTCGCCTTGCTTGACCTGTGCCTCGTCGGCGTGAGCCAGCAACACAGGCGCAGCCAGACCGACCGCCAGTGTCAGGCGGGAAAGTAGTTGCTTCATGCTTAACCCTCCTTGACCAGGCCGAGATCAGTCAGCACGTTGCGCGTGGCGCTGTAGTAGCGCACGTAGCCGGTGCAACGGCAGATGTGATGACCGAGGCTGTCCTCGATGACTTTTTCCAGCTGGCTTTTGACGATTGGCTGACGCTGCAGCTTTTCTACCAATACGGTCGCGGCATTGACGAAGCCCGGCGCGCAATAACTGCACTGGAACGCGAACTCGTCGACGAAGCGCTGCTGGATCGGGTTGAGTTCGGTGACCTTGCCCTGCTCGTCGCGGGTCGCGTGACCTTCGATGGTCCGTACTTTCTTGCCTTCGAAATAGTGCGCGCCAGTGATGCAGGTGCGCACTTCTTCGCTGGTGCCGTCCGGATTGTCGACGATCACCACGCAGGCGTGGCAGATGCCCTGGCCGCAACCCAGGCGCGAGCCGGTGAGGTTCTTGTATTCGTGCAGATAGTCGATCATCGGCAGGTCATCAGGGATGTCCACCGGGCCGACGGATTGACCGTTGAGGGTCAGTTGAAGCGGACGGTTAGCCATTGAGGGCCTCCTTGATGCGTGCAGAAGTGATAGGCAGGTCGCGGACACGCTTGCCGATTGCGTGGGCCACGGCGTTACCGATGGCACCGACCACCGGGATCATCACCACTTCGGCGATGCCTTTGGACGGGTCGCTTGGCGACAATGGCGGCAGGATTTCCGCAGTCTGTTTCCACACCGCCACGTGCCGCGCCATCGGCAAGCGGTAACGGTTGAAGTTCCAGTCGCCCTCCCCCGGCCCGCCTTCGTACAGCGGCATTTCTTCCATCAGCGCGTGGCCGATGCCCATGGCGATACCGCCTTCGAGTTGCCCCTTGACCAGTTCCGGCACCAGCACCCGACCGCACTCGACCCACGAGTGGTGGTTGAGTACCGACACTTCGTTCGAACCCTTGTTGACCTTCACTTCCACCAGCGTTGCCACCGGGCTGTAGTAAGTCACCGCCGCGTTGTTCAACTGGGTCACCGGGTAGGCAATGTTCTGCCGATCCAGCAGATGGAAACCGGCGCTGTTCATCTGTGCCAGCTTCGCCTTCGGTGCACCGTCGCCGTACTTCACCGCCAGGCCATCGAGCGGCAAGCGTTCACGCACGCCGTCGATGCTGAACTCGGCCTCGGCCCAGCTCCAGCGGTTGAAGCCGTGAACCGTAGCGCCAGTCACCAGACCGCGCTCGTGGGCACGTTTGGCCAGCACTTCGAAAGGCAATGGCTCCATGCCGTTGGCGGTGAGTTTGCCGTCGACCCAATGCGCGTCTTCGCGGCGCACCACGTAAGGGTTGGCCTGGCCGCCGTAAGGGCCTTGTCGCCAGATCTCCAGCGCCGCCGGCCACAAGCCGTGGTTGAACAGCACGCGCGCCGCTTCACGGGTGGCATGACTGAAGTAGTAGGCGGAGTTGGTCGCCGACGACGCCGAAGCGATCTTGCCGACCCAACGCGGATTACGCAGGAAGTTGTCCTGCTCGGCCTGGCTCATGATGTACGGGTTGCCGCCGCTGATCAGCTGCAACTCTTTCCATTCGGTCTCGCCGGTCTTCACTTCGTGCGCCGGGTTACCGAGGAAATCGGCCACCACCATCGCCTGGGAAGTGGACATACCGGTGCCGATTTCGATGCCGATATGGCGCAGGGTAATGCGACCGTCAACGGTGTATTCGATGCTCGCCATCGGTGCTTCGGAACCGGTGCCGAAGTCTTTCTGGCAAATGGCGAAACCGACGCCGTACCAATTATCCGGGTCAGCGGCTTCGCGTTGTTTCTTGATCGCGGCGCGGTTTTTCCAGACTTCGTGAACAGCCGCCTTGTCGAGAATTTCGTGCAGGCGCAAGGCACCGGCAGGCACCGCGCCCTGGGTGTTTTTCATGCCCGAACGCAGCGCATTCTTGCGGCGCAGTTCGATGGCATCGACACCGAGGCGATCGGCGATTTCATCGACCATCATCTCGGTGGAGGCCATGCTCTGCAGGGTGCCGTAGCCACGCATCGAACCGGCTTCAACGGCGCGGGAATGGTAGGCCGTGACCTGTAAATCGTTCTGCGGCATGTAGTAGATCGACTGCGCCGCCGTGGCGCCAACCGCTGCCACGGACGGGCTGTAGTTGACCCGGCCGCCGCCGTCGACGCTCATCTCGGCGCGGAAAATCTTGAAGCTGTGGTCGGTCTTGTCCACCGCCAGTTGATAGCGGATATCGAACGGGTGACGTTTGATGCCGCTTTGGAATTGCTCGTAGCGGTCGTTAGCCAGACGCACCGGCACACCGGCGCCGTACAACGCGGCCAACGCGGCGTAGTAGACGAAAATGTTGTGGTCTTTCGAGCCGTAGCCGACGGTGTAACCCGGGTGCATGTTCAGGTTGGCCAGGCCGAAACGCGACGGCGCGATCATCTTCGCGGTCTCGGTCGCGGTTTCCAGCGGGCACTGCGTGGCGACGACAAAATGCAGGGTCTTGGTGGCCGGGTCGTACCAGCCGTTGCCGTTGTCCGGCTCCATGGCGGCCGGTTCGATTGACGGCGTCTTGTAGCGCTCGTCGAACACCAGCCAGTTGTCCGGCGGCGTCTCGATCTGCTGCTTCATGCGGTCGGCGTAGAACAGGCCGCGCTCAGTCAGGTTGCCGTGCAGGTTCGGCTGGGAATTCCATACCGGGCGACGGTTTTTCAGCATCGGGAACAGGATCGAATCCTTGAGGCTGGCGAATTCGTCTTCGTCCGCCGAAGTCGCGCCGCCGACCCGTACGTAGCGGAAGCTGCCGTACGGATCACCTTCGTAGAACGGCGCTTTCTCGCCGTAGCGGATTGCTTTGTCATTGAATTTGAGTTTGGCCTTGGCCTGGCGGAAGCGCTCGAAGTCGTTCCAGATCAGGATCGCCACCGGATGACCGATGAACATCGGCACCTTGCCGACCGGCAGCAGTGGATCAGGGGCGTGTTCTTCCGGGAAGACGATGCCGTCCTTGACCAGATCGTCGGCGGTGACGATGCGGTCCGGCTGCAACTCGGCACCGAGCCACGACAGGTCGTAACCGTCGTAGATACGGTCGGCCTTGATGGTTTTCAGCAGCATGGCGTGGCCTTGCTGCTGCGGCCAACCCGGCATGTCCTTGGCGCGGATGTCGCGGGCAAAGACTTTGCTGCCGCAGACCTTGGACAAGGCATCGTTACGGGCGCGCGCCTTGCCGTTATTGCCGAGCCACTGCTCGGACGGCACGGTCACGCTGTTTTCCATCAAGGCGGCCAGCGCCTGACTGCTGAGCGGTGTAAGCGTCACGCTCACACCCGCTACCAGCCCGCCCTGCAGGAACGAACGCCGGGATATTTCACGGTTGGACATGGATCATCCTCTGGGCGGTTATGGGGTCCGCCCTTCTGGTTATGTTCTGGAAATCTCGAGTCTTGCAGAAGCCCTTTCTTGACGTTGCAAAGGGCTGTAACGACAGTGCAAAGCTGACCGAAAGGTTAAGTTTATAGACTTATGCACTCGCGGAAAATAACCAGACACAAAAAACTGACCAACGAATCAAAATCTGGCCGCCTTGCTGCGCAGCAAATCGATGAACAAACCCAACTCTCGACTGACGTGTTCGCCCTTTCGTAACAATAGTCCGAACGGCGCCAGTTGCACGTCCAGCTCAACCGGCAACGCGACTACCAGACCCATTTTCAAGTAGTCGCGCAAAGCGGTTTCCGAGAGCACCATGATGGCGTCGGTCAGTTGAATCAGCTGCTGCATGGAGTACACCGAACTGCATTCGATGATGTCCGCCGGCAGCGGCAAGGCCAGGCGCTGCAAGGCTTGATCCAGGCCGATGCGCGCCGGGCTGGTTTCCGGTTGCAGGATCCACGGCCAGGCGCTGACCAGTTCCGCCAGTTCCAGCTTCGTGCGCTTGGCCAGCGGATGACCGGCATGCACCACCACCAGCAGGCGTTCGTTACCCAGTTGTTCGAACTCGTAATGCTCGCTGTCGGTGGCGGCGTTGCGCCGGGCGATGGCGAGGTCAATACGGCCCTGTTCCAGTAACTGGATCACCTGGTCGCTGGTGTCGCCCATGATGCGAATCCGCAGCTGCGGGTTGAGCGACTTGATTTCGGCAATCGAATCCATGACCAGGTCCGGTGCCGCGCCCATGATGGTGCCGATCGACAGATAACCGTAGCCGCCCTGTTGCCGCGCCATCAGATCCTCAGCGCAACGATCGAGGCCGCTGAGGGCCGACTCGGCAAAACGGATCAGTTCCTGGCCCAACGCTGTCGGTCGCATGCCCCGTGGCAAACGCTCGAACAGGTCGCAACCGAACATGTCTTCAATCTCATGCAACATGCGGGTAGCAGCCGGTTGCGACATGTTCAGGGTTTGCGAAGCGCGGTGCAGGTTCTGGCTGGTGCTGAGCGCCACCAGCATGTGCAGATGCTTGTAGCGCAAGCGGTTGAACAGGCTGCGGGAAAGGATAGGCGTGGTCATGGCGAGCCTTCTCTATCGATACCCTGAGGGTATCAGTTGTGAGCTAGATTCGATTTGTAACGCATCGATCAGCGGCCGTACAGTCTTTCCCATAAGAACAAATGCCCTACCAAAGGAAACCTGCGATGAAGACTCTACCCGCGCCTCTGCTCGCCAAAATTTCCTGGCGGCTGCTCCCGTTTCTCCTGCTGATGTACATCATGGCCTTCCTCGACCGCGCCAACGTCGGGTTCGCCAAGCAAGCCTTTCAAGCCGATACCAATATCAGTGACGCCGCCTTCGCCTTTGGCGCCGGGGTGTTCTTCGTTGGTTATGCATTGCTCGAAGTGCCAAGCAATCTGATCCTGCACCGCGTCGGCGCCCGTCTGTGGATGTGCCGCATCATGGTTACCTGGGGCCTGGTCTCCGCGGCCATGGTCTTCGCCCACACCGAAACCAGCTTCTACATCCTGCGCTTTTTGCTGGGCGTAGCCGAAGCCGGTTTTTTCCCCGGCGTAATCCTTTACCTCACCTACTGGTTCCCCAGCGCCGTGCGTGGCAAGGCTATGGGTTTCTTTTACTTCGGTGCGCCACTGGCCTTCATCTTCGGCAGCCCGTTGTCCGGCCTGTTGCTGGAACTGGACGGTTTTGCCGGTTTCCATGGCTGGCAATGGCTGTTCGCCGTTGAAGGCTTGATGGCCACGGCGGTAGGCATCTGGGCTTACTTTTACCTGGACAATCGCCCGGCGGACGCCAAGTGGCTGACGGTCGAAGAACGCCAGCAAGTGCAGACGCTGCTCGATCAGGAAGACAGCCACAAACAGAACCACGGCCGCAGCCTGCTCAATGTGATCTGCCAACCCTCAGTGCTGTACCTGTGCCTGATTTATCTGCTGATCCAGGCCAGCGTCTATGGCGTAGTGTTCTATCTGCCAACTCAGGTGGGCGGATTGCTCGGCACCAAAGTCGGACTGATGGTCGGACTCGTAACGGCGATCCCATGGATCTGCGCACTGCTGGCCGCGTACCTGATTCCCGGCTACAGCGACCGCACCGGCGAACGTCGCCGCACCGCTTGCCTGACCTTGCTCATGGCCGCCGCCGGGATCGCCTGCTCGGTGACCTTCAGCAATCCGCTGCTGGGCATCCTTGCCCTGTGCTTCGCCGCCTCCGGCTTCATCGCCGTGCAACCGGTGTTCTGGACCTTCCCTTCCAGCTACCTCGCCGGCAGCGCCGCCGCAGCCGGGATCGCCCTGATCAACTCGTTCGGTGCCCTCGGCGGTTTCATCGCCCCGGTGCTGAAGAACTGGGCCGAAGGCGCCTTCCATTCCCCGGCAGCAGGTTTGTATCTGCTGTCCGCTACCACCGTCATCGCCGCGTTGCTGGTGTTGGGCGTCCGCGCGCCCGGCCATAAAGCCTCGAACAAACCAGCCACCGTTTGAACCTGACCGCCGTTTAAAAAAAGGAGTCACACCATGGGCATTCCAACCATCAAACACGTCCGCGCCTTCACCCTGCGAGGCGGCGGCGCGGATTATCACGATCAGGCGGACGGCCACTGGATCGACGATCACATCGCCACGCCAATGAGCAAATACCCGGAGTACCGCCAAAGCCGCCGCACCTTCGGCATCAACGTACTCGGCACGCTCGTGGTGGAGATCGAAGCCAGCGACGGCACCATTGGTTTTGCCGTAACCACCGGCGGCGAGCCGGCCGCCTACATCGTCGAGAAACACCTGGCGCGCTTCCTCGAAGGCGCTCGCGTCACCGACATCGAGAAGATCTGGGACCAGATGTACCAGTCGACCCTGTACTACGGGCGCAAAGGCATCGTGATCAACACCATTTCCGGCGTCGACCTGGCGCTGTGGGATTTGCTCGGCAAGATCCGCCAGGAACCGGTGCACCAGTTGCTCGGCGGTGCGGTGCGCGACGAGTTGCAGTTCTACGCCACCGGCGCCCGCCCGGACCTGGCGCAGAAAATGGGTTTCATCGGCGGCAAGATGCCGCTGCACCACGGCCCGGCCGAAGGTGAAGAAGGCCTGCGCAAGAACCTCGAAGAACTGGCGACCATGCGCGAGCGCGTTGGCCCGGACTTCTGGCTGATGCTCGATTGCTGGATGAGCCTGGACCTCAACTACGCCACCAAACTGGCGGTCGGCGCCCACGAACACGGTTTGAAGTGGATCGAAGAAGCCCTGCCGCCGGACGATTACTGGGGCTACGCCGCCCTGCGCAACAACGTGCCCAAAGGCATGCTGGTGACCACCGGGGAACACGAAGCCACCCGCTGGGGTTTCCGCATGCTGCTGGAGATGGGCTGCTGCGACATTATCCAGCCGGATGTGGGCTGGTGCGGTGGCCTCACAGAACTGGTGAAAATCTCGGCCCTGGCCGACGCCCACAACGCGCTGGTCATTCCCCACGGCTCGTCGGTGTACAGCTATCACTTCGTTGCGACCCGGCATAACAGCCCGTTCGCCGAATTTCTGATGATGGCGCCTAAGGCCGACGAAGTGGTGCCGATGTTCCATCCGCAATTGCTCGGCGAACCGGTGCCGGTGAACGGCCGCATGCGCCTGTCGGAACTCGACCAGCCCGGCTTCGGCGTGACGCTGAATCCGGAATGCCAACTGCACCGTCCGTATAGCCGCTAAGAAAGGAGTTCGTGATGAACATGCCGCACAACGCTTTCAAAGCCGCACTGAAACAACCGGCGACCCAATACGGAATCTGGGCCGGGTTCGCCACCGGCTACGCCGCCGAGATCGTCGCCACCACCGGTTACGACTGGATGTTGATCGACGGTGAGCACGCGCCGAACACCGTGCCCGGTGTGCTGGCGCAGCTGCAAGCCGTCGCTCCCTACTCCACCGCACCGGTCGTGCGCGCGGTGACGGGTGACACCAATCTGATCAAACAACTGCTGGATATCGGCGCGCAAACGCTGATGATCCCGATGGTCGAAACCGCCGAGCAAGCGGCGGCATTGGTCCGCGCCATGCGCTATCCGCCCCACGGCATTCGCGGCGTCGGAGGCGGCTTGACCCGCGCCACGCGTTGGGATGGCGTACCTGATTATTTGAACACCGCCCATGAACAGCTGTGCCTGATCGTTCAGGTGGAATCACGGCTGGGCGTTGAAAATGTGGAGGCCATCGCCGCCGTCGAAGGCGTCGATGCTGTGTTTATCGGCCCTGCGGACTTGTCCATCGGTCTCGGCCACGCGGGCAATCCGGGTCACCCGGAAGTCCAGGAACGCATTCAACACGCGGTCAACGCCACGCTGGCGGCCGGCAAGGCCTGCGGGATTCTCGCGCCGAACGAAGAAGATGCGCGCCGCTATCAGGGCTGGGGCTGCCAGTTCATCGCCGTGGCCATCGACATCAGCCTGCTGCGTCAGAGCGCCACGGCCACCCTCGCCCGCTACCGCACACCGGCCACCGAACAAGCGCCGTCGCGTACCTATTGATCAGCCAAGGAGCCTTTCCATGTCGTCCGTGCCTGTTTACGAAAACTTCATCAATGGCCAGTTTGTGGCCAGCGCTGCCCATCTCGACGTGATCAACCCGGCCACCGGCGCCGTGCTGTCGAAAGTCCCGGCCTCGACTGCCGAAGACGTCGAACGTGCACTCACCGCCGCCCGTACCGCGCAAAAGGACTGGGCACGCAAACCGGCGAATGACCGCGCCGGTTACTTGCGCCGGATCGCTGCCAAACTGCGGGAAAACGTCGCGCGCCTGGCACGCACCATCACCCTCGAACAAGGCAAGATCAGCGGCCTGGCCGAAGTCGAAGCCAATTTCACCGCCGACTACCTCGACTACATGGCCGAGTGGGCCCGACGCATCGAAGGCGAGATCATCACCAGCGACCGTCAGAACGAAAACATCTTTCTGTTCCGCAAACCGCTGGGCGTGGTGGCCGGGATTCTGCCTTGGAATTTTCCGTTCTTCCTGATCGCACGCAAAATGGCCCCGGCGCTGCTGACCGGCAACACCATCGTGATCAAGCCCAGCGAGGAAACCCCGAACAACTGCTTCGAGTTCGCCAGATTGGTCGCCGAAACCGATCTGCCGCCCGGCGTGTTCAATGTCGTTTGCGGCGACGGTCGGGTCGGCGCGGCGCTGAGTGCGCACAAGGGCGTGGACATGATCAGCTTCACCGGCAGCGTCGATACCGGCTCGCGAATCATGGCTGCCGCCGCGCCGAACATCACCAAACTCAATCTGGAACTGGGCGGCAAGGCGCCGGCCATTGTGCTGGCGGATGCCGACCTGGATCTGGCGGTAAAAGCCATCCGCGATTCGCGGATTATCAACAGCGGCCAGGTGTGCAACTGCGCCGAGCGGGTGTACGTCGAGCGTAAAGTGGCGGACCAATTTATCGAACGCATCGCAGCGGCGATGAGTGCGACTCGCTATGGCGATCCGATTGCGCAGCCCGATGTGGAAATGGGCCCGCTGATCAACCGCCAGGGTCTGGACAGCGTCAACCGCAAAGTCCGCACGGCGTTGAGCCAGGGTGCGAGTCTGATCAGTGGCGGACATATCGCCGATCTGCCCAATGGCTTCCACTTCCAGCCCACCGTCCTGGCCGGTTGCCGCGCCGACATGGAAATCATGCGCGAAGAGATTTTCGGCCCGGTGCTGCCGATCCAGATCATCGACGACCTGGACGAAGCCATCGCCCTGGCCAACGACTGCGAATACGGCCTGACCTCATCGATCTACACCCGGGACCTGAGCAAAACCCTGCACGCCATGCGCGAACTGGATTTTGGCGAAACCTACGTCAACCGCGAGAACTTCGAGGCCATGCAGGGGTTCCATGCCGGGGTGCGTAAATCCGGGATCGGTGGCGCGGATGGCAAGCATGGGTTGTACGAGTACACCCATACGCATGCGGTGTATCTGCAAGGCTGAACTTTGCTTTAAACCTGTGGCGAGGGAGCTTGCTCCCGTCGGGGTGCGAAGCGCCCCCATGAGGGGACTGCTGCGCAGTCCAGCGGGAGCAAGCTCCCTCGCCACATTTACTCAGCACTCAAAAATCCACAGTCGCCGATAACAAATAGGTCCGTGGTGTCGCGAGCGTCAGGCCAGGCTCGCTGTCATCCGAAGCCCCGGCCGAACTCCAGTAACGCTTGTCCGCGACGTTCTCGACGTTGGCGCGCAAGGTGACCGTCTTTTCATCAACCCTGAATGCATAACGTGCGCCCACGTCGAAGCGCTCCCACGAGTCGATTTCCTTGTTGTTGGATTGATCCAGATACTGCGAGCTGGAATAGAGGCCGCGGCTGGTCAGGGTCAGGCCCTGTACGGTCGGCACATCCCACTCTGCGCCGAGGTTGACGTTGTATTTCGGCGTGGCTGGCGCGCGGTTGCCGTCGAAGGTGCCGTTGGTGGTGTTGGTCAACTCGCTGTCGATGTACATCACACCACCGAGCAGGCGAAAACCCTTCAGTGGCTCGCCGAACACACTCACTTCCACACCATCATTCTGGCGTTTACCGTTCGGGCCGAAGACCCGCGTGGTGGCGTTGGTCTCGTAGGCCGGCTGCTTGATCCGGAACACGGCGGCGGTGACAGCGAAGGCTCCGGCGTCATACTTGGCGCCGACCTCGACCTGACGGCTGATGAACGGCGGGAAGATCTCGTCCTCGTTCACCGAAGTCGACGGCGCGATCTTGCCCTGGCTCAGGCCTTCCATGTAGTTGGCGTACAGCGACAACTTGTCGGTCGCCTTGAACAGGATGCCGCCCGATGGCGAGAATTTTTCTTCGTCGTAGGCAGTGTCGCCTTTGACGCCATCGGACCAGTCGTCGACCTGGACCCGCTGCCAACGGCCACCGAGGGTCAGCAACAAGCGGTCATCGAAGAAACCGAGGGTGTCGGACAACGCCACGCTGCTGAAGCGGTTCTCGGTATAAACCTCAGCGTCCTGTCGTGTAGGCCTGACTGGCGTAGGTGTCTCCACGGGGTTGTAAATGTTGCTGGGCGCCGCGGCATAGCGAGCGCCGCCGTTTTCGAAGTCCATGTAGAAGTAGCTGGCGGCCAGATTGACCTGATGACTCACCGGGCCGGTGTGAAACCAGTTCCGCACGCCCGCCGTGGCGGTCCGGACATTTTCGTCACGGGTGAAATCACGCGGCAGAACGCTGAAATCGCCTGCGTTGTTGGTGACCGCCACGGCGTGCCGGAGGAAGTCATGGTTGCTTTTGCGCGCGCCCACACCGCCGTACAGCATGACCGAATCGCTGACATCGAATTCGCCACTCACCGTGCCGAACGTATCGTTGGTACTCGCCTGGCTCCACGGCTGCGCATAGTTGCGGCGCACATCGCTGGCGTGCGGCACCTGCGCATTGGCGCCGACCTGAACACGCTCCTGCGGCGCGTCGGTGTCGCGTTCGGTGCGTCCAATATCGGTCGAGAGCCGCAGGCGTTCACCGCGAAAATCCAGGCCGAGAACCGCCATTTCGCGATCGACATTCTGGTGATCCCAATCGGTATCACCGGACTGTTTGACGCCGTTGAAACGAATACCGAACTGGTTGCCCTCGCCAAAGCGCCGAGCGACATCCACGGCACCACCGACCTGACTGTCGGACGCGTAGCTACCGGTGAACGACGTGATCGGTTGATCGGTGGCGCGCTTGGGCACCACGTTGATGCCGCCGCCCACGCTGCCGCGCGGTGAGATGCCGTTGATGAGTTGGCTCGGACCTTTGAGGATGTCGACACGGTCAGCCATTTCCATGTCGATTGTGTAAGTCGGCAGGACGCCATAAAGACCGTTGTAGGAAACATCGCTGTTGAACAGGCTGAGCCCGCGAATGGTGAATTGCTCGTAACGCCCACCCGCCGGATTGGTGGCGCGAACCGAGGGATCGCTGGCAATCAAATCGCCCAAGGTACGCGCTTGCAGGTTCTCGATCGCTTCGCTGGTGTAGGTGGTGATGCTGAACGGCGTTTCCATGAAGTCGTTCGAACCCAGCAAACCCTGCGAGCCACGGCGCGCGACCTGACCGCCGGCATACGGCTCGCCGTCCGCCGACGCCGTGGCAGCGACAATCGAGGTGGCACCCAGTTGCAGACTGCCGCCGGTTGGCGCCGGCGTCAGGATGTACGCCTGTTCGCCCACCGCCTGCAATTGCAGACCGGAATTTTGAAGCAGCCGGGCAAAGCCCTCCTCCACCCCATACTCGCCGGACAGCCCGGCGCTGTTGCGACCGCTGACCAGTGCCGGGTCCACCGACAGGTTGACCCCGGCCAGACCGGCGAACCGTGTCAGCGCATCACTCAGGCTCCCGGCGGGCACTTGATAGCTGCGACGGGCGCTGTCTTCAGCCCAACTCTCGGTGATGAAAAACGGACTGGCACTCAGGCTCAACAACAGGCTCAAGTGCAACAGCGGACGCAAGCCGGAAAACGCCGGACGCGGACAGCAAGGCATTACTGCGGGCATTGAAGAAGCTCTCTTGTTCGTTCAGTTGCCTTGAATGACAAGCGAGCTGAAAAAAGGGGACAGGCTTCAAACACTTTTTTTGCGCGACTGTAGCGTCACCCAGTAACGGGTGCGCATTTGCACCTCCAAGGGCAGGCTGGCGGCAAGCAACGAGAGGATGCGATCGGTGTCGTCCAGACGAAAACTGCCGGTGACGCTCAGGGCTTCAAGCTCCGGCTCCCAGCGCAGGACACCCGGTCGATAGGTATCGAGCTCGCGCAGGAAATCCCCCAGCGGCTGATTGTTCGCCATCAGCACGCCTTCGCGCCAACCGGGTTGCAACACATCAAAGCCTTGCACCGCTCCGACACCTGCCGCTTGCAAGTTGACCTGCTGGCCGGCGCGCAACGCCAGTGCCGCGCCCTGCAACGGTTGCAGCTGCACGGCGCCACTGAACACCGATATCCGGCAAGCATGGGCGTCCTGGCGGACACAGACTTCGCTTTGGCTGACGATCACTTGGCCAAAACGCGTGTGGATCGTCAACGGCGCGGTGCCCGGTACGTTCAGCGACATTTCGCCTTCTACCAACTTCACACGACGATTCGGTAAATCCACATCCACGGCGCTGGCGGTATTGAGTTGCAGGGAACTGCCGTCGGCCAGTTGCACTTTTTTGCGCTCGCCGGTGGCGGTGTGCAAATCGGCGCGCCAGACATCCAGCGGCAGTTGTCGGCTGATCAGCCACGCCGCTGGCACCAACGCCACGGCACCCAAGGCGCGCTTGAGCAATACGCGTCGCGCTGGATCGGGACGGTCGAGACTGCTCAGGGCCAGCGTCGAAGGCAGGTCGGCAAAACGCTGACGCAAGGTTTGCGCCCGCTGCCAGGCAATTTCGTGATTGGCCGAGGTCTCGCGCCATCGCTGCAAGTTCGCTCGGTCCTGCTCGGTGGCGCCGCCGGACTCCAGCAACGCCAGCCATTGCGCCGCCGCGCGAACGGCCTGACGGACATCGGGCGCGGGGCTGTTCACAGTTCCACCAACAGGCAATGTTCGTAGGCTTGCGCCATATAGCGTTTGATTGTGCGATCAGAGACCTTCAGACGCTCGGCTATTTGCTGATAGGTCAAACCTTCGAGCTGACTCCAGAGAAATGCTCGACGCACCGCTGTTGGCAATCCATCGAGCAATTCGTCCAGGGCTTGCAGGGTTTCCAGCAGAATCCAGCGCTGCTCGGGGGACGGCACGCAGTCTTCAGGTAACGATGCGAGGGCGCTCAGGTATGCCTGCTCCAGGCTGCGACGCTGGTAGAAATTGCTCAGCAGGCGCTTGCCCACCGTCAGCAGATAGGCGCGAGGCTCTTGCAGATCGGCGATCCGTTGCGAACTGGCGAGCAACCGCAGGAACGTATCCTGGCTGAGGTCGGCCGCATCGCAGGCGTTGCCCATGCGGCGTCTCAACCAGCCTTCAAGCCAGCCACGGTGATCGCGGTACAGGTCGTGAAGGGTTTGCTCCTTCGGCAGCGCTGCATCACTCATCTCAAGAAGCCCTGTGCCAAGGAGTTATCGTAAATGAGAGTGATTCTAATTAATGTAGCGGCGACGACAAGTGCTTTATGGCGCGGACATGCAGAAATATTAAGTATTGGGAGCGAAAGAGGAGGAAAGCCAAATTTCAGACACAAAAAACCCCGGTCTTTCGACCAGGGTCTTTGCTATCGACTCGAAGTAGGCGCTGAAGGCTTTCTTCGTAGCTCCAAGGCGTTCAGTGGGCCTCGGGGCAGATATGGCGCAGCGGACGGGACTCGAACCCGCGACCCCCGGCGTGACAGGCCGGTATTCTAACCGACTGAACTACCGCTGCGTATCGCTTTGGACTTGCGTCCAAGTAACTCGTCTGATTGAAAACTCAGTGGCTTTTCAATCTCGAACCAGATAAATCTGACTCGGAAAATATGGCGCAGCGGACGGGACTCGAACCCGCGACCCCCGGCGTGACAGGCCGGTATTCTAACCGACTGAACTACCGCTGCGCGTCGGTGGAGGCATTTCAGCCTACCTCTTGCTTTCGCAAGCATCTCGGAAGTGGTGGGTGATGACGGGATCGAACCGCCGACATTCTGCTTGTAAGGCAGACGCTCTCCCAGCTGAGCTAATCACCCGTTTGCATCTCCGAGGCCGCGAAATTTACGCAGGTAGCGAACCTAAGTCAATAGCAGGATTGAAGTTTTTTTCAGAAACAGCTTTTAGCGGCAAGCTTCAAGCTGCAAGAGAAGAACAGGGTTACGTATGCAGGGCTGACACCGTCCGGCCTTTACTTGCAGCTTGAAGCTTGAAGCTGCCTCTCACTGCTCGTAGATCATCTTCTTGGTCATGCCACCGTCCACCACGAACTCCTGCCCCGTGACAAAACCGGCATTCTTGGACAGCAGCCAGGCCACCATCGCTGCCACATCCTCGACCGTCCCTACCCTGCCCGCCGGATGCTGTGCATGGTCAGCATCGGTCAACGGCTCGGCACGCCGTACGGAAGGGTCGCGCGCGTCGATCCAGCCAGGGCTGACCGCATTGACCCGAATCTCCGGGCCCAGGCTGATCGCCAGCGCGTGAGTCAGGGCCAGCAGCCCGCCCTTGCTCGCCGCATAGGCTTCCGTATCAGGCTCCGACTGCCCAGCGCGGGTCGAGGCGAGGTTGACGATCGAACCGCTGTGAGCCCGCAGATACGGTGCACAGTGCTTGGCCAGCAGCATCGGTCCACTGAGGTTCACCGCCAGCACCCGATTCCAGTAAGCCAGATCGAGGCTTTCCAGGGTGATGTTGTGCGGATCGGCCACCGCCGCGTTGCACACCAGCGCATCCAGTCGCCCGAACTGCCCCAGTACCTCAGCGACACCCAACGCCACCTGCCCTTCGTTCGAGACGTCCATGGCGATGAACCAGGCGTTTTCGCCGAGCACTTTCGTCACTTTCGAACCACGAACCCGATCCAGATCCGTCAGCACCACTTGCCAGCCTTCGCTGATCAGCCAGGCCGCAATGCCCAGGCCAATGCCCCGCGCGGCACCGGTGACCAGTGCGACGCGGCCATTGGAGCCCGTTGGCGTGGACAACTCGATCACAAGGCAGCCAACCCGCGCGCCAGGTCGGCTTGCAGGTCCGCTACGTCTTCCAGACCGACCGCGACGCGGATCAGGCTGTCACGAATGCCCGCAGCCTCACGCTCTTGCGGCGCCAGACGGCCGTGGGAGGTGGTGCTCGGGTGGGTAATGGTGGTTTTGCTGTCGCCCAGGTTGGCGGTAATCGAAATCAGGCGCGTCGCGTCGATAAAGCGCCAGGCGCCCTCTTTGCCACCCTTCACTTCGAAGCTCACAACGGCGCCAAAACCTTTCTGCTGACGCAGGGCCAGTTCATGCTGCGGATGGCTCTTGAGGCCGGCGTAATGGACTTTCTCAATGCCATCCTGCTGCTCCAGCCATTCGGCCAGCTGCTGGGCGTTGGCGCAATGCGCCTTCATCCGCAGGTTCAGGGTTTCCAAGCCCTTTAGGAAGATCCAGGCGTTGAACGGGCTCAAGGTTGGCCCGGCGGTACGCAGGAAACCGACGACTTCTTTCATCTGCTCGCTGCGACCGGCCACGACACCGCCCATGCAACGACCCTGGCCGTCGATGAACTTGGTTGCCGAATGGACAACGACGTCCGCGCCCATTTTCAGCGGCTGTTGCAACGCCGGGGTGCAGAAGCAGTTGTCGACCACCAGCATCGCGCCTTTGGCGTGAGCGATTTTCGCCAGTTCGGCAATGTCTACCAACTCGGCCAGCGGGTTGGACGGCGACTCGACGAACAGCAATTTGGTGTTGGCCTTGATCGCCGCGTCCCAGCCGGACAAGTTGGCCAGCGGCACGTAATCGACTTCGACGCCGAAACGCTTGAAGTACTTCTCGAACAGGCTGATGGTCGAGCCAAACACGCTTTGCGACACCAGCACGTGATCGCCAGCGCTGCACAGGCTCATCACCACTGCCATGATCGCGGCCATGCCGGTCGCGGTGGCCACGGCCTGCTCGGCACCTTCCAGTGCGGCAATGCGCTCTTCGAAGGCGCGCACGGTCGGGTTGGTGTAGCGCGAGTAAACGTTGCCCGGCACTTCACCGGCAAAACGCGCGGCGGCGTCGGCGGCGGTGCGGAATACGTAGCTGGAAGTGAAGAACATCGGATCACCGTGTTCGCCTTCCGGCGTACGGTGCTGACCGGCACGTACGGCCAGGGTATCGAACGCTACGCCTTCGAGGTCGCTGTCCAACCGACCGGCATCCCAATCCTGACTCATGCTGTCACTCCTTTCCCTAATTCTCGTCAATTAAAAGCCAGATACAAAACCGGCCCCTCAGGGCCGGTAGAAACTCAGTTGTTGTACAGATCGATGATCGCGCTGACTGCCTGCGTCTTGACCTTGGAGGCATCGTTGCGTGCCTGCTCGATCTTGTTCAGATAAGCCTCGTCGACGTCGCCGGTGACGTACTGGCCGTCGAACACCGCGCAGTCGAACTTGTCGATCTTGATCTTGCCGCCACCGACCGCTTCGATCAAGTCAGGCAGGTCCTGATAGATCAGCCAGTCGGCGCCGATCAGATCAGCCACGTCCTGGGTCGAACGATTGTGGGCGATCAGTTCGTGGGCGCTCGGCATGTCGATGCCGTAGACGTTCGGGAAGCGAACGGCCGGCGCTGCGGAACAGAAGTAAACGTTCTTGGCGCCTGCTTCGCGAGCCATCTGGATGATCTGCTTGCAAGTAGTGCCGCGAACGATGGAATCGTCCACCAGCATCACGTTCTTGCCGCGGAATTCCAGTTCGATCGCGTTGAGCTTCTGACGTACGGATTTTTTCCGTGCAGCCTGGCCCGGCATGATGAAGGTCCGGCCGATGTAGCGGTTCTTCACGAAGCCTTCGCGGAATTTCACGCCCAGGTGGTTCGCCAGCTCCAGGGCCGCGGTGCGGCTGGTGTCCGGGATAGGGATGACCACGTCGATGTCGTGTTCAGGACGCTCGCGCAAGATCTTCTCGGCGAGCTTCTCGCCCATGCGCAGACGCGCCTTGTACACCGACACGCCGTCGATGATCGAATCCGGACGCGCCAGGTAGACGTGTTCGAAGATGCACGGGGTCAGGGACGGGTTGGTCGCGCACTGACGGGTATGCAGCTTGCCGTCTTCAGTGATGTAGACCGCTTCGCCCGGTGCCAGGTCGCGAATCAGGGTGAAACCGAGCACGTCCAGCGACACGCTTTCGGAAGCGATCATGTACTCGACGCCTTCGTCGGTGTGACGCTGGCCGAACACGATCGGGCGGATGCCGTGCGGGTCGCGGAAACCGACGATGCCGTAGCCGGTCACCATCGCCACGACCGCGTAACCGCCGACGCAACGGTTGTGCACGTCGGTGACGGCGGCGAACACGTCTTCTTCGGTTGGCTGCAACTTGCCGCGTTGGGCCAGTTCGTGTGCAAACACGTTGAGCAGCACTTCCGAGTCGGAGCTGGTGTTGACGTGGCGCAGGTCAGATTCGTAAATCTCCTTGGCCAGCTGTTCAACGTTGGTCAGGTTACCGTTGTGCGCCAGGGTGATGCCGTAAGGCGAGTTGACGTAAAACGGTTGAGCTTCGGCCGAAGTCGAGCTGCCCGCGGTCGGATAACGCACATGGCCAATGCCCATGTGGCCGACCAGACGCTGCATGTGACGCTGATGGAACACGTCACGTACCAGGCCGTTGTCCTTGCGCAGGAATAACCGGCCATCATGGCTGGTCACGATACCGGCAGCGTCCTGGCCGCGGTGCTGGAGGACGGTTAGCGCGTCATACAGCGCCTGATTGACGTTCGACTTACCGACGATACCGACGATGCCACACATGCGACGCAACCCCTACTTAATGGATCTGAACTGAACAACACTCACTGAGGCGTTTTGGCCGTCGGCAAGAGTTGCTCCTTGAACGGTATATCAGCGGGTACGCTGATACCGCTGGCAAGCCACTGACTGCTCCACCCGAGAATCAGGTTTTTGGACCAGTCTGCGACCAATAAAAATTTTGGCACGAGTTGGGACTCTTTCCACCACCCGTCCTGCTGTACCGGGCCCAGGCTCAACAGCCCGACCGCCACGACCACCAGCAACACGCCACGCGCCGCGCCGAAGGCCATGCCGAGGAATCGATCGGTCCCGGACAACCCGGTAACGCGAACCAATTCGCCGATAAGATAATTGATCATTGCGCCTACGATCAGCGTGGCGACAAACATGATGGCACAGCCCGTGATTACACGAGCCGATGGGGTCTGGATGTATCCGGCGAGGTACTCGGACAGTGAGCCACCAAACATCCAGGCAACGGCTCCTGCGATGATCCAGGTCACCAGCGACAATGCTTCTTTGACGAAGCCGCGGCTCAGACTGATCAATGCGGAGATGGCGACGATTGCAACGATCGCCCAGTCAACCCAGGTAAATGGCACAGTGCAGCCTACAGACGGATAAGGCGGCGCATTTTAGCAGAGCCCATGCTTATCGGTAAGCTGCGATTGTCAGTGCATTTCAAATCGGTGCGATAGATTTAGCCGCGTTCTGGCTGAAAGCGCACGACAAAACCCTTGAGGTTCTGCTGGCGGTTCAACAAGTCGCGCAGACGATCGGCCTCGGCGCGCTCGATCAGCGGCCCGACAAACACCCGGTTCTTGCCGTCGGCAGAGCGGATGTAGGCGTTGTAACCCTGGCTGCGCAGGGTTTTCTGCAGTTTTTCCGCACTTTCACGATTGGCCAGGCTTGCCAGTTGCACCGACCAACTGACCGACAGGCCATTGGCGTCGACACGACTCTGGGTGGTATCCGGCTTGCCCGGTGCCGCCGTGATGGGCTGGGCAGGCGCAGTAGAAGGTTTTGCGGCAAGAGCCGGCACCGGCGCTGGCGCAGGCGGCGCTACCGGTTTGGCAGTTGGCGCCGGAGCCGTTGCAGCGGGTGCACTCGGCACTGCCGGCGCTTCCTGCTGGGCAATCTCCTCATCGCTCGGAACCGGCTCCTGCGGCAGCGCTTGCGGCTCAGGGACCACCACCGGCTCGACCTGCACCTGCGGCATCGCCGGCGCTTGCGGCGCAGCCGGGGCTTCGACCGTTACCTGGCGCTGCTCATCCTGACGGGAGAACAGCATCGGCAGGAAAATCACGGCCAGCGCGACCAGAACCAGAGCGCCGACCATGCGCTGTTTGTAGGCTTTATCCAGCAATGCCATTTGCCGCTTCCTCCGTGGAGCGCCGAGCCAGCCATTCAAGGGCCTCGGCGACACAATAAAATGATCCGAACAACAGAATTTCGTCGTCGCTCGTCGCCAGCGCGCACTGCCCTTCCAGGGCGGCGGCCACGCTGTCATAAGACGTTACTGAAGCACCACGCGTTTGCAGTGCGTCGCGCAAATCGGCAACCGGTCGCGCCCGAGGTGAATCCAGCGGAGCGACGGCCCAGTGCTCGACACTAGCACTCAATTCGCCAATAACACCATCCAGATCCTTGTCCGCCAGCAACCCGAACACCGCCAGACGCCTGCCAACCGGCGGACGACTGGCCAGGCGGCGAGCCAGATACTCGGCCGCATGGGGGTTATGCCCCACATCCAGCAACAGGTTCAGACGCTTGCCCTGCCAGTCGAACTGGCGCCGATCGAGACGCCCGACCACTCGAGTGGCTTGCAGCGCCTGAACAATCTGCGTATCGACCCAGGGCAATCCGAGCAGCAGATAGGCCTGCAACGCCAGTGCCGCGTTTTCCATCGGCAGATCGAGCAACGGCAGGTCACGCAACTCGACAACACGCCCCTGAGCGTCTAGTCCGCGCCATTGCCAGTTGTGATCAGTGATGCCGAGGTCAAAATCGCGCCCACGCAGGAAAAACGGGCAGTCGAGCTCGCGCGCTTTGTCCAGCAAGGGTTGCGGAGGATTCAGGTCGCCACAGAGCGCAGGCGCGCCCTGGCGGAAGATGCCGGCCTTTTCAAAGGCCACGGACTCACGGGTATCACCGAGGTAGTCTGCGTGATCGACACCGATGCTGGTGACCAGCGCCATGTCGGCATCCACCACGTTGACCGTGTCCAGACGCCCGCCCAGACCGACTTCCAGCACCACGGCGTCGAGCGCCGACTGCTGAAACAGCCAGAACGCCGCCAGGGTGCCCATTTCGAAATAAGTCAGGGAAGTGTCGCCGCGACCGGCCTCGACCGCAGCGAAGGCCTGGCACAGCTCGGCGTCAGTGGCTTCGACGCCATTGACTTGCACCCGCTCGTTGTAGCGCAGCAGGTGCGGGGAATTGTAGACACCGACGGTCAGGCCCTGTGCCCGCAGCAATGAAGCCACGAACGCACAGGTGGAACCCTTGCCGTTGGTGCCGGTGACCGTGATCACCCGAGGCGCCGGCTTGCCCAGTCCCATGCGGGACGCTACCTGTTGCGAGCGCTCAAGGCCCATGTCGATGGCCGAGGGGTGCAACTGCTCAAGGTAGGCGAGCCACTCGCCAAGGGTACGTTCAGTCATAGGTTGGCAGGTACCGGCGGAACCACGATCGGCTCGATTGGCGCGGCGACGAATTTCGGCGTCGGCAGGCCCATCATTTGCGCCAGCAGGTTACCCAGGCGCGGACGCAGTTCCTGGCGGTGAACGATCATGTCGATCGCGCCGTGCTCCAGCAGGAACTCGCTGCGCTGGAAGCCTTCCGGCAGTTTTTCGCGCACGGTTTGCTCGATAACGCGCGGGCCGGCAAAGCCGATCAGAGCTTTCGGCTCACCGACGATCACGTCGCCCAGCATCGCCAGACTGGCGGAAACACCGCCGTAGACCGGGTCGGTCAGCACGGAGATGAACGGAATGCCTTCTTCGCGCAGACGCGCCAGCACCGCGGAGGTCTTGGCCATTTGCATCAGGGAGATCAGCGCTTCCTGCATCCGCGCACCACCGGAGGCGGAGAAGCAGATCATCGGGCAGCGTTTTTCCAGCGCGTAGTTGGCGGCGCGCACGAAGCGCTCACCGACGATGGCGCCCATCGAACCACCCATGAAGGAGAATTCGAATGCCGACACCACAACCGGCATGCCGAGCAAGGTACCGCTCATCGAGATCAGCGCGTCTTTTTCGCCGGTCTGCTTTTGCGCAGCGGTCAGGCGATCCTTGTACTTCTTGCCATCGCGGAATTTCAGACGGTCAACCGGCTCCAGGTCCGCGCCCAGTTCGCTACGGCCTTCGGCGTCGAGGAAAATGTCGATACGGGCGCGTGCGCCGATACGCATGTGGTGGTTGCACTTGGGGCAAACGTCCAGGGTCTTTTCCAGCTCCGGACGATACAGCACAGCCTCGCAAGACGGGCATTTGTGCCAAAGACCTTCAGGCACCGAGCTCTTCTTGACCTCGGAACGCATGATCGAAGGGATCAGTTTGTCTACTAACCAGTTGCTCATGCTTTCTTTCTCCAGTACCGGCGGCCCGAACGCTCTGGTTCGCAGCCCCGCGTATGCCCTTGAGCTAAATTCATGTGTGCGGCGATGATCAGTGAATGGCCGGATCAGCGAAACGTGACCTGCGTACCACCCAATAACCCTCAGCCGTTTTGTACAGAGCAGTGGACGGCGGCAGACTGCCAGCCGTCACATCCTACAAGCTACTGCGTACAGCCTTGATGAACGCCTGAATCTTTGCGTGATCCTTGATGCCCTTGCTTGCCTCTACCCCGCCGCTGACATCCACGGCGTACGGTCGAACCCGCGCCACGGCCTCGGCGACGTTATCCGGGGTCAGGCCGCCCGCCAGGATGATCGGCTTGCCCAGGCCTTGCGGTATCAATGACCAGTCGAACGCTTCACCGGTTCCCCCCGGAATACCTTCGACATAGGCGTCGAGCAAAATCCCGCTGGCGCTCGGATAGGCGTCGCAAGCCGCTGCAATGTCATCGCCCGCCTTGACCCGCAGCGCCTTGATGTACGGACGATGCCAGCCTTCGCACTCCGCCGCGCTTTCGTCGCCATGGAACTGCAACAGGTCCAGCGGCACGGCGTCGAGGATTTCCCCCAACTCACAACGGCTGGCGTTGACGAACAGCCCCACGGTGGTCACGAACGGCGGCAATGCCTTGATGATCGAGCGCGCCTGCTGGAACGTCACCGCCCGCGGGCTCTTGGCGTAAAACACAAAACCAATGGCATCGGCCCCGGCCTCGACCGCTGCCAACGCATCTTCTATGCGGGTAATCCCGCAAATCTTGCTGCGAACGGCTGACATGTCGATAAAACCCCACGGGAAATCCGAGAAAGTCCCGGATGGTAACAAAAGCGTTCGAGGGCGTCAGCCGTCAAGTTCGGTGAAACCGGTGAGGAAATGCGGGCCGATGAAACGCTCGGGCAATTCGAACTCGTCACGGTACTCGACCTGCACCAGATACAGGCCAAACGGATGCGCTGTCACCCCGCCGGAACGCCGGATTCGGCTCTCCAGCACTTCCTTCATCCACTCCACCGGACGCTCGCCGGCACCGATGGTCATCAGCACGCCGGCAATGTTGCGCACCATGTGATGCAGGAAAGCGCTGGCGCGGATATCCAGCACGATCATCTTGCCGTGACGGGTGACACGCAGGTGATGCAGTTCCTTGATCGGCGACTTGGCCTGGCACTGACCGGCGCGAAAAGCGCTGAAGTCATGGGTGCCGACCAGATATTGCGCTGCTTCGGCCATGCGCTCGACGTCCAGCGGACGGTGGTTCCAGGTGATTTCTTCGTTCAGGTGCGCCGGGCGGATCTGATCGTTGTAGATCACATAGCGATAGCGCCGCGCGATGGCCTTGAACCGCGCATGAAAATGCGCCGGCATGACTTTGGCCCAACTGACGCTGACATCGTGGGGCAAATTGATATTGGCGCCCATCACCCAGGCCTTCATCGAACGCTCGACCTGCGTGTCGAAATGCACCACCTGGCCACAGGCGTGCACACCGGCATCGGTGCGCCCGGCGCAAAGCAGCGACACGGGCGAGTCGGCGACTTTGGACAAGGCGTTTTCGAGGGTTTCCTGCACGGTGAGGACACCGGAGGCCTGGCGTTGCCAGCCGCGATAACGCGAGCCTTTGTATTCAACGCCCAACGCGATCCGGTAAAAGCCGTCAGCCGCCATTTCGGCGGCCGGGTTATCTATATTTGCCAAGGGGTGACAGCCTGCTGATGTTCGCAAAGGCGGGCATTATAAGGCCGCAGGACATGGATACCAGTACAACCGTGGGGACGGCGGTGAATGTCAGGGCCTCATCGCGGGCAAGCCCGCTCCCACAGGGATTTACGTCGCTCACATAACCTGTGGGAGTGGGCTTGCCCGCAATGGCAATTCCACAGACGCCATCGCACCACCGGAACAAACAAAAACGGCAGCCTCAATGGGCTGCCGCTTTGTTTACAACGCGTCAGTCACTCACGCCAGACGAGAAAGCATCTCCTTCGCCTCGCTCTTCTGCCCGTCATCGCCTTCGGTCACCACTTCATTGAGGATGTCCCGGGCGCCGTCGTTGTCACCCATGTCGATGTAGGCCTGGGCCAGATCGAGCTTGGTGGCGACTTCGTCGGTGCCGGACAGAAAATCGAATTCCGGCTCGTCATCCATGGAGATCAAAGCGTCGTCCGCTGTGAAAGTCGGCTCACTGATGCTGCCAGACAAGCTCTCCAACTCGGCGTTGACGTCATCCAGTTCCGACGCAAATGCATCGGGTGCGTCCATTTCGTCGGCCAGCGACAGGTCAAAGTCGGCTGGCAGCTCCAGGTCGTCCAGTGCCAACTCAGGCGCTGCGGGCGTTTCGACGACCGGCAAATCCTTCACGCCTTCATCCAGATCCAGCAGGAAGTCATCCTCAGCGAGAATCGCTGGCGACGGCTCTGCACCCAGATCCATGTCCAGATCGAAGTCCGACAGGTCGTCGAGGTTGTCCTTGTTTTCTGTCTGCTGCTGCAACACCGACCCGAAGCTCAGATCATCGTCCAGCGGGAAATCTTCCAGCTCGTCCAAAGTTGTCGGCTCAGGCTCAGGCTCCGGTGCTGGCGCAGCTGCTACCGGGGTGACGTTTTCAAGATCATCCAGGCTCAGGTCAAAAGCGCTGTCGAAGTCATCATCGCCCGGCACAGGCGCTGGCGGCTCCTCCTGCAACAGATCCTTGACGTATTGCGCGTCCAGCTCGGCTGCAGCGGCGGCTGCGGCGATCCCACCGGCAGCGACCAGTGCCATGGCCGGGAAGCGGCTTTTGAGTTTTTCGACCTGGGCGAAATTGTCACCATTGGCCACCAGTTGACGCTCTTGGGCGACGAACGCATCGCGGTCGCCTTGCTGACCGTAGACTTCCATCAATTTCAGGCGCAAATCGCTGCGCTGCGGCTCGAGCTTGATCCCCTCCTCCAGCAAAGTGGCGGCCTGATTCAGGCGACCGGCGGCAATGTGCGATTGAGCCTTGCCCAATACATCGTCGGAGTGATCGGCGGCCGGTGAGACCAACGGAGCTGCAATCGGTGGCGTCACCACAACCGGGGCAATCACCGGCGCCGGAGCTGGGGCAGGAACCGGCGCGGTGGCGAGTTTTACGCTCGGCGGCGGAACCTCCAGGCCTTCGAAGCTGCTTTCAGGCAGATCGAGATCGGCGGAGAACGGCTGATCTTCGGCCAGGGCGCGGGCCATGCGCAGATGCTTTTCGGCTTCTTGTTGAGCTTTGCGGCGACGGGCCAGCAACAGCAACAACAGCAGCAGAACCACGACCCCGCCACCCGCCAGACCCAGCAGCCATGGGTTGGTCAGCAGCTCGCGGAATTGCTGTTCGTCGGAAGCTGCCGGGGTCGGCTCGACGGGTGCCTCGGCCGGAGCCGGGGTCGCCTCCGGCGCTGCCGCCGCGGGAGCAGGAGTTGCCGGGGCCGCTTCGACTGGCGCTGTCGCAGGAGCAGGCGTCAATTCTGCCGTGATCGCCGGAGCAGTCGCAGCAGTCGCAACCTCAGCCGCCGGTGCATCCACCGTGCCTTCGGCCTGCAATTTGGCCAATTGATTGTTCTTCAGCTCGATCAGGCGCATCAGCTTTTCCTGCTGACTTTGCAGATCGGCCATGCGGCTTTTCAGCTCAGCGTTATCACGCCGGGTCGTATCCAGACTTTCCCGCGTGACCGCCAGCTTGTTGCTCAGGGCCTTGGCATCGCCAGCAGCACCTTTGCCACCCTTGCCGGACTCGGCGGACACCAGGCTCAGCTTGTCGGTCGCTGCTTGCCCCGGAGCGCCTTCTGCGCGGGCTCGCTTGGTTGCGTCGAGTTGCTGCTGCCCGGTGCCGGGCTTGGCAACATAACGACGCCCCTGACGCCATGCGGTGTTCTGCGCGGCCACTTCTGCAATGGCCTTGGGTTGCGCCAGGCTGGTAGCTTGCGCCTGATCGGGCAGACGCAGCACCTGACCGGTTTTAAGCCGGTTGATGTTGCCGTCAATAAAGGCATCAGGGTTCAACGCCTGGATCGCCAGCATGGTTTGCTGAATCGAACCGCCATTACGCGCCTTCGCGGCAATTTCCCACAGGGTATCGCGCGACGTGGTGGTGTATTCGGACGGTTTGGTCGCACCGGTGACGGGCGCGGTCGCACCTTGGGTCGGTGCAGGTTGCGCAGCCGCTTCAGCGGTTTGCGGCGAGAATTTGGACGGATCGAGCAATACGCTGTAATCGCGCAGCAGGCGACCGTTGGGCCACATCACTTGAACCAGGAATTTCACCATCGGCTCGGAGAGTGGTTTGCTGGACGTTACACGCAGGATGCTTTTGCCGCTGGCGTTCAGCACTGGAGTGAAGGTCAGGTCGTTGAGAAACGCCTGGCGGTCGACACCGGCCTTGGCGAAATCTTCAGGTGAAGCCAGGCTCGGCACCACTTCGGCAGCGGTGAGTTCCTTGACGTCGAGCAACTCGATCTCTGCCACCAACGGCTGGTTCAGCGTCGATTTCAGGGTCAGCTCCCCGAGCCCGAGGGCATGCGCCATACCGGAGGACAGCGCCGAGGCGGCCGCTATTGCTAACACCAGTTTGCGAACTTGAACCATAGCTCATCCTTAGTTTGAACATTCCTCGGCCAGCGAGAAGGTATTGATAGCCGCTGCCGTAAGGCATTGCGCGCGGCGGCGAAGATTCGTCGCGCGCGGTCGTTTCATGCATGCCCCGGAAAGCACCGCAGGGTGGCTCGCCTTCAGCATTCCGGCCAAGCATGACGCTCACCCGGAATCATTCGAAAAATTGTCGCCAAGTATCTTTTACAGCATGTCTTTTATCAACAATTCCGCCAGCTGCACAGCATTGAGCGCGGCACCTTTGCGTACGTTATCTGACGTCAGCCACAAGTTTAGTTCCGACAGGTCGTCGATACCCCGGCGAACCCGACCAACGTAGACCACATCCTGGCCTACCGCGTCACCCACCGGCGTCGGATAATCACCGGCCTCGACCAGTTCAATGCCCGGTGCGTCTTCCAGTGCGGCGTTGATTTTCGCCAGGTCGATCTCGCTGGCTGACTGCAAGGTCACGCTAAAGCTATCGCCAAAAAACACCGGAGCTTGAATGCACGTGACGGAAATCTTCAATGAAGGCAGCGCCATGACCTGACGCAGTTCGCGCACGAGGCGTTTTTCCAGCAACGTGTGACCTTGTTCATCCGGCTTGCCGACCTGGGCCAGCAGGTTGAAGGCCATCTGCCGATCAAAGAATTTCGGCTCCAACGGCCGTACATTCAGCAGTTCGGCCGTCTGCCGGGCCAGTTCGCTCACGGCTTCGCGGCCCTGGGCGGAGACTGCGAGGCTGGCGGTCAGGTTGATGCGCTGCAAGTCGAGCAAACCCAGCAACGGCGCAAGCACCACCGCCAATGTGGTTGCCGATGGACTCGGGCTGCTGACCTGGAATGGTTTTTTCAACCCGGCCAGTACTTGGGCGTTGGCTTCCGGCACCACTTGCGGTGCCTGGTCGGCCGGCAAGGCACCGGACAGATCGACAATCGAGCAACCGGCTGCCGTGGCGCGGGAAGCGAAACTCAAGGTTGCTGCCGGGCCTGCGGCAAAGAACACCAGCTGCACTTTACTGAAGTCGAACTCATCGACCTCGCGCACACGCACGTTCTTGCCACGAAACGGCACCGAACTGCCGGCGGATTCGCTGCTCGCCAGCAGGTGCAGGTTGCCGACCGGGAAGTCGCGTTCTTCGAGAATCTGCACGAGCGTTTCGCCGACAGTACCGGTGGCGCCGATCACGGCAATATCAATGGACTGGCTCATGGTTCTACCTCTGGCGAAACGGGGGGAGCGGCACTTTACCGGGTGGTTGGGGTGCAGGCAATTCGGCAGGGAGATTTGTGGTGTCTGTACCGGCCTCATCGCTGGCAAGCCAGCTCCCGCAGTGAACGGTATCAAGCACAAGATTTGCGTACACCATGAAACCTATGGGAGCTGGCTTGCCAGCTCCCACAGTGAACGGTATCAAGCACAAGATTTGTGTACACCATGAAACCTGTGGGAGCTGGCTTGCCAGCTCCCACAGTGAACGATATCAAGCACAAGATTTGCGTACACCATGAAACCTATGGGAGCTGGCTTGCCAGCTCCCGCAGTGAACGGTATCAAGCACAAGATTTGCGTACACCATGAAACCTGTGGGAGCTGGCTTGCCAGCGATGAGGCCAGACCAGACAACCGAAAAACCGCAGACATAAAAAAACCCGCACCTCTTGCAAGGCGCGGGTTCTTTCATTGCATCAATCGATCAACGCTCAAGCAGGATCCGCAGCATGCGACGCAGCGGTTCGGCCGCGCCCCACAGCAGTTGGTCGCCGACGGTGAACGCGCCGACGAATTGCGAACCCATGTTCAGCTTGCGCAGACGGCCGACCGGAACGTTCAGGGTACCGGTAACCTTGTTCGGGCTCAGTTCCTGAATGCTGGTCTCACGGTTGTTCGGCACCAGCTTGACCCAAGGGTTGTGCTGGCTGATCAGCCCTTCGATATCGGCGATCGGCACGTCTTTGTTCAGCTTGATGGTCAGCGCCTGGCTGTGGCAGCGCATGGCGCCGATGCGCACGCAGATGCCATCGACCGGGATCGGGCTCTTGAAG
Source organism: Pseudomonas sp. GL-RE-29 (assembly GCF_019947275.1). Classification (NCBI taxonomy): domain Bacteria; kingdom Pseudomonadati; phylum Pseudomonadota; class Gammaproteobacteria; order Pseudomonadales; family Pseudomonadaceae; genus Pseudomonas; species Pseudomonas sp. GL-RE-29. The sequence goes on from NZ_JAGYGD010000001.1 coordinate 162,491, forward strand.
CGACCGAGGATCTTGTTGGTCTCGGCCTGGGCCTTCCACTCTTCGCGGCTCTGGCCGTTCGGCAGTTCCTTGTCGATCCACGGGATCAGGCTGCCGGCCAGCGGTACGCCGAAGTTTTCGGTCGGGTACGCGTCGCTGCGCATGGCTTCGGCGACACGACGGTCGATGTCGAGGATCGCGCTGGCCGGGTCGGCCAGTTGATCGGCGACAGCGGCGTGGGTCGCGCCCATTTGCTTGATCAGTTCACGCATGTTCTGCGCGCCGGCACCGGAGGCCGCCTGATAAGTCATGGCGCTCATCCACTCGACCAGACCGGCTTCGAACAGACCGCCGAGGCCCATCAGCATCAGGCTGACGGTACAGTTGCCGCCGATGTAGTTCTTGGTGCCCGCGTCCAGTTGCTGGTCGATGACCTTGCGGTTCACCGGATCCAGAACGATCACCGCGTCATCCTGCATGCGCAGGCTGGAAGCGGCGTCGATCCAGTAACCCTGCCAGCCGGCTTCGCGCAGTTTCGGGAAGACTTCGCTGGTGTAGTCGCCACCCTGGCAGGTCAGAATCACGTCGAGGGTTTTCAGCTCTTCAATGCTGTAAGCGTCCTTGAGCGGAGCAATGTCCTTGCCCACGGACGGGCCTTGGCCACCGACATTGGAAGTGGTGAAAAACACCGGCTCGATAAGATCGAAATCCTGCTCTTCCAGCATCCGCTGCATGAGCACGGAACCGACCATACCGCGCCAACCGATCAGACCTACACGTTTCATCGCAACTACACCTTCTTGAAATGTGGGCCGCTGCTTTCGGGGGTGAAATGGGCAGCGGGCCCGAGAGATTACAGATTCCGCAGCGCGGCGACTACTGCGTCACCCATTTCCTGCGTACCGACTTTAGTGCAACCGGCCGACCAGATGTCGCCCGTGCGCAAACCCTGATCCAGCACCAGGCTGACGGCTTTTTCGATGGCATCGGCCGCAGCTTGCTGGTTAAAGCTGTAACGCAACATCATCGACACCGACAAAATGGTCGCCAACGGGTTGGCAATGCCTTTGCCTGCGATGTCCGGCGCCGAACCGTGGCACGGCTCGTACATGCCCTTGTTGTTGGTGTCCAGGGATGCCGATGGCAGCATACCGATGGAACCGGTCAGCATCGAAGCCTGGTCGGACAGAATGTCGCCGAACATGTTGTCGGTGACAATCACGTCGAACTGCTTCGGTGTACGCACCAGCTGCATGGCGGCGTTGTCGACGTACATGTGGCTCAGTTCGACCTCAGGGTAATCCTTGGCCACTTCCTCGACAATTTCACGCCACAACTGGCTGGACGCCAATACGTTGGCTTTGTCCACCGAGCACAGCTTCTTGCCTCGGACCATGGCCATGTCGAAGCCGACGCGAGCAATGCGGCGGATTTCGCTTTCGCTGTACGGCAGGGTGTCGTAGGACTGACGCTCGCCGTTTTCCAGGGTACGGGTGCCGCGAGGTGCGCCGAAGTAGATACCGCCGGTCAGCTCACGAACGATCAGGATATCCAGGCCCGCGACGATTTCCGGCTTCAGGCTGGAAGCCTCGGCCAGTTGCGGGTAAAGGATCGCCGGACGCAGGTTGCCGAACAGGCCCAGTTGCGCACGGATTTTCAGCAGGCCGCGCTCAGGACGGATGTCACGCTCGATGGTGTCCCATTTCGGACCGCCGACCGCACCCAGCAGAACGGCATCGGCTGCGCGGGCACGCTCCAGGGTTTCATCGGCCAATGGCACGCCGTGCTTGTCGATGGCCGCGCCACCGATCACGTCGTGGCTCAGCTCGAAGCCCAGGGCGAACTTGTCACTGGCCAATTCCAGCACCTTGACCGCTTCGGCCATGATTTCCGGGCCAATACCGTCACCTGGGAGAATCAGAATCTGCTTGCTCATGCTTTCCTCATGTCATCAGTCGGTGCGCCCTGGGGGCGCGCCCGGAAAAATTCTATCGATCTGTACCTATCTTTCTACAAACAGTACCAACACATCGGTGCTGAACGAACCATCGGCCTCAATCTCGAAATATTCACGTACTTCGTTGCCCATCGACTGCTGCAATTCGCGGATGGCCGCGCGCATCACTTCAGGTGTGCGCATGCGTTCGACCCAGGAGTTGTACTCCAGACGCAGACGCTGCCGCGTGGTGCTGCGGGTATGCAACCCCGCCTCGCTGACCTGACGCAACCACTCGCCGGCGGAATAATCGCGCACATGGCTGGTGTCGCGCAGCACTTCAACGCTTTGCAGGTAAGTGTCGAACAACGGGCTGCCCGGTGACAACACATCGATGAATGCCGCCACCCCGCCCGGCTTCAACACCCGGCGAACTTCCCGCAACGCCAGGCCGAGATCGCTCCAGTGGTGCGCCGAATAACGGCTGAACACGAAGTCGAACTCGCCATCGGCGAACGGCAGGCGCTCGGCGGCGCCGTTGACCGTTGTTATGTTGCTCAAGCCACGATCGGCAGCCGCGGCGGTGACCACATCGAGCATCTGCTGCGACAGGTCGTAAGCCACCACTTCTTTCACCAGCGACGCCACGTGGAAACTCACATGACCGGCGCCGCAACCCAGGTCCAGAACCCGGGCTTCGCCCTGCCCTGCCAGTTCAGCCTGTAGCAGCGCGAATTCGGTGCCTTGAGCGTGGACTGCGCTGCTCAGGTAGGCCGAAGCCTGTTCACCGAATTGCTTCTGGACTACCTGGCTGTGCTGAGCGGTGCTGGTCATGGGGGACTTCCTTTTTCAGGGTTTAGTCTTGTGGTGTCTGTCCGGGCCTCATCGCTGGCAAGCCAGCTCCTACAGTGATTTGCGGCGCTCACAAACCTGTAGGAGCTGGCTCGCCAGCGATGGGGCCGGCACTAACTACCGAAAATCACGCGTCGCGAAACAACCAAGGCTGGCTCGCCCGGTGCTTGCCTTCAAACGTCGCAATCGCCTCGTGGTCCTGCAACGTCAGGCCGATATCGTCCAGACCGTTGAGCAAGCAATGCTTACGGAAGGCATCGATTTCGAAGCTCAACACCTTGCCATCCGGACGGGTGACGGTCTGGGCTTGAAGATCGACCTGCAACTGATAACCCGGATTGGCCTCGACCTGCTGGAACAGCTCATCCACTTCGGCGTCGCTCAAGATGATCGGCAGCAAGCCGTTCTTGAAGCTGTTGTTAAAGAAGATGTCGGCGTAGCTCGGCGCGATGATGCTGCGGAAACCGTACTCTTCCAGCGCCCACGGCGCGTGTTCGCGGCTGGAGCCGCAACCGAAGTTCTCGCGGGCCAGCAACACGCTGGCGCCTTGGTAACGCTCGGCGTTGAGTACGAAGTCCTTGTTCAGCGGACGCTTGGAGTTGTCCTGATACGGCTGCCCCACATCCAGATAACGCCATTCATCGAACAGGTTCGGGCCGAAACCGGTGCGCTTGATCGACTTCAAAAACTGCTTCGGAATGATCTGATCGGTGTCGACGTTGGCACGATCCAAAGGCGCGACAAGTCCAGTGTGCTGGGTAAATGCTCTCATGCTTACTGCGCTCCCTGGATCAATTCACGGACGTCGACGAAACGACCGTTTACAGCCGCGGCGGCGGCCATGGCCGGGCTGACGAGGTGCGTACGGCCACCGGCGCCCTGACGGCCTTCGAAGTTACGGTTCGACGTGGAAGCGCAATGTTCGCCCGACTCCAAACGGTCCGGGTTCATCGCCAGGCACATCGAGCAACCCGGCTCGCGCCATTCGAAACCGGCTTCGAGGAAAATCTTGTCCAGGCCTTCCGATTCGGCCTGAGCCTTCACCAGACCCGAGCCCGGCACCACGATGGCCTGCTTGATGGTCGAGGCCACTTTGCGGCCCTTGGCAATGACGGCAGCAGCGCGCAGATCTTCGATGCGCGAGTTGGTGCAGGAACCGATGAAGACGCGGTCCAGTTGAATGTCGGTGATCGCCTGATTGGCGGTCAAACCCATGTATTTCAAAGCGCGTTCGATGGAACCGCGCTTGACCAGGTCCATTTCCTTCGCAGGATCCGGAACGTTCTGATCCACAGCCAACACCATCTCGGGCGAAGTGCCCCAGCTGACTTGCGGCTTGATCTGGGTCGCGTCGAGCTCGACGATGGTGTCGAACTTGGCGTCTTGATCAGACACCAGGTCTTTCCACGCTTCGACCGCCAAGTCCCACTCCGCGCCTTTTGGAGCGAATGGACGGCCCTTGACGTAAGCCACGGTTTTTTCGTCAGCCGCCACCAGACCTACGCGAGCGCCGGCCTCGATGGACATGTTGCAAATGGTCATGCGGCCTTCAACGGACAGGTCACGAATCGCGCTACCGGCGAACTCGATGGCGTGGCCGTTACCACCGGCGGTGCCGATCTTGCCGATCACGGCGAGGACGATGTCCTTGGCGGTCACGCCGAACGGCAATTTGCCTTCGACGGAAACCAGCATGTTTTTCATTTTCTTGGCGACCAGGCACTGGGTGGCGAGCACATGCTCGACCTCGGAGGTGCCGATACCGTGAGCCAAAGCGCCGAACGCACCGTGGGTGGAGGTGTGGGAGTCGCCGCAGACCACGGTCATGCCCGGCAAGGTAGCGCCCTGCTCCGGGCCGATGACGTGGACGATGCCTTGGCGGACGTCGTTCATCTTGAATTCGACGATGCCGTATTCATCGCAGTTGTCGTCGAGGGTCTGGACCTGCAAACGCGAGACCTGGTCAACAATGGCGTCGATGCCGCCCTTGCGCTCTGGGGTCGTCGGTACGTTGTGGTCCGGGGTCGCGATGTTGGCATCGATGCGCCAAGGCTTGCGCCCGGCCAGACGCAGGCCTTCAAAGGCTTGCGGCGAAGTCACTTCGTGGATGATGTGACGATCGATGTAGATCAGCGCAGAGCCATCGTCGCGCTGCTTGACCAAATGCGAATCCCAGAGCTTGTCGTAGAGCGTTTTGCCGGCCATCAGACGGTTCCTCATCAGCTTGTTTCTATGCCCTGGATCTTGAGAATTTCAATAACCCTTTGGCTTGTGAGGCTGATCCTATGGGGTTACATTAAATAACTCAAATTCATATTTTTTATGCTTTGGATAACCAACTGGAATGCGACCATGGACCTGGCCAACCTCAATGCCTTTATTGCTATCGCGGAGACCGGAAGCTTCTCTGGCGCGGGCGAACGGCTGCACCTGACACAACCAGCCATCAGCAAACGCATCGCCGGGCTGGAGCAGCAATTGAAGGTGCGACTGTTCGATCGACTGGGCCGCGAGGTCGGGTTGACCGAGGCCGGTCGCGCCCTGCTGCCACGGGCCTACCAGATTTTGAACGTCCTCGATGATACGCGCCGTGCGTTGACTAACCTCTCGGGCGAGGTGACCGGCCGTCTGACCCTGGCCACCAGTCACCACATTGGCCTGCACCGTTTGCCGCCCTTATTAAGGGAGTTCACCCGACGCTATCCGGAAGTGGCGCTGGATATTCAGTTTCTCGATTCGGAAGTGGCCTACGAAGAAATCCTCCATGGCCGCGCCGAACTGGCAGTCATTACCCTCGCGCCGGAACCCCACGCGTTGGTCAAGGCGACGCCGGTGTGGGATGACCCGCTGGATTTCGTGGTCGCCCCGGAGCATTCGCTACTGCTCAATGGCAAGGTCAGCCTGGCGGATATCGCCCGTCACCCGGCGGTGTTTCCCGGCGGCAACACCTTCACCCACCACATCGTCCAGCGCCTGTTCGAAGCCCAGGGGCTGACGCCGAACATCGCCATGAGCACCAACTACCTGGAGACCATCAAGATGATGGTCTCCATTGGCCTTGCCTGGAGTGTATTGCCGCGCACCATGCTCGATGATCAAGTTGCACGAATACCACTGCCGGGCATACAACTCTCTCGCCAGCTAGGCTATATCCTGCACACAGAACGGACGCTGTCGAATGCAGCACGGGCCTTCATGGCGCTGCTGGATGCTCAAATCGAACTGCCAGGGACTCAAGGCTGACTTGTGCTACTCCTATAGAGCCGCGAAATCCTGTGCCAAATGCCCACCTCAGCCTAAGGCTTGCCAATGCCGAAATCTGTAGACCGTATTCCGCCGATGCCGCGTATTCAGGCACTTGACCCAAAACGATCCGAGCAGAGTTGGGAAAGTGCCTCACAATTGCTGGCCGCCCTGAACGGCGCGCGTCTGGGTGCCTGGTATTGGGACATTGAACGCGGGCAGATCAGTTGGTCGCGGGGTACGCAGGCGTTGTTTGGCTTCGATCCACGGCAACCGTTGCCGGCCGATCTGGAATACCTCGACTTGCTGCCTCCGGAAGATCGGGCGAAAACCGTTCGCGCGTTCCACGCCGTCATCGCCGGCGCGCCGCTGGAGCAAGCGATGCACCATCGCATTCGCTGGCCCGATGGCAGCCTGCATTGGCTGGAAATCAACGGCAGCCTGTTGCCAGACAAACACGGCCGTCCCCGCATGATCGGCGTGATCCGCGAGATCACCCACCAGCGCCAACGTGAACAGGCGTTGAGCAGCTCGGAAAAACGCTTCGCCACGCTGTTTCACCTGTGCCCGAACATGGTCCTGCTGACTCGCCAGGACGACGGCCTGATCACCGAAGCCAATCAGTATTTCGAGAGCCTGTTCGGCTGGCCGGTACAACACGCCATCGGCCGCACCACCCTGGAACTCGGCCTGTGGGTGCACCCCGAACAACGGGAGGAACTGGTCAAGGCCACCAAGGCCAAAGGCGAATTGGTCAGCATGGAGGTGCAGTTTCGCGCCAGCAATGGCCAGATCCACGATGGCATCCTCAGCGCGCAAAAGGTCGAACTCGAAGGCCATCCCTATTTGCTGAGCACGTTTCTCGACACCACGGAACGCAAAGCGGCCGAACACGCCTTGAAGGACAGCCAGGAGCGACTCGACCTGGCCCTGGACTCGGCGCAACTGGGCACCTGGGATTGGCACATTCCCAGCGGCATGCTCTACGGTTCGGCCCGCGCCGCGCAGTTGCACGGGATGGAAGCCAAGCCTTTCCATGAATCCTTCGACGAGTTTTTCGAGGGTGTGCCCGATGAAGAACGCGACACCATGCGCGATGCCTATCGCAGCCTGCGCGAAGGCCCGGCCGGCAACTATCAATTGACCTATCGCGTGCAGTTGCCGGACGGCAGCTCGCGTTATCTGGAAAGCCGTGCCCGGCTCTATCGCGACGAAAACGGCGTGCCGCTGCGCATGGCCGGCACCCTGCTCGACATCACCGATCAGGTCGAACGCGAACAACAACTGGTGGCCTCCGAAGAGAAGTTCGCCACCCTGTTCCAGGTCAGCCCGGACCCGATCTGCGTGACCCGCCAGGACACCGGGCAATTCATCGAAATCAACTCCAGTTTCACCCAGACATTCGGCTGGAGCGCCGCCGATGTGATCGGCCGTAGCGCCGACGAAATCGGCCTGTGGGATGCTTCAGCAAAGAGCCTGCAACGGATCGAACAGGTCATTCGCGAGCAAGCGCTGAATAACGTGGCAATCCTGGTGCAACACAAGGATGGGCAGCCCGTGACGTGCGTGATTTCCAGCCGCCAGATTAACGTTGGCGACCAGCCATGCGTCGTCACTACCCTGCGCGATATCTCTCAACAACAGCGCTCGGAAGCCGCGCTCAAGGCCAGCGAAGAAAAGTTCGCCAAGGCATTCCACTCAAGCCCTGACGCCATCACCATCACCGAACGCGACACCGGGCGTTATCTTGAAGTCAACGATGGTTTCAGCCGCTTGACCGGCTACCGTGCCGACGAAGTGGTCGGTCGCACCGTGTATCAGATCGGGATCTGGGCCGAAGAAAAACAGCGCTCGGCGTTGTTGGCCGAACTGCAGCTCAAGGGCCGGGTCCATCACCTGGAAATGCTCGGGCGTAACAAGCGTGGCGAGTTGCTGACCGTCGAGGTCTCGGTGGAGCCGATCACCCTCAACGAAACCGCGTGCCTGCTGCTGACCGCGCGGGACGTCAGCCTGTTGAAAAACGCCGAAGCGCAGATCCGTCATCTGGCCTACCACGACCCGCTGACCAACCTGCCCAATCGCGCACTGTTGATGGATCGCCTGAGCCAGCAGATCGCCCTGCTCAAACGCCACAACCTGCGCGGCGCCTTGATGTTTCTCGATCTCGACCACTTCAAGCACATCAACGATTCCCTCGGCCATCCGGTCGGCGACACGGTGCTGAAAATCATCACCGCGCGCCTTGAAGCCAGCGTGCGCATGGAGGACACCGTCGCGCGATTGGGCGGTGATGAATTTGTGGTGCTGCTGAGCGGCCTAGAAGGCTCGCGCAACGAGGTCAGCAATCAGGTCATACAGCTGGCGGATACTATCCGCGAGTTGCTCTCGGAGCCGATGTTCCTCGACGGCCAACGCCTGCAAGTGACACCGAGCATCGGTATTGCGCTGATTCCCGATCACGGCTCGACACCGACCGACTTGCTCAAGCGCGCCGATATCGCGCTGTATCGCGCCAAGGATTCAGGGCGTAACACCGCGCAGATGTACCACAACACCATGCAGAAGGCCGCGAGCGAACGCCTGCGCATGGAAACCGACTTGCGCCTGGCCCTTTCCCGGGGTGAGTTCCGCGTGCATTACCAACCCCAGGTAGACGCCCGGAATAACCGCATCGTCGGTGCCGAAGCGCTGGTGCGCTGGAATCACCCTGAACTTGGCGCGCAATCACCGACCGAATTCATCAAGGTATTGGAGGACAGCGGACTGATTCTGGAGGTCGGCAGCTGGATCGTCGATGAAGCCTGCAAGTCCTTCAGGCAACTGATCCTGAAAGGCCTGGTGGACCCACTGAATTTCAGCCTGTGCGTGAACATCAGCCCACGGCAATTCCGCCAGAACGACTTTGTCGAACGCATCGAAAACAGCCTCGCCAGCTACGGCCTGCCCTGCTCGCTGCTGAAACTGGAAATTACCGAAGGCATCGTGATCCAGAACCTGGAAGACACCATCAATAAAATGCGTCGCCTGAAAAAACTCGGCGTAAGCTTTGCCATGGACGACTTTGGCACCGGTTACTCGTCGCTGACCTACCTCAAGCGCCTGCCGGTCGACACCCTGAAAATCGACCAGTCATTCATCCGCGACGCCACCACCGACCCCAACGACGCCGAAATCATTCGCGCCATCGTCGCCATGGCACGCAGCCTGGAACTCAAAGTGATCGCCGAAGGTGTGGAAACTCCGGAGCAACTGGAGTTCTTGCAGGGGCTGGACTGCCATTTCTATCAGGGGTATTTGCACAGCCCGCCGTTGCCGGTGGAAGAGTTTCAAAAACTGCTCAGGTGACACTTCCCCTCTGTAGGAGCTGCCGCAGGCTGCGATCTTTTGATTTTGGATTTCAAGATCAAAAGATCGCAGCCTGCGGCAGCTCCTACAGGTTATTCCTCGTTTTCCATACCTTCGTATGAATCGCTAAAACCCATACGTGACGTCACTGACCCTGTGTACAAGTGACGCTGTTCGGGGCGCGCCGTACATTGACCCCACGCATTCGGATCGCGGATGAACATCCCGCCCCACTGATCATGATCGCGGCAACCGGTCATTTTCCCGCGTAACACCCCGGCCACTCTTCCCGATCACAGGGCCGGGTTTTCTGCGCCCGCATACCCGTTATGCGGGCGCTTTTTTTTAACAGTGAGGTGATCCATGGGTGAATACCGCAAATTATGGTGGTCGCTGATTGGCGTCCTCGGCGTGACCTTCTGCCTGCTCGGGTGGTTCGGCCACGAGATTTACCGACAGGCGCCACCGATTCCCGAACAGGTGCAAAACGTCGAGGGCAAAACCTTGTTCGGCGCCAGCGACATTCTCGACGGCCAAACCGCCTGGCAGAGCATCGGCGGCATGCAGTTGGGCTCGATCTGGGGTCATGGTGCCTATCAGGCGCCGGACTGGACCGCCGACTGGTTGCACCGCGAACTGCTCGCCTGGCTGGATCTGGCGGCACAGCAAAGTTACGCCAAGCCCTATCAGGATATCGGTGACGATCAGCAGGCCCTGTTGCGCCATCAACTCAAGCGCGAATACCGCGGCAACCGACTGCTGAACGGCACGCTGGTACTCAGCGAGCGCCGCGTCCAGGCCATCGCCCAAACCGCGGCGTATTACCATGCGCTATTCGGCAATGACGCTGCGCTGCACGGCAGCCGCGAAAGCTTTGCCATGAAAGAAAACACCTTGCCCGACGAAGCCCGGCGCGAGCAGTTGACGCACTTTTTCTTCTGGACTGCCTGGGCTGCGGCCACCGAACGCGATGGTCAGACGGCGACCTTTACCAACAACTGGCCCCACGAACCGTTGATTGACAATCACCCGACCGCAGAAAACATGGTCTGGTCGATTGTCAGCATCGTCGTGCTGCTGGCGGGTGTCGGTTTTCTGGTCTGGGGCTGGGCGTTCCTGCGTAACCACGAAGACGGCGAACCCAAAGTGCCGCTTCAGGACCCGCTGAGCCTGATCAAGCTCACACCTTCGCAAAAAGCCCTGGGCAAATACCTGTTGCTGGTCGGCGCGCTGTTCGGCTTCCAGGTACTGATGGGTGGCGTGACGGCTCACTACACAGTCGAAGGCCAGGATTTCTATGGGGTGCCGCTCTCGAAGTGGTTCCCTTATTCGCTGACCCGGACCTGGCACCTGCAGAGCGCGATGTTCTGGATCGCTACCGGTTTCCTGGCGGCCGGGTTGTTTCTGGCGCCGTTCATCAACGGTGGCAAAGACCCGAAATGGCAGAAGCTCGGGGTCGATGTGCTGTTCTGGGCGTTGGTGCTGGTGGTGGTGGGTTCGTATGCCGGCAACTTCCTCGCCATCGCACAATTGATGCCGCAGCAATGGAGTTTCTGGCTCGGCCACCAGGGTTACGAATACGTTGATTTGGGTCGCCTGTGGCAAATCGCCAAATTCGCCGGGATCGTGTTCTGGCTGGTGCTGATGTTGCGCGCGATGGTCCCTGCCTTGCGCCAGCCCGGCGACAAGAACCTGCTGGCGCTGTTGGCCGCGTCCGTGGTGGCCATCGGTTTGTTCTACGGCGCCGGCCTGTTTTATGGCGAGCGCACGAATCTGTCGGTCATGGAGTACTGGCGCTGGTGGGTCGTGCATTTGTGGGTCGAAGGGTTCTTTGAAGTCTTCGCCACGACCGCACTGGCGTTCATCTTCACCAGCATGGGCCTGGTCTCCAAGCGCCTGGCCACAACCGCTACGCTGGGCTCGGCCTCGCTGTTCATGCTCGGCGGCGTGCCCGGCACGTTCCACCACATCTACTTCGCCGGCACCACCACGCCGGTGATGGCCGTTGGCGCAACGTTCAGCGCCCTGGAAGTGGTGCCGTTGATTTTGCTGGGCCACGAAGCCTGGGAGAACTGGCGCCTGAAAGAACGCGCGCCGTGGATGGCCCAGCTTCGCTGGCCGTTGCAGTTCTTTATCGCTACGGCGTTCTGGAACATGCTCGGCGCCGGGGTGTTCGGCTTCCTGATCAACCCACCGATTGCGCTGTATTACATCCAGGGCCTGAACACCACGCCATTGCACGCTCACGCGGCGCTGTTCGGGGTTTACGGTTCCCTTGCACTGGGCTTTTGCTTGCTGATCCTGCGCTACCTGCGACCGAATTTGCGGTTCAACGACCGCCTGATGAAAACCGGTTTCTGGTGGCTTAACGGTGGTCTGATGCTGATGATCGTCACCAGTTTGCTGCCCATCGGTCTCCTGCAGTTCTACGCCAGCGCCAGCCAGGGCTTGTGGTACGCCCGCAGCGAAGCGTTCATGCAGCAGAACCTGCTGCAAACCCTGCGTTGGGTTCGCACCTTCGGTGACATTGTGTTTCTGGTCGGCGCCTTTGCGGTGATCTGGCAAATCGCCGGGGGCTTGCTGTTTTCGTCCCGGCACCCGCGAGCGGTGGAGTCCGCAACCGTGACCGGCCAACGTTAAATCGCAGACACAAAAAAGGGCGCCATTGGCGCCCTTCTTGTTTGCTCCGCTTAGTGTTGCAGAGCTGGTTTTTGCGTCCCGTTGATCGGGATGCGCTTGGCTTTCGCCTCTTCCGGAATCACCCGCAGCAGGTCAATGCTCAACAGACCGTTGCTCAGGTCGGCAGCCTTGATTTCGATGTGGTCTGCCAGTCGGAACGACAGCTTGAACGCGCGCTGGGCGATGCCTTGATGCAGGAAGGTCACGCCTTCATTCGCATCGCGCTTGCCGCCACTGATGGTCAGCACACCCTTCTCCACTTGCAGCTCCAGGTCTTCTTCCTGGAAACCGGCCGCGGCCACGACGATGCGGTATTGATCGTCACCGTGCTTTTCGACGTTGTAGGGTGGGTAAGTGCTGCCTGGCTCGTTGCGCAGGGCGGTTTCGAACAAGTCGTTGAAACGGTCGAAGCCTACCGAGGAACGGAACAGTGGGGCCAGGGAAAATGCAGTAGTCATGGTTCAAATCTCCTGAAAACAATCAGCAAGGTTTTTTGTCTCCGCGACCCGAATTCGGCATCGCGTAACCCTTAGATAGGGACCGCTGATTTCTTTTCAAGAGGTTTTTTTCAGTTTTTTTTAAACGGTTTTCAGGCGGCTTCTGCCACTTGCAGACCCAGCAAGCGTGAAACCTGATCCAGTTCAGTCTCTCGACGCAGCACGGTAAACAGCTCTACGGCCTCAGGATAATTGCGGGTCAACATCGCCAGCCACTGCTTCAAGCGACCCGGCGATTGGCGCGCGGTCATTTGCGCCTTGGCTTGCAGCCAGAAGTCCTGGATCAGCGGCAGCAGCTCGGCCCAGGTCATCTCGACGACCTCTTCGCCGGCCCGCGCCGCGGCGATTTGCCGGGCCAGATCCGGGCGCGAAACCAGGCCGCGGCCGAGCATGATGTCCTCCACGCCGCTGATTTCGCGGCAACGGCGCCAGTCTTCGACGCTCCAGATATCGCCGTTGGCGAACACCGGCACCTTGACCACGTCCTGCACCCGGGGAATCCACTCCCAATGCGCCGGCGGCTTGTAGCCGTCCATTTTGGTCCGCGCGTGAACCACGATGTGTTCCGCGCCGCCTTCGGCCAGTGCCGTGGCGCAGACCAGCGAACCGTCCGGACTGTCGAAACCCAGGCGCATTTTCGCGGTGACCGGAATGTGCGCCGGAACGGCGCGACGGACATGCTCGACGATCTGGTTCAGCAGCTCAGGCTCTTTGAGCAACACTGCGCCGCCACGGGACTTGTTCACGGTCTTGGCCGGGCAGCCGAAATTCAGGTCAATGACTTCAGAGCCCAGTTCGCAAGCCAGCGCGGCGTTTTCCGCCAGGCAGACCGGATCGGAACCCAACAGCTGCACACGCAGCGGTACACCAGAAGCGGTGCGGGCACCATTCAGCAATTCTGGACCGAACTTGTGGAAGTAGGCAGGCGTGAGCAACTGATCGTTGACACGAATGAACTCGGTTACGCACCAGTCAATGCCGCCCACTCGGGTCAGCACGTCGCGCAGGATGTCGTCGGCCAACCCCTCCATGGGCGCCAAAGCAATTTGCATGAAAAACACACTCAACGAAAAACGTGCGGCAGTTTACTGGATTACGGCCCTGAAAAGGTTGTGTCAGGCAGGAATTTGAATGGCCGGGCCGTATCCCTCAATGAATTCAGCCGGCATGCGCTTGGGCTTGCCGCTGGACAGCTCAATGCAAACGAACGTGGTTTGCGCCCGCAGCAACGTCGAGTTGTCGCTCGGGCGCTTCAACTGGAAGTGACGGGTCATTTTCAGACGCTGGTCCCAATCGACGATCCATGTCGCCAACTGCAGCTCATCGCCTTCATAAGCGGCCGCCAGATAATCGATCTCATGACGCACCACCGCCATCGCGCGGTCTAGCCGACGATACTCGACCAGATCCAGCCCCAGGCGTTGAGAGTGGCGCCAGGCACAGCGCTCGAGCCAGGTCACGTACACCGCGTTATTGGCGTGGCCCAGCCCGTCGATGTCTTCGGCGCCCACTTGCAGATCAATGATAAATGGCGTTGCCCGATCCCAGCCCATGCCCCACTCCCGGTCAGATAATTTCGACCGGGGCAGTGTAACGGATGCTCAGGCCGATTGGCGCGATTGCAGACTGCGACCCGCCAGCAGTGATAACACGCCATCAATGACCCGAGGGTCCGCCAGCACTCGCTGATGACCGCCCTCTTCGAGGCGCAACAGGCGACTGTCGAACCAGGCTTCGTGGATCAATTGCGATTCTTTGACCGGAACAAAGTTGTCGTCTTCGGCATGGACGATCAGGCCGGGCATATCGAGTTGATAGTGCGCGACATCCAGCATCGCAGCGCGCATGCCGACGTCTTTCTCGACCTGGCGGATGAACGCCGAGCGGGCCTTCGGCGGCAGTCGTACGTAGCGGGCAAAGCCGCGCAGCACACCGAGAATCCGCGCCGGGGCGCCAATGGTGACCAAGGTTTCGGTGCGCAAGCCCAATTGCACGGCAAGCATGGCGCTGGCGCCGCCCATGGAGTGACCGATGACCGCTTGCAGCGGGGGCAATTCGGCGGCGGCTTCGAGCATGGCACGGGCGAACAACACAACATTCGCCTCACTGCCAGGCGATCGGCCATGCGCCGGACCGTCCAGAGCCACGACCGAGTATCCGGCATCGACCAATGCGGTGATGAGGCTGGCGAACTGCGTCGGCCGACCTTCCCAGCCGTGCATCAGCAACACAGCCGGGCCTTGCCCCCAACGCAGTGCCGAGAGGCCGAAACGCAAGGTGATCCGTTCGGATTTGGCCAGGAGTGGCAGCTCCCAATCACGCGGTGGAAAATCCCGCGGCGTCATGAACGCCAGTCGCATTTTGCTCGCCACCAGTTTCGGGGCAAACCAGCCCAAGGTGCCATTAACGCCACGAACCCACTTCAACGTGCTCATCGCATTCTCCCCAGGCCGCAGCCTTCAGGTCAGCGCACCGCCGATTTGGCAGCGCGTAGCAATCGATCAGATAAATCACCAGGTCCCAGCGCCCGTGCGAGGGCCAGGCCGCCCACCATCAAGGCCAGGTCGGCCAGGGCTTTGTCGGTGTCTTCAGGACTGGCCGCCAACTGCGCGACCATCAGCTCCATGTGTTCATTCAGCGCGATTCGAAACGCATCAGGCAGGCGTCCAAGCTCACCAATCGAGGCCGGAATCGGACACGCAGACTCGCTGGAATCACGGTGTTTGCGTGACAGATAAAACGCCGCAACCAGTGTGCGTCGCTCTTCGCCGGTCAATTCGGCATCCATGTCGGCAATCAGGTCACGGCGGTGACCCAGCAATTGCTTGAACGCTTCAAGCATCATTGCGTCCTTGCTTTCGAAGTGCGCATAAAAGCCGCCGACCGTCAGACCGGCTGCGCCCATCACTTCACCAACGCTCGGCTCGGCCGGCCCGCGCTGAATCAGCGCAGCGCTGGCAGCCTTGAGGATGCGTTCGCGGGTTTGAGCTTTTTTATCGTTCATCGTTGCCTCCGAATATTACGACTAGAATATTATTCGCATAATAATTTTCTGCAAGTCGTGGATGTGACCGCTGGTCTGAAGAACAGTTTGAAAGAATTGGGGGGATTTGGCCAAACGCCAGACAAACAAAAGGGCCATTCAATAATTGAATGACCCTTATAAAATCCCGCAGAGCGGGTAATCGTGGCGTCCCCTAGGGGACTCGAACCCCTGTTACCGCCGTGAAAGGGCGGTGTCCTAGGCCACTAGACGAAGGGGACACAAACCTTCTATACAACTGATCAGTGCTGAGAGCTGATCGATTCAAGGCCGGTGTGGCCAGACCTTGAACTGTAAAATTGGTGGAGCTAAGCGGGATCGAACCGCTGACCTCCTGCATGCCATGCAGGCGCTCTCCCAGCTGAGCTATAGCCCCGGATTTTTCGCCTCGCGGCGGAGCGACATTTTGCAACATCGCTTCTGTAAAACTGGCGTCCCCTAGGGGACTCGAACCCCTGTTACCGCCGTGAAAGGGCGGTGTCCTAGGCCACTAGACGAAGGGGACGCAAACCCTTCTATACAACTGATCAACACTGAGTGCTGATCGCTTCAATGCCGGTGTGGCCAGGCCTTGAAGTGTAAATTGGTGGAGCTAGACGGGATCGAACCGTCGACCTCTTGCATGCCATGCAAG
Organism: Pseudomonas sp. GL-RE-29; assembly: GCF_019947275.1. NCBI lineage: Bacteria > Pseudomonadati > Pseudomonadota > Gammaproteobacteria > Pseudomonadales > Pseudomonadaceae > Pseudomonas > Pseudomonas sp. GL-RE-29. Next base: position 178,699 of record NZ_JAGYGD010000001.1, read on the forward strand.
CGCTCTCCCAGCTGAGCTATAGCCCCTCATCGTTGATGTCATCGCTGAGGACGGGGCGAATCTTAAGGGCGTATCGAAAGCCTGTCAAACTTATTTTGCAAAAAATTTAAAATTTTTTGCCGACATAACAACCACTTACCGCCCTCTCCCCGAAAATCGAGAGGTTTGCAACATATGCGCCCTATAGGAGCTGCCGCAGGCTGCGATCTTTTGACGTTGGTTTTTAGAAGCAAGATCAAAAGATCGCAGGCTGCGCCAGCTCCTACAGTAAATCAAAAGCGTTTAGGCGATAGCGCCGAGGAGCTTTTCCCACTCTTTGTTTTCTTTCTTCGACACACCACCGAGCAAGTCGATGGCCTGGCGCAAGCGGAAACGCGTCAGATCCGGACCGAGGATTTCCATCGCATCGAGCACCGACACCGAGCTGGCCTGGCCTGTGATCGCAGCGAACATCAGCGGCATGGCGTCACGCAGCTTCAGTTCCAGAGACTCGACCACGGCCTGAATCGTTGCCGTGATGCTGTCCTTTTCCCACTGACGCAGGCTTTCCAGCTTCCACAGGATCAACTGCATCAACTGACGAACCTGATCGCCTGACAGTTTCTTCGATTCGAACAGTTTGGCGTCCGGATTCACGCCACCGGCGAAGAAGAACCCGGCCAGCGGTGCGACCTGGCTGAAGGTTTCGACGCGGCCCTGAACGTGCGGCGCGATCTTCATCATGTATTCGGAGTTGAATGCCCACTTCTGCACGCGAGCGGCAAATTCTTCCACCGGCAAGTCGCGCAGCCATTGGCCGTTGAGCCACGACAGTTTCTCGATGTCGAAAATCGGCCCGCCAAGGGAAACGCGCTTCAGATCGAAGTTGTCGACCATTTCCTGCAGCGAGAACTTCTCGCGCTCGTCCGGCATCGACCAGCCCATGCGGCCCAGGTAGTTGAGCATTGCTTCCGGCATGAAGCCCATGCGCTCGTAGAAGGTCACCGAGGTCGGGTTCTTGCGCTTGGACAGCTTGCTCTTGTCCGGGTTACGCAGCAGCGGCATGTAGCACAGCTCTGGTTGTTCCCAGCCGAAGTACTCGTACAGCAGGATCAGTTTCGGCGCCGATGGCAGCCATTCTTCGCCACGCAATACGTGGGTGATGCCCATCAAGTGATCGTCGACCACGTTGGCCAGGAAGTAGGTCGGCAGACCGTCAGTCTTCATCAGGACTTGCATGTCCATGCGATCCCACGGAATTTCGACATCACCACGCAGCATGTCCGGAACCACGCAGACGCCTTCGCTCGGCACCTTCATGCGGATCACGTGCGGCTCGCCAGCGGCCAGGCGACGCGCCACTTCTTCCTTGGATAGCAGCAGCGCACGGCCGTCATAACGCGGGGTTTCGCCGCGAGCCATTTGCTCGGCGCGCATTTGGTCCAGCTCTTCAGCGGTGCAGAAGCACGGGAAGGCATGGCCCATTTCGATCAGTTGCTGGCAGTACTTCTGGTAAATCTCGCCGCGCTCGCTTTGACGGTACGGACCGTGCGGGCCGCCGACGTCCGGGCCTTCGCTCCAGTCGATGCCCAACCAGCGCAGGGCGTCGAAAATCTGCTGTTCGGACTCACGGGTCGAACGCAATTGGTCGGTGTCTTCGATCCGCAGGATGAACTCACCGCCGTGCTGCTTGGCAAAGCAGTAGTTGAACAATGCGATGTAAGCGGTACCTACGTGGGGGTCCCCGGTAGGCGATGGCGCGATGCGCGTGCGGACGGTGGTCATGGCAAGTCTCGAAAAGAAGATCAAACAAAGGGCGAATGGTAACAGGCGACACCCGCCCCGCTCCAGTGAACAGGGCATTTAAGCCAAGGTTGCGTCTACAACGCCCGTATGGCGTGGTGAATGGCCGAATATCAGCCGATGGCATTTACCGTTTATCGGCTGTATGCCAGATTCACCTGCTGATAACTTTCCTTACATATTCTCGACTACAGTTTGCCCCATGCCTGCCCAACTCAAGCGTCGCCTGTCCATTTTCCTGTTAATTGTCCTGCTGATCGCCGGGGGCTTTTTCGCCCAGTGGTTTTTCAAGGGACGGTTTTATGAAAGCACTGACAACGCCTATGTCCAGGGGGAGATCACCCGCGTGTCGAGCCAGTTGGGTGCGCGCATCGATAAAGTATTGGTGCAGGACAACCAGCACGTCGAGAAAGGCCAGATGCTGATCCGGCTCGAAGGCGATGATTTCCGCCTCGCCGTCGACCGCGCCAACGCGGCACTCGCCACCCGCCAGGCCGAACGCCTGCAAGCCCAAAGCAAACTGACACAGCAGGCCAGCCTGATTGCCGCCAGCGATGCGCAAGTCGCGTCCACCCAGGCGAGCTTGAGTCGCTCGCAGATCGACTTGACCCGAGCCGAAACTCTTCGCAAACCCGGTTACGTCTCGGAAGAACGGGTCACCACCCTCTCCGCCGACAACCACATTGCCCGCTCACAACTGACCAAGGCCCAGGCAGATGCCCAGGGCCAGCGCCAGCAAGTCAACGCACTGACCGCCGAAATCAAACGCCTGGACGCACAGATCGCCAATGCCAAGGCCGATCTGGCACAGACCGAGCTGAACCTGACCCGCAGCGAAATTCACGCACCCATCAGCGGCCTGATTGGCCAGCGCGCCGCCCGCGAAGGCCAATACGTGCAGGCCGGCGCCTATTTGCTGTCGATCGTGCCCGATGAAGACATCTGGATTCAGGCCAACTTCAAGGAAACCCAGATCGGCCACATGCAGCCCGGCCAGAAGGCCGAGCTGACCTTCGACGCTTACGGTGATACGCCGATCGAAGCTCGGGTCGACAGCCTGTTCGCCGCTTCGGGTGCGCAGTTCAGCCTGCTACCACCGGACAATGCCACGGGCAACTTCACCAAAGTCGTTCAACGGATTCCGGTAAAACTGACCTTCGCCGCAAACAATCCCCTACATGGCAAGATCCGCCCGGGCATGTCGGTCACCGCCAAGGTGAATATCAAGGATGCCCCGGAAAACGCCAGCGCCAAATTGAGCAGCCAAGACGCCCCTGAAGATGGCCGGTGATCAACTGATCCGCCCGGTCGGGGAACCGACGCGGCGGGACTGGATCGCGGTGATGAGCGTGATGCTCGGCGCGTTCATGGCGGTGTTGGATATCCAGATCACCAACTCGTCGCTCAAGGATATTCAGGGTGCGCTGTCGGCGACCCTGGAAGAAGGCTCGTGGATTTCCACCTCCTACCTGGTCGCGGAAATCATCATGATTCCGCTGACTGCGTGGCTGGTGCAGCTGCTGTCGGCGCGACGGTTGGCGGTATGGGTATCCCTCGGTTTTCTTGCTGCCTCCCTGCTCTGCTCCATGGCGTGGAGCCTGGAAAGCATGATCGTCTTTCGTGCCTTGCAGGGCTTCACCGGGGGCGCACTGATCCCGCTGGCATTCACCCTCACGCTGATCAAACTTCCCGAGCATCACCGCGCCAAAGGCATGGCGATGTTTGCCATGACCGCCACCTTCGCACCTTCGATCGGCCCGACACTGGGCGGCTGGCTGACCGAGAACTGGGGCTGGGAATACATCTTCTACATCAACGTACCGCCAGGTCTGATCATGATCGCCGGCCTGATGTACGGCCTGGAGAAGAAAGAAGCACACTGGGAACTGCTGAAAAGCACCGACTACGCAGGGATCGTCACACTCGGCGTCGGCCTCGGTTGTTTGCAAGTATTTCTGGAGGAAGGCCACCGCAAGGACTGGCTGGAATCGAACCTGATCGTGACCCTCGGCAGCATCGCGCTGATCAGCCTGATCACCTTTGTGATCGTGCAGTTTTCCAAACCCAATCCGCTGATCAACCTCGGCATTCTCGGTAATCGCAATTTCGGCTTATCGAGTATTTCCAGTATCGGGATGGGGGTCGGCTTGTATGGCTCGATTTACTTGTTGCCGCTGTACCTGGCGCAAATCCAGAACTACAACGCGCTGCAAATCGGTGAAGTGATCATGTGGATGGGCGTGCCGCAGCTATTCTTGATTCCGCTGGTGCCCAAACTGATGAAGTACATCTCGCCGAAATGGCTGTGTACGTTTGGTTTCGCGCTGTTCGGGATGGCGAGCTTTTTTTCGGGGGTGCTGAACCCGGACTTCGCCGGGCCGCAGTTCAATCAGATCCAGTTGCTCCGCGCCCTGGGTCAACCGCTGATCATGGTGACCATCTCGTTGATCGCCACCACCTACATCCTGCCGCAAGATGCGGGTTCGGCATCGAGTCTGTTCAACATCCTGCGCAACCTCGGCGGTGCGATCGGCATCGCCCTGCTCGCGACACTGCTGGATGCGCGAACCAAGACCTATTTTGATTACTTGCGCGAATCCATCGTACCGAGCAACCCTCAGGTGGCCGAACGCCTGGCGTCATTGACCGACAGGCTGGGCAACGAAACGGCGGCGTTGGGCAAGCTCAGTGAGATCGCCCATCAGCAGGCGTCGATCATGGCCTACAACGATGCGTTTCATTTTGTCGGGATTGCGCTGGGGATCAGCATGTTGGCGGTGTTGTTGACCCGGAAATTGCCGGTGGGGGTGAAGGCTGGCGAAGCACATTGATTCTTCAGCGCTATCACTGACCTCATCGCGGGCAAGCCCGCTCCCACAGGGTATGTGTCGACCATAAACTATGTGAACAACTTCAATCCTTGTGGGAGCGGGCTTGCCCGCGATGAGGCCCTGACAGACGCTGAAGATCAAACCGTGATCAACCGCTCCCGCAACTTGCCAATTTCATCGCGCATTTGCGCTGCCGCTTCAAACTCGAGATCACGCGCCAACGCGTACATCTTCTCTTCCAGCGCCTTGATGCGCTTGGCGATCTCGCCCGGTGAGCGCAATTCGGCTTCGTACTTGGCGTTTTCCTCGGCGGCCTTGGCCATGCCTTTGCGCTTCTTGCTGCGCGAGCCCGGCACGGTGGCGCCTTCCATGATGTCGGCGACGTCCTTGAACACGCCTTTCGGCGTAATGCCGTTGGCCAGGTTGAAGGCGATCTGCTTGTCGCGCCGACGCTCGGTTTCGCCGATTGCACGCTCCATGGAACCGGTGATGCGATCCGCATAGAGAATCGCCCGGCCGTTGAGGTTTCGCGCGGCGCGGCCGATGGTCTGGATCAGCGAGCGCTCGGAACGCAGGAAGCCTTCCTTGTCGGCATCGAGGATCGCCACCAATGACACTTCCGGCATGTCCAGGCCTTCGCGCAGCAGGTTGATCCCCACCAGCACATCGAAAGTGCCGAGGCGAAGATCGCGGATGATTTCGACCCGCTCCACGGTGTCGATGTCCGAGTGCAGGTAGCGTACGCGAACACCGTGGTCGGCCAGGTAATCGGTCAAGTCTTCGGCCATGCGCTTGGTCAGCGTGGTGACCAGCACCCGTTCTTCCAGCGCAACGCGCTTGCTGATTTCCGACAGCAAGTCGTCGACCTGGGTCAGTGCCGGGCGGATTTCGATTTGCGGGTCGACCAGACCGGTCGGACGCACCACCATGTCAATGACGCGCCCGGCGTGTTCGGCTTCATAGTTGCCCGGTGTCGCCGAGACGAAAATCGTCTGCGGGCTGATGCTTTCCCACTCGTCGAAACGCATCGGCCGGTTGTCCAGCGCCGATGGCAGGCGGAAACCGTACTCCACCAGTGTCTCTTTACGGGAGCGGTCACCCTTATACATCGCGCCGACCTGCGGCACGCTGACGTGGGATTCGTCGATCACCAGCAAGGCGTCTGCCGGCAGGTAATCGTAAAGGGTCGGTGGTGGCGCGCCGGCTTCGCGACCGGACAAATAGCGTGAGTAGTTTTCGATGCCGTTGCAATAGCCCAGTTCGAGGATCATCTCCAGGTCGAATCGGGTGCGTTGCTCCAGACGCTGGGCTTCCACCAGTTTGTTGTTGGAACGCAGGTATTCCAGGCGCTCTTTCAGCTCGACCTTAATGCCCTCGACGGCGCCCATCAGCGTTTCCCGTGGCGTCACGTAGTGGCTTTTCGGGTAGAACGTGAAGCGCGGCAGTTTGCGGATGACTTCGCCGGTCAGCGGATCGAATGCCGACAGGCTTTCCACTTCGTCATCGAACAGCTCGATGCGGATCGCTTCGAAGTCGGATTCCGCCGGGTGGATATCAATTACGTCGCCGCGCACACGAAACGTCGCACGAGCGAATTCCATGTCGTTGCGGGTGTATTGCAAGTCAGCTAGACGTCGCAGCAACTCACGTTGATCGAGCTTGTCGCCGCGATCCACGTGCAGAACCATCTTCAGATAGGTTTCCGGGCTGCCCAGACCGTAGATGCACGACACCGTGGTGACGATGATCGCGTCCTTGCGCTCCAGCAACGCCTTGGTCGCGGAAAGACGCATTTGCTCGATGTGGTCGTTGATCGAGGCGTCTTTCTCGATAAAGGTGTCCGAGGACGGCACGTACGCTTCAGGCTGGTAGTAGTCGTAGTAGGAAACGAAATACTCCACGGCGTTGTTCGGGAAGAACGCCTTGAACTCCCCGTACAACTGCGCCGCCAGGGTCTTGTTCGGTGCCAGCACCAGCGTCGGACGCTGCACCTGCGCGATGACGTTGGCGATACTGAAGGTCTTGCCCGAGCCGGTCACACCGAGCAACGTCTGGTGCGCCAACCCGGCTTCGATGCCCTCGACCATCAGACGGATGGCTTCCGGCTGATCGCCGGCGGGCTCGAAGCGGGTGACTAACTGGAATTCAGACATTCAATACCCCTGGGGTCGCGCCTGACCGGTCAAACCGGACAGCAACGAGAAAGACCGCAAACGACCGACGTCGCCCGAGGAAAAAACTGGATTGTGCTCAATGTGGAGCCGATTGCCCTCGCTTTCAAGGCAAACGTCCTACATCCCTTGAAGTCTTTGACGACGTCAATCGACTAACGGTCGAAAAATAATCGGAAAAACTTACCTTAAAAGCCGAATCGTCTGTCGCCATCAATCGCGGATGGCCTCTATACTAGCTCCCCGTTTGTGCACCGCTCTAGTGCATTCGGCTGGAGCGCGACACGTCCCTCCATTCTCCATTCAGAGCCGCCGCAAAAATGAGCCTGTTCTCCGCTGTCGAAATGGCACCACGCGATCCAATCCTGGGCCTCAACGAAGCATTCAACGCCGATACCCGTACCAATAAGGTCAACCTGGGCGTCGGTGTTTATTGCAACGAGGAGGGGAAAATTCCACTCCTGCGCGCCGTTGTCGAAGCCGAAACCATTCGCGTCGCTCAACATGCTTCCCGTGGCTACCTGCCAATCGACGGCATCGCTGCCTACGACCAGGCCGTGCAAAAATTGCTGTTTGGCAATGATTCCCCGCTGATCGCTTCCGGCCGCGTCCTCACCACTCAGGCCGTTGGTGGCACTGGCGCCCTGAAAATCGGTGCCGACTTCCTCAAGCAACTGCTGCCGAACGCCGTCGTGGCGATCAGCGACCCGAGCTGGGAAAACCACCGTGCGCTGTTCGAAACCGCCGGTTTCCCGGTGCAGAACTATCGCTACTACGACGCCGCGACCCACGACGTGAACCGCGTCGGTCTGCTGGAAGACCTGAACGCCCTGCCAAACGGCTCGATCGTTGTGCTGCACGCTTGCTGCCACAATCCGACCGGCGTGGACCTGAGCCCGGCGGACTGGAAAAACGTTCTGGACGTAGTGAAAGCGAAAAACCATGTGCCCTTCCTCGACATGGCGTATCAAGGTTTCGGCGATGGCATCGACGAAGACGCCGCTGCCGTGCGTCTGTTCGCTGAATCGGGCCTGACCTTCTTCGTCTCCAGCTCGTTCTCCAAATCGTTCTCGCTGTACGGCGAGCGCGTCGGCGCCCTGTCGATCGTCAGCGAGTCGAAAGAAGAAAGCGCGCGCGTACTGTCGCAAGTCAAACGCGTGATCCGCACTAACTACTCCAACCCGCCGACCCACGGTGCAAGCATCGTTGCTGCTGTACTGAACAGCCCGGAACTGCGCGCCCAGTGGGAAGCCGAACTGGCCGAAATGCGCCTGCGCATTCGTGGCATGCGCACCCAGATGGTCGACACCCTGGCGAAAAACGCGCCGCAACGCGACTTCAGCTTCGTCGGTCGTCAGCGTGGCATGTTCTCGTACTCCGGCCTGAGCGTTGAACAGGTTCACCGTCTGCGCAACGAGTTCGGCATTTACGCGCTGGACACCGGTCGTATCTGCGTGGCTGCGTTGAACCAGAGCAACATCAAGGCTGTGACGGATGCGATTGTTCAGGTGATCTGAACTGCACCGTGATACGAAAAACGGGAAGCCATTGGGCTTCCCGTTTTTTATTTGTCGCAGATAAATCTCAAAGCGACGACCGAGCCCTTAAACTGCACGCTATCTACTGTAGGAGCCGGCTTGCTGGCGATGGCGATCAATCATCACACATCAGTGTTGAATGTTATGGCCTCTTCGCCAGCAAGCCGGCTCCTACAGGTTTCGTGTACATCCGAGATTTTCAAAGAGAACCCACATGAAAAACGATGACCTTCGCGCTGACCGCGATGACCTTGACGACCTGGACCGCTTTACTCCTCGCACCCCAGCCAAACAACGAGGCAACAACCTGGTGATGCAAGTCGCTGCCGGCGTGTTTCTCGGCGGTCTGGCCTTGTGGCTGGTGCAACTGGGCGCTACGGCGCTCTACGCCAAACTGATGATGGGCACGATCACTTTCGGCGGTTAAGCCAACTCGCTCGCGCGCTGGCTGGCGGCGTCGTCATAGGCGACGTAAAGCGATTCCGCGACCTGGCTTTTGATCGCCTTGGTGCTTTCCAGGCCCAGGACAAACCCCTCGGCCTTGCCGCCCGCGCGATTTAATTCGTCAGCGGTGCTGGCCTGAGTGATGGCGTCGAACAGCTTCTCGGCGTGCGGGCCTACCCCTTTGGGCAGGCTGATCTGGGCGATGCTCATGCAAGCACCTCGTTGTTTCGAGGCGTTGTGGTGGTCAAACGAGACATGGCGCTTACCTTTTCGGCGAATGGACGGTAGCGCGTGTAACCACTTCCGGGCGGCCATGGTAGACCCCTGAGACGATTCTGGTAACCGCCAATCACCGAGAAACCACCGTCCGTCCCGATGAAACCGTGAAGTTGCTATCAGACGCTTGACTTCTCTTTTTGAATCAGTAACATAGGCGCCATTCCGCGATAGCTCAGTTGGTAGAGCAAGTGACTGTTAATCACTGGGTCCCTGGTTCGAGTCCAGGTCGTGGAGCCAGACAAGGTTCAGAGGGGGTTTCAAAATCTCTGACCACAAAAAAACCCGCCTGATGGCGGGTTTTTTTTCGTCCTGGCTTTGTCGACCGGGATTCAGCTGAACCACTCCTCACGCCTGGGACTTCATCGTCTGCTTCGGCAACTCTCCAAACCGCTGCCGATAGTAATTGGCAAACCGCCCCACATGCCCAAACCCGAACTCCAGCGCCACTTCAGTCACGCTGGAATACGGCTTCGCCAGCAAGAACTCACGGGCCGCTTCAAGACGTAATCCGCGCAAGCGGTCCATCGGGCTTTGACCGTATTCGCGCTGGCACAAGGTGTTCAAACTGCGAATGCTCACCCCGGTGGCAACCGCCAGTTCCGCCAGGGTAATGCCCTGGACAAGGTGCTCGCGCATACATGCGTCGATTTTTTGCAGTTGGCGGGTGGGCTGCCGCGGCGACGGCGAGTCTTGTTGCGCAACGCCACAATGGCTGAGCAGAAACATCGGCAGGCTTTGCTCCAGGTGCTGCAACCAGCGCGAAGGCGTTGCGCTCGCTTCGCCCTCGGGCAAATGCTCCAACAACTCGCTGACCAATCGAAACCAGCGCATCGCCAGTGGCCGTTGCAGACGGCTGACTGGCGCCAGCGTAAAGCCCGATGGTAAGTCATCGCCCAGCGCGTCCTGGCTGGCATCGAGCAATGCCCGCGGCAGTTTGAGGATCAGTTGCTCGCAGCCCTCCTCCCACACCACGCGCGCCTGCTCACGCGGGGACAGGATCGCCACTTCGCCAGGGCTGACGCCATAGCTCATGCCATCGGACTCCAGGGTAGCGCTACCGCGCAGTGGCATCTGCACCAGCACGAAATCTTCGAAAGGCTGCGGGCGGATTTCTACCTGGCCGCCGTAGCGCAGCGCATACAGTTCGCAACTGGCGACCTGGCCGCGATAGAACGCCGTATCGACACCGCCCCGCGGCCAATCCAATTCATGCTCCACCAGCACTTGCCTCATCAAGCGCTGGGTTTCCTGCGCCGAGCGGCTGGTGAAGACCGGCTCGCGGCACATCAGCGACAGGTTCAGGCCTACGCTGTTGGCGGTAGCCGCTTGTAGAGTCGTCATTTCAAAGCGACCGGTTGCGACGGGCTTCGCTGCGTTGCAGGGTGGCGCTGGGCGTTTCGTTGAACAGCTTGCGGTACTCGCTGGCGAACCGGCCCAGGTGCGAGAAGCCCCAGCACATGGCGATCACGGAGATGTTGCGCACCGAGGCGTCTTCGAGGATTTCCTGGCGCACGGCGCCGAGGCGATACTTCTTCAGGTAAGCCATGGGCGACACGCCCAGGTGCTTGCGAAACCCTTCGAACAGTTTGAAGCGCGACACGCCTGCCGCGGCTTCGATGTCTTCCAGGTGAATGTCCTCGCGGGCGTTGCTTTCGATGAAGTCCTTGGCGCGCACCAGGTAATACGGCAACTTGACGCCCAGTTGCTCACGCAGTTCTGCGCTGTAGTTGTTGGGTTGCGAAAGGATCAGGCCCTTGATCAGCGCACTTTCGATATCGCGGGTGAAGAACACCTGATTGAACAGGTCATGCCCGCGCTCCATCTCATCGATGTAATAACGTGCCAGCCGCCACCAGGAGGCAGAGGCGCCGTTGACCGCGTCCATCACCGGCTCGAACTTCACCGGCATTTCCAGCGGACGTTGCAGCATGCCTTCGAGGGTCTGGCGCATGGCCATGCGGGTGATCACCACGGATATCTTATGGCAGTCACCGGCCATGCTCAGTGATTGGGTTTCGTGGGGCGTCACGATCAGCCCCTGGTCCTGGTTGGAATGCAGCCGGCGGCCATCCTTGATCAGCTCCTGCTCGCCGCGAATCGGCAGGCTGAGACTGTAGCAATTGAGGTGTTCGGCGTCCTCGACGCCGATGGTCACGTCGGTGCCGTATTCCATGCGGCCCAGGGTCGTGGACATGGATTTGAAGACATTGGCCTTGTGGTGAAACTGAATCCGGTTCGGCTGGCTGGTCTGCAGTTCATGCGGGCCGCAAATGCCGGCCATCCACGCACGGGCACCGGCCAGGTCGTAGCGATCTATGCGGATATCTCGAAACTGAACAACATTTGGTTCGGTCATGTCAGTACACCCACGGCAATGGACATCGACACGCTCTTCGGCGCGTATTCTCATTGGGTTTGCAAGGGCTATGCCCAGCCGGTGCGAACAGGCGAAATCCGCACTTTTCGGCTAGCAATCGGAAACTTTCCGGATATTGAAGGCGTTGCGCGGCGTTGATGCGCACAGCCAGGGTGCCAAAAGTGGTCGACGCCTCGGGTAAAGCGCTACCCAAGGCGTCACTTCAGCGCACAACGGCTTACCATTTCAGGGCAGGACGTTACCAAAATTTCCATGTGTAGGTGGTGATCAGGCGGTTCTCCACCCAGTCATTACCGTGGCTGAATTTGGAAACGACGTTGCCGGCCTCCACGCCCACGCCTTTGAGCGGGCCGCTTTGCACGACATACGACAGCACCAGGTCGCGCTCCTGCTCCGCCGCCTGGCTGAGGTTGTCGCCACGGTCCACCGACGTCCCCTTGAAGTAGCGGGTCATGAAATTCAGGCCTGGTACGCCCATGGCGGCAAAGTCGTAGTCATAACGGACCTGCCAGGATTTTTCGTTGGGCTTGATGAACCCCACCCGCGACCAGTTCACCAGGAACGGCTGCGGTACATAACCGCCCAAGGTCGGGAAGTTGCTGTCGCCGAGCATGCGCTGGTAGCCCACGCCGAACCGGTGCCCGCCCTTTTTCAGCGTGGTCATGGCGCCGTATGAGCGGTTGTCGATGACGCCGTAAAGGGCGTCGCCATCTTCGTTGTTGTTGAAGTAACGCAGGTCGGTCTTCAGGCCATAACCGTTACCCAGGTCTGCCAGATGGGTGATGCCCAGGTAGTGCTGCTGGTAGATATCTTCGAGTTGCGCGTAGAAGTAGGTGCCGGTCAGCGTCGGGCTGAAGGCATAGCTGGCACCGCCGAGGTTGAGGCCGTCACTGCCGTGGCGCACGCCGGAACCCGTCTGCAGGTACAACTTTTCGTAGTTGGAAGAGTTACGCGCACCGATTTCCGTCAGCCGCCCGGCAGTCAACGTCAGGCCGTCGATTTCCTTGGATTCGAGCAAGCCGCCGCGATAGGTCGTGACCAATTGGCGAGAGTCATCAATGATCACCACCGGCAAAAACGGTCGCAGCTCACCGACTTTCAACTCGGTTTTCGAATAGCGCATTTTAAACGTGGCACCGCCGCGGCCGTATTCATCGGCCTGTTCCTGACGGCTTTGGCTGTAGGGGATGATGGTGTCATCGCCACGCCCGCCACCGCCGTCCAGTCGATAGGCGTATTGCACCTCCGCATCCACCCCGAACTGCACCGGGCCTTCGGTGTAGCCAGAGGCGAAACGCAGGTCGAAACCCTGGGTCCAGCTGCCCACTCTCGAACGGGGCGGGTTGTCGCCCTTGAAGTCCCGATCAATGTAAAAGTTACGGGTGCCCAGGCTCAGCTTGCTGTCATTGACGACATCCGCCTGCGCCAACAATGGTGTCAACAAACCAACTGTTTGTACTCCCCGAACTAGCCACGACTTATGCAACATATTATTTCTTCCCCCTGCCGCTTATTGAGCAGCGCATGAATAGAAGGCACTTCGGGTACAGAACCCTGGGCCATGAGTAATGGCAGTTTTTAGTGACCTGAAGCGAGACACTCTGGTGGTGCTTCGATTGAAATTAAGCCGCAACAAGTTCGTCAGCGGCTATCCCGTTACTGAATGACAAATAGCCACTTGCTCAGCCGCCAGGCGCGACAAAAATCAGTATTTACGGGGGTCTGTCGCTAACAAATGAGGTTCACGGCCTATTTTCCGGATGAGTTTCCACTAATAAGCGGATAGACCCTGTCGGCTACCACGGCATTTAATGAAGGCGTGAATTAGCCCATTGGCCGAGGACTGGGAAATGACAACTGCACGAAGTGTCGAACAGTGGAAAAGTTATATAGAAAGTTGCCTGGACTTCCGCCCAGAAGACGGTATTTATCGCATTGCCCGCGACATGTTTACCGACCCGGAACTGTTCGATCTGGAAATGGAACTGATTTTCGAGAAGAACTGGATCTACGCCTGCCACGAAAGCGAGATCGCCAATAATCACGACTTCATGACGATGCGCGCCGGCCGCCAGCCGCTGATCATCACGCGCGACGGTGAAGGTCGTCTCAACGCCCTGATCAATGCCTGCCAGCACCGCGGCACCACCCTCACCCGCGTCGGCAAGGGAAACCAGTCGACCTTCACCTGCCCCTTCCATGCGTGGTGCTACAAAAGCGACGGCCGCCTGGTGAAGGTCAAGGCGCCGGGGGAATACCCCGAAGGTTTCGACAAGGCCACCCGCGGCCTGAAAAAGGCCCGTATCGAAAGCTACAACGGCTTTGTGTTCGTCAGCCTCAACGTGGAAGGCACCGACACCCTGGAAGACTTCCTCGGTGACGCCAAGGTGTTCTTCGACATGATGGTGGCGCAGTCGCCGACCGGCCAGCTCGAAGTGCTGCCGGGCAAATCGGCCTACACCTACGACGGCAACTGGAAACTGCAGAACGAGAACGGCCTGGACGGTTATCACGTCAGCACCGTCCACTACAACTACGTGGCCACCGTTCAGCATCGCCAGCAGGTCAATGCCGAGAAAGGCCTGACCGCCAGCGACACCCTGGACTACAGCAAGCTGGGCGCGGGCGACAAGGAAACCGATGATGGCTGGTTCGCCTTCCACAACGGCCACAGCGTGCTGTTCAGCGACATGCCCAACCCGGCCGTGCGCCCGGGCTACGCCAGCATCATGCCGCGCCTGGTCGAGGAACACGGCCAGGGCAAGGCCGAGTGGATGATGCACCGCCTGCGCAACCTCAATGTCTACCCGAGCATGTTCTTCCTCGACCAGATCAGCTCGCAGTTGCGGATCATCCGCCCGCTGGCCTGGAACAAGACCGAGATCAACAGCTTCTGCCTGGGCGTGGTCGGCGAGTCGGACGCGGATCGGGAAAACCGCATTCGTCAGTTCGAAGACTTCTTCAACGTGTCCGGCATGGGCACCCCCGATGACCTGGTGGAGTTCCGTGAAGCCCAGCGCGGCTTCCAGGCTCGCCTGGAGCGCTGGAGCGATATTTCCCGCGGCCAGGGCAAGTGGGTCGAAGGCCCGACCCGCAACAGCGAGACCATTGGCATCGCCCCGGCCCTGACCGGCACCGAGTTCACCCATGAAGGCCTGTACGTCAACCAGCACGCCAACTGGCAGCGCTTTTTGCTTGAAGGCCTGGCGCGCAAAGCGGCCGAACAACAACCGTTGAAACTGCGTGAGGTGTGAACATGAATTCGCAACTGCAATACCGCGTCGAGCAATTTCTTTACCGCAAAGCCGAGGCCTGTGATGCCCAGGACTGGGACACCTACCTGGACATGTTCAGCGACGACAGCGAATTTCACCTGCCGCAATGGGACTCGGAGCACGTCTACACCACCGACCCGAAAAAAGGCATGTCGCTGATCTATTACCCCAACCGCGGCGGCCTCGAAGACCGGGTGTTTCGCATTCGCACCGGCAAGGCGGCGTCGACCATTCCGATGCCGCGCACCCTGCACCTGATCAGCAACGTGCGCATCGCGCCGCTGCAGGACGATGAACTGGAGGTGCGCGTCAACTGGAGCACCCTCTACTACCGCATGCAAACCGCCGAGCAGTTCTTCGGCCGCGCCACGTATCGTCTGCGTCCCGACGGCGAGAGCTGGAAAATCGCTCGCAAGCACGTGGTGCTGCTCAACGACACGATCAACTCCGTGCTCGATTTCTACCATCTCTGAACCCTGCGGATTAACGCTCATGACGTACAAGGTCGCCTTCAGTTTCGCCGACGGCAAAACACTCTTCTGCAACGTGCAGAACAATGAAATCCTGCTCGACGCGGCCCTGCGCAGCGGGATCAAGATTCCGTTGGACTGCCGCGAAGGGGTTTGCGCGACCTGCCAGGGCCGCTGTGAATCCGGGCAGTACACCCAGGACTACGTGGACGATGAAGCCTTGTCGGCCAGCGACCTGGCCGAGCGCAAGGTGCTGACCTGCCAGACACGCGTGCAGTCCGACGCTGCCTTCTACTTCGACTTCGATTCCAGCCTCTGCGGCAGCAACGGCCCGAGCAGCCTGCAAGGCACTGTGAGCGAGGTGCGGCAGGTCTCGCCGACCACCGCCATCGTGCACGTGGAAGTCGGCGCAGCGGGCGCGGCGCTGGACTATCTGCCGGGGCAGTACGCTCGCCTGAAAGTACCGGGCACCGAACATCGGCGCTCGTATTCCTTTGCTTGCGCACCGGGCAGCAGCAACCTGCAGTTTCTGATTCGCCTGCTGCCCAGCGGGGTGATGACCGACTACGTGCGCGATCGCTGCCAGGTCGGCGACGTGATCCACATGGAAGCGCCGTTGGGGGCTTTCTACCTGCGCCATATCGATCGGCCGCTGGTGATGGTGGCCGGCGGCACCGGGTTGTCGGCGTTCCTCGGCATGCTCGATCAGATAGCCGACCGTAATGGCTGCGGCCACCCGGTGCACCTGTATTACGGCGTGCGCGAGGCCGCAGACCTGTGCGAGGTTTCGCGCATCGAGGCCTATGCCGCACGGATCCCGGGGTTCCGTTTCACGCCCGTGGTCAGCAACCCCAACCCCGACTGGCCGGGCAAGACCGGCTACATCGCCGAACACCTCGAATTGGCCGAAATGCGCGACCAGCCGTTCGACCTGTACCTGTGCGGCCCGCCGCCAATGGTCGAGTCGATCAAGGACTGGCGCCAGCAGCATGGCCTGGAGCAAAGCCGCCTTTATCTGGAGAAGTTCACCGAGAGCAACAGCTGACGCAGCACCCCATAACAACAATCAATCGGCCCGTCCGAACACTGAATCACTGCCCTCATCGACATCTACCGTGCGTTGGCACGACCTACTTCATAGGCCGCCTCATGAAAAACCTGGTATTGCGTGCATGTCTGGCAACCTCCCTCTGCGCAGCGACGGCTGCCCAGGCCGTGGAGCCTGTCCGAATCGGCTTCATCACCACCCTCTCCACCCCCGCCGGCTACCTGGGCGAAGACTCGCGTGACGGCTTTCAGCTGGCGATCGATCAGGAAGGCGGCAAACTCGGCGGCGTGCCGGTGCAACTCATTGTGGAAGATGATGGCCTGCAACCGGCCAAGGCCAAGCAGATCGCCGACCGCATGAGCCTGGACGGCATCTCGCTGTACACCGGGGTGATTTTTTCCAACGTGCTGGCGGCCGTGATCAACACCGCCACCAAGGACGGTTTCTACGTCAGCAACAACACTGCGCCCTCGACCCTGGCCGGTGAAAAGTGCATGGCTAACTACTTCGTCGGCTCCTACCAGAACGACACCCCGCACGAAATGGCCGGTGTCGCGGCCAACGAGCTGGGCTACAAGAAGATGGTGATCCTGGCGCCCAATTATCAGGGCGGTCGTGACGCACTGGCCGGGTTCAAGCGCACCTTCAAGGGCGAGGTGACGGAGATCTACACCAAGCTCAACCAGCTGGATTTCTCGGTGGAACTGGCGCGCGTACGTTCACTGACGCCGGATGCGATTTTCCAGTTTCACCCGGGTGGCGGCGGCATCAACTTTGCCAAGCAATACGGCGGCTCGGGTCTGTCGGCGCAAATCCCGATGGTGGTGCCGGTGTTCTCCATGGATGAACGCATGCTCGCTGCCGTCGGCGATGTGGCCAAGGGCACCAACGTCGTCACGCTCTGGAACCCGCAATCGGACAACCCGGCCAACCAGGCCTTCGTCAAAGCCTTCACCGAAAAATACAAGCGCGCCCCGACGGTGTATGCCGCCCAGACCTACGACACGGCACGGCTGATCGGTGCCGCCCTGAAAACCTCCCAAGGCAACCTGAAAGACCAACCGGCCTTCCGTGCGGCGATGAAAAACGTCCAGTTCGATTCCATTCGCGGTGACTTCAGCTTCGCCCAGAACCAGCACCCGGTGATCGACTGGTACCTGCTGCAAGTGCAGACCGGCGCCGACGGCAAGCTGGTCGAAGTGCCGATCAGGACCCTGGCGACCCGCCACGTCGACAGCTACGCCGCTCAATGCTCGATCTGACCGGCACCTGAGCCCTGTCCTCGCCCTGCAGCACCGCTGCGGGGCGTTTTCGTGAGGAACGCAGTCATGTTATTGCTCGAACAGATTCTCAACGGCCTGCAATACAGCGCCCTGCTGTTTTTGCTGGCCTCAGGCCTGACCCTGATTTTCGGCATCATGGGCGTGATCAACCTGGCCCACGGTGCCTTCTACATGGTCGGCGCGTTCTGTGCCGCCTACACCGCCATGGCCACCGGGTCGTTCTGGCTGGGTGGCCTGGCCGCGCTGATCGGCTCGGCCTGTTACGGTGCGCTGATCGAAACCGCGATCATGCGCCGCCTCTACAATCGCGATCATCTGGATCAGGTGCTGGCGACGTTGGCCGTGGTGTTTTTCAGCAACGAACTGCTGACCCTGATCTTCGGTCGCAGCCCACCGGCGATGCCCACGCCCGAGTGGTATTCCAGCTTTGTCGAAGTGCTGCCGGGATTGATGTACCCGGTCAGCCGCCTGCTGTTCATCGCCGCAGGGCTGATCGTGGCGGTCGGCATGTGGCTGCTGATCAACCACACGCGCCTGGGCATGCTGATCCGCGCCGGTGCCGATGACCATGAAATGGTCGGCGCGCTGGGGGTCAACATCGCCCGGCTGTACACCCTGGTATTCGTGTTCGGCTGCGTGCTGTGCGGCCTGGCCGGTTTCATGGCGGCACCGCTGTTGTCGGTGGAGATCGGCATGGGTGAAAAGATCCTGATCACCACCTTCGTAGTTATCGTTGTTGGCGGTGTCGGCTCGGTGCGCGGCGCGTTGGTGGGGGCCTTGCTGATCGGCATGGTCGACAGCCTGGGCCGTGCCTACATTCCGCCGCTGCTGGACCAACTGCTGCCCAGCGAAACCAGCGGCACCCTGAGCGCCGGGCTGATTTCCGCCAGCGCCTACATCGTCATGGCCCTGGTGCTGCTGGTGCGCCCGCGCGGCCTGCTGCCGGCCCGCGCCTGAGGAGAACCCTATGTCACCACGCCTCATCATCGACCTTGCGTGCCTGGCGACTTTCGCCTGCATGCCGCTGCTGGCCCACTGGCTGCACGAGCCTTACCTGGTCAGCTTCTTTA
Organism: Pseudomonas sp. GL-RE-29; assembly: GCF_019947275.1. Classification (NCBI taxonomy): domain Bacteria; kingdom Pseudomonadati; phylum Pseudomonadota; class Gammaproteobacteria; order Pseudomonadales; family Pseudomonadaceae; genus Pseudomonas; species Pseudomonas sp. GL-RE-29. The sequence goes on from NZ_JAGYGD010000001.1 coordinate 197,267, forward strand.
CCCGCCTCGCCATCTACGGAATGGCGGCCATCAGTTTGGACCTGCTGATCGGCTATGGCGCCATGGTCAGTTTCGGCCACGCCGCGTTCTTCAGTCTGGGCGGTTACATCGTCGGCATCGTTGCCTTTCACACCTCGCAAGGCATGCCGTTGTGGGGCTGGGAAGGCAGTAACAACGCGCTGGTGGTGTGGCCTCTGGCCTTGCTGGCGTGCGCGCTGCTTTCGCTGCTGGTGGGTTATCTGTCGCTGCGCACCAGCGGCGTGCAGTTCATCATGATCACATTGGCGTTCGGCCAGATGCTCTACTTCGTGCTCGGCTCGCTGTCGTTGTACGGCGGTGACGACGGCATATTGCTCAACGAGCGCAATACCCTCGGCGCATTGGATCTGGCTGACGCCAACCACTTCTACTACCTGTGCGTGGTCTTGCTGGCGGGCTGGTTGCTGCTGTGCCGGCGGCTGGTCAATTCGCGCTTCGGTTTTGTCCTGCGCGGGCTCAAGCAGAGCGAGCGGCGCAGCGTCAGCCTGGGCCTCAAACCCTTGCGCTATCGCCTGACGGCGTTTGTGATCGCCGGCACCGGCGGTGGCCTTGCGGGGATTCTGTGGGCCAACTACGCGCTGTTTGTCAGCCCCGACATGGGCGCCTGGCACAAGTCCGGCGAGTTGATGGCGATGGTGATTCTCGGCGGCGTCGGCACCCTGCTCGGCCCACTGCTGGGCGCGGCCACTTACCTGGGACTTGAACAGGTGCTGAGTCAGTGGACCGAGCACTGGATGCTGATCTTCGGCCCCCTGCTGTTGCTGGTGGTGCTGTTCGGCAAGAAAGGCGTCTACGGATTGCTGCTCGCCCTGCTGAAACGCAAACCGAAGGTGCTTGCCATCAAACCGAACGCCGCCGTGGAGGCACGCCCATGAGTGCACAGCTATCGATTCGGGATCTGCACAAGGCCTTCGGTGCGGTGAAAGCCACCAACGGCGCCAGCCTCGAACTGGCCAAGGGCGAGTTGCACGCCATCATCGGTCCCAACGGCGCTGGCAAATCCACGCTGATCGCGCAGATCGCCGGGGAAATTTTCCCCGACCGCGGCCAGATTCACCTCAACGCTCAGGACATCACCCGCGTACCCGCGTGGCAGCGGCCGCGCCTGGGATTGGCGCGGGCCTTCCAGGTCAGTCAGCTGTATACCGAATTTACCCTGCTGGAAAACGTCGCCCTGGCCATCGCCGCCCGCGACGGCAAGGCGTTCGGCATGTGGCGTCCGCTGAGCCGCGACACCCGCCTGCTGGAACCGGCGCTGGGCTACTTGCAGCAGGTGGGCCTGGGCCTTCGCGCGCAAGACCCGGTCCACGAACTTTCCCATGGCGAACGGCGGCAACTGGAGATCGCCCTGGCCCTGGCGCAGGAAGCTTCGGTGCTGTTGCTCGATGAGCCGATGGCCGGGATGGGCGCCGACGAATCCGCGCGCATGACCGAGCTGCTGCACAGCCTCAAGGGCCGTTACGCGATCCTGCTGGTCGAGCATGACATGGACGCGGTATTCGCCCTCGCCGACCGCATCACCGTGCTGGTGTACGGCCAGACGGTGCTGACCGGCAGCGTCGAACAAGTGCGCAACGATCCGCAAGTGCGGGCCGCATACCTGGGAGAAGAACATGCTTGAGGTTCAAGGTTTGAAAGCGGGTTATGGCTTGAGCCAGGTGCTGTTCGACATGCACCTGAGCATCGAGCAGGGCCAGGTGGTATCGCTGATCGGCCGCAACGGCATGGGCAAGACCACCACGGTCAAATCGATCATGGGCTTGCTCAAGCCCAGCGCCGGCAGCATCCGCATCAACGGCACGGAAATGCGTGGCGCTGCGCCCTATCGCATCGCCAAGGCTGGTCTGGGGTTGGTGCCGGAAGGCCGACGCGCTTTCGGCACTTTGAGCGTGCGGGAAAATCTGCTGGCCACCGCCACGCGGGGCAAGTGGGATCTGGCGCGGGTCTACGAACTGTTCCCGCGCTTGCTGGAGCGCCAAGACCAACTGTCACGCACCCTCTCGGGCGGCGAGCAGCAGATGCTGGTGGTCGGCCGCGCACTGTTGACCAACCCCAGCCTGCTGATTCTCGACGAAGCCACTGAAGGCCTGGCGCCGATCATCCGCGAGCAGATCTGGAGTTGCCTGGCCACCCTCAAGGCCGAGGGCGAGACGATTCTGGTGATCGACAAGAACCTCAAGGAAATGGCGCGAGTGGTCGACCGTCACCACATCATCGAGAAGGGGCGCCAGGTCTGGGATGGCACACCGGTGGAGCTGGCGGCTCAACCCGAACTGTCGCAACGCTACCTGGGAGTGTGAGCGCACATGGACCTCGATCAGGCTTACAACAACGTCGCAGCCGTGGGCAATTTTCCGCAGATCATGCAGCGCTTTCGCCAACGCAGCGCCCAGACCTACGCCAACCACGCCTGGCAACGTGACGTGGCGTATGGCAATGCCATGCGCGAGCGTTTCGACTGGTACGCCCAGGCGAATGCCGGGGCGCCGACGCTGCTGTTCATTCATGGCGGTTACTGGCAGGCCTCGGACAAGGACGACTACGCCTTTATCGCCGAGGGCCTGATCGAGGCCGGCTGCAATGTCGGGTTGCTGGAGTACACCCTGGCGCCCGAAGCGAGCATGGGCACCATCGTCGGACAGATCGGCAAGGCGCTGGATTATCTGCTGGCGCATCGCGAAGCCTTGAACATCGGTCAGCAAGTGGTGCTGTGCGGGCACTCGGCGGGTGGCCATCTGACCGCGTTGTATCGGCGGCATCCGCTGGTAACCCTGGCGATGCCGATCAGCGGCCTGATGGAGCTTGACCCCATCAGCCGCTGCTGGCTGAACGACAAGCTGCACCTGAGCGCAGACGACATCCAGCGCTATAGCCCGCAACGGCTGATCGGCGATGGCGCACCGTTGTTGGTGACCGTGGGCGGCGATGAGTTGCCGGAGTTGATCCGCCATTCGCGCGAGTACGCCAGTGCCTGTCGCGAGGCTGGGCAGGTGGTGAGCCTTGTCGAGCTTGCAGGGTGTCATCACTTTGCGGTGCTGGACGACCTGGCCAGGGTGGATGGTGAACACTTGCGGGCCCTGCTTGCCCACCTCAAACGTTAGCCTGCCTGCAGGAGCGCCCGCTCCTGCAATTCACTCTCGCCAGAAGTGGATACCAGTTTGCCGTTTGCGGCTTTTTTGACCCTCTCAGGCTTCATACAGTGGCTACGAATTCAGACAGGAATTGCGTATGTCCAGCCTCTCGCTCAGGGTCAAACAGATCGAGCCTCTGACCCCCAGAATCCGCCGCGTGCTGCTGGTGTCCAGCGGCGTCCAGCCACTACCCGGCTTCACCGCCGGGGCACACCTTGAGTTGCATGTGCCTGGCAGTCGCGCTCAACGCCGTGCCTATTCTCTGGTCAACCTGCCCGACGGCGAACACTACGAAATCGCCGTCCAGCTCGAAGAAACGAGCACCGGTGGATCGCGCTGGGTGCATTCGCTCAAGGTCGGCGATGAGCTACTGGCCGATGCGCCACGCAACCACTTCCCACTCTGTGAAAACACCGAACATGCGCTGCTGATTGCCGGTGGCATCGGCATCACGCCCATGCTGAGCATGGCCCGGTCACTGCAAGCGGCGGGCAAGGCTTTCACCCTGCACTACGCCGGTCGCGACGAAGCGCAGATGGCCTATCTGCCCGAAGCCCGCGCCTGCCTCGACAACCATTGCTGGATCAGCGGCGGCGACCCGCAAAAGCGCTTGCCTGCCGCCGCGATCCTCGCAGCGCCAAAACCCGGCCTGCACCTCTACATCTGCGGCCCGACCGCCATGCTCAACAGCGTGCTGGCCTGCGCTCGCGAACAGGGTTGGGCAGAAGATCACCTGCATTACGAACTGTTCAGCGGCGCGCTGGAAGTGGCCGGCGATCAAGGCTTTGAGGTGCACCTGCGTGAAAGCGGGGTGAACCTGCAAGTGGCCGCCGGGCAAACCGTGCTGGACGCCATGCTCCAGGCCGGCCTGGACCCGATGTTCGACTGCCGACGGGGTGACTGCGGCGTGTGCGTCGCCCAGGTCATCGACGGTCAGCCCGACCACCGCGACATCTGCCTGTCGGAGCGCGACCGCGCCAGCGGCAGTTTCTGCACCTGTGTCTCCCGTGCCAGCAGCGCGCTGCTGGTACTCGATCTGTGACAAGCCGAGGACATCCCGTGATACCGACCAACGAGCAAATCGCTGCCTTGATCCGCGAGGACAGCGTTCACAAGAGTGTCTACACCGACCCGACCCTGTTCAAGCTGGAGATGGAACGCATCTACGGCAACGCCTGGATCTACGTCGGCCATGAAAGCCAGGTCAAGAACCCCGGCGACTACCACACCACGCGCATCGGCGATCAGGACGTAATCATGGTGCGCGGCGCCAACCAGCAGGTCAGCGTGCTGTACAACCGCTGCCCGCACAAGGGCGCCAAACTGGTGGCTGACGGTGACGGCAGTGTCGGCAAATTCTTCCGCTGCCCGTACCACGCCTGGACCTTCAAGCTCGACGGCCAACATCTGTCGGCGCCGCTCAAGAGCGGTTTCGAAGGCACCTGCTACGACCCCAAGCACCCGGATTTTTCCATGGTCAGCGTGGCCCGCGTCGAGGCCTATCGCGGCTTTGTATTTGCCAGCCAGGCGGCGTTCGGGCCGGACCTGAAAGCATTTCTGGGCGGCGTCATCACCTCCATCGACAACCTCTGCGACCGCTCGCCCGTCGGTGAAGTCGAGGTGGCAGGCGGCATCTTCCGCGTTCAGCAGCGCTCCAACTGGAAAGTGTTCTACGAGAACCTGCACGACACCATGCATGCCCGCGTGACCCACGAATCGTCGGTAGACGCTGCGCGTGACGAAGCCCAGGCCATCGGTGAAATGCCCTTTGAACTGCTGATCATGGACGGCAACGGCGAGCCCTATGACTTCTGGGAAAAACTCGAACTGCGCGCCTACCACAACGGCCACGGCTACATGGAAGCGATCTTCGACCCGGCCGCCGCCGAGCGCGACGAGGTCTCCCGCGCGCACTTCGAATGCCTGAGCCAGGCCTACGGCGACCAGCGCGCCAAGGAAATTCTCGGCATGAACCGCCACAACACGGTGATCTACGGCAGCGGTTCGCCGCACACCGTGTTCATGCAGTTCCGGGTGATCCGCCCCATCGCCGTGGACCAGACCATGGTCGAGATCCAGACCTTCCGCTGCAAAGGCGCGCCGGACGCCGTGTTCGACCGCGCGCTGACCTACGCCAACGTCATCAACTCGCCCTCCTCCAACGTGATGCCCGACGATGTCGAAGTCTATGCTCGTTGCCAGGAAGGCAACATGACCCGCGGTGGCGAGTGGATCAGCATGCACCGCTACGTCGGTACCGATAAGCCGCTGGAAGACGGCGCGGTGTCCACCAACGGCACCAGCGAACTACCGATGCGCAACCAGTTCGCCGCCTGGAAACAGTTCATGACCGCCACTCTGATCGCCAAGGAGAGCACCCATGCTGCTTGACCGCCGAATCGACGTCGACACCCGCCAGCTGACGCCCGCCCAGGTTCCCGTCGAAACCCTGCGCCAGATCGAACAGTTTCTTTACCAGGAGGCGCGCCTGCTGGATGAGCGGCGGTTCTGGGAGTGGGACAAACTCTTCACCGACACCGGCATGTACTGGGTGCCGCACAAACACGAGCAGGCCAACCCGTTCGACCATATCTCGCTGTTCTGGGAAAACCGCATGCTGCGCGAGGTGCGAATTCGTCGGGTGGAAAACGCCCGCAACTGGTCCCAGCAACCGCAGACCCAAACCGCGCATCTGGTCGGTAACGTGATGGTCGAGGGCCTCGACGCCCACGGCTTGCTGGTGGTCAGCGCCAGCTTCCAGTACAGCGAATGGCGCCTGGAGCAACGCCAGCTCGCCGGGCGCTACACCTATAAATTAGCCGCGCAGGAAAGCGGTGGCTGGCAGATCCAGCTCAAACGCGTGGACCTCATCAATTGCAACGACGTGTTCGCCAACCTTGAGGTATTCGTGTGATGCGCGCGCCGGTGCTGATCGCCCTGCACTATCAGAACGACGTGTTGCACCCCGAGGGCAAGATTCGGGTCGGACTGGGAGCCGATGACGGCATGCGTGCTGCGCTGCTCGACGCTGCCGGCCGACTGCTCGCCGGCGCACGCGCCAAGGGCTGGCCGATCATCCACGTGCGCGTGGCGTTCCGCCCGGACTACGCCGACCTGATCCAGAACGCGCCGATCTTGCGCGCTGTCGCCAGCCTTGGCGCCGTCCGGGAAGGCAGTTGGGGCGCGGAGTTCTACAGTGCGCTGGCGCCGAAGGTCAGTCGCCACGAGTTCGTCGTCACCCATAACCGGATCAATGCCTTTTATGGCTCACCGCTGGAAAGCCTGGTTCGCCAGTTCAATCCTTCGCATTTGTTGATCGCGGGCGTGGCGACCCACTCGGTGGTGGAAAGCACGTTGCGTCATGCCGTGGACTGCGGTTTCGAAGTGACGGTGGCGGCAGATGCCTGCGCCAGCGCGGACAGCGGCACACACACGGCCTCGCTGGCGAGCATGGCGTTGATCGCCCGTATCAGCCACGTCGAGGAAGCACTGGAGGATTTCGCATGATGCTCGAAGGCAAAGTGGCCATTGTGACCGGCAGTACCCAAGGGCTGGGCCTGGACATCGCCCGGCAGCTGTTGATCGAGGGCGCACGGGTGATGCTGGTGGGGCGCAACGCCGAGAGTGGCCAGGCGTTGGCGCAAGAACTCGATTGCGGGTTTTCAGCGTGCGACGTGGAGCGCGACGAAGACATCGACGCGTGCATCGCCGCCACGCTGGCCCGCTTCGGCCGGCTCGACATACTGGTCAATAACGCCTGCATTTACGCCGATCAGGGGCTGGCCTCGGACCGCGCGCAGTGGCTGAAAACCCTGAACGTCAACCTGGTGTCGGCGGCGATCTTCACCCAGAAGGCCGCCGTGCATCTGCCCAGCTGCGGCGTGGTGATCAACATCGGCAGCACCGGCGGCAAGTTCGGCGCGGCCGGGCGCGCGCTCTACCCCGCCTCCAAGGCCGGCATCCTGCAACTGACGAAAAACCTCGCCATGACCCTGGCCCCGGAACAAATCCGGGTGCTGAGCGTGTCCCCGGCCTGGACCTGGTCGCCCAGCGTCGCCGACTTCAGCGACAACGACCCGCAAATGGCCGATCGGGTCGGGGCACCTTTTCACCCGCTCGGACGCATCGGCCGTGGCCATGAAATCGGCAGCGTGGTGGCCTTTCTCTGCAGCACCGGTGCCGGCTGGATGACCGGCGTCGATGTGCCGGTGGACGGCGGCTTTTCGATTCTCGGGCCCGACCGTGGCGTGTCGCCGCGCGTGTGGTTCCAGCAATACCGTGACAGCCAATAAATCCTGATAACCGAATGAGGAAGATGACATGGGCAAGATGATTGAGATCCGGGCAACGGACAGCAGCGCCACGTTCAGCGGTTACCTGGCCCTGCCGGCCAGCGGCAAGGGTCCCGGCGTGGTGATCGGCCAGGAGATTTTCGGGGTCAACGCCAACATGCGCGCGGTGGCCGATTTCTATGCCGAGGAAGGCTATGTGGCGCTGGTGCCGGACCTGTTCTGGCGCCTGCAACCGGGCGTTGACCTGGGTTACACCGAAGCGGATTTCGCCGTGGCCATCGACCTGTTCCAGCGCCTGGACATGGACAAAGCCGTCAGCGACATCGACGCCAGCTTCAAAGCCCTGCGTGCATTGCCGGAAGTGGAAGGCCCGGGCCTGGGTTACGTCGGCTTCTGCATGGGCGGCAAACTGGCCTGGCTGACCGCCACGCGCACCGACGTGGCCTGCGCCGTCGGCTACTACGGCATGGGCATCGAACACCTGTTGCACGAATCGGAAAACCTCAAGGGTCGGTTGGTCCTGCACTTTGCCGAAAACGATGGCTTCTGCGACGCCAGCGCTCGTGCCCAGATCAGCGAACACCTCGCCGGCAACGACAAAGCGGAAATCTACCTGTACCCAGGTGTCGACCACGCATTCGCCCGGGCCGGGAGCTCACACTTCGACAAGTCGGCCTCGCTGATGGCCCATGAACGCAGCATCGCCGCACTCAAGCGCGAGATCGGCCCCCACTTCAATCTGTCCGCGCTGTGGGAAGAACACATCCGCCACGAGTTCGACACCCGCGACGTGCCCGCCACCATGGCGACCATGGTCGCCGAACCCTACGTCAACCATATCCCGACCATGACCGGCGGCGTCGGCGCCAAGGAACTCAGCCGCTTCTACCAGCACCATTTTGTCCACGGCAATCCGCCGGACATGAAGCTCATCCCCATCTCCCGCACCATCGGCGCGTTGCAGATCGTCGACGAGTTCATCATGTGCTTCACCCACAGCACCGAAATCGACTGGATGCTGCCCAACGTGGCACCGACCGGGAAGTACGTGGAGATTCCGATGCTGGGGGTGATCAAGTTCCGAGGGGACAAGCTGTATCACGAGCATATCTACTGGGACCAGGCCAGCGTGCTGGTGCAAATCGGCTTGTTGAACCCTGAAGGGCTGCCGGTGGCAGGCGTGGAAACGGCGAGAAAACTGTTGGATGAACAACTGCCGTCCAATACGTTGATGGGCCGCTGGACGCAAAGCGGGCAATAGAAACCGGCAATGAAAAAGGCCGATCTGTCATTCAACAGATCGGCCTTTTTTCATTCACTCAAACGTCAGACATGCTCACTGGTTTTCGCATGCGCCGCCCGTGGCTCGCCATGCCCGTGGTCCACCTCGACCACCGGAATTTCCTTGCCATCACAGTCATGCAGTTTGCCGTCGCTGAAATAGTCCCCTTCGCGCAACGCCGCCAGATCCTGATAACGCAGGACCCGCTCGGTGCCCGCCGCAAACACTGACTGCTGGTCGGAGTTACCGGCCGTGAGGTGGTTGAAGGTCAGGTTGAGCACAATGGCCATGATCGCCGAAGAGCTGATGCCCGAATGGAAGATCGTGGCGAACCAGCTTGGGAAGTGGTCGTAGAAGTTCGGTGCAGCGATCGGGATCATGCCGAAACCGATGGAGGTCGCGACGATGATCAGGTTGACGTTGTTGCGGTAGTCGACCTTGGACAGCGTCCGAATGCCGCTGGCGGCTACGGTGCCGAATAGCACGATACCGGCACCACCGAGGACGGAGGTCGGTACGGCGGCGATGACCCGGCCCATGAACGGCAACAGGCCGAGGAGCACCAGGAACAGACCGCCGGTGGCGACCACGTAGCGGCTCTTGATCCCGGTCACCGCCACCAGACCGACGTTCTGGGCGAAGGCGCTTTGGGTGAAGGAACCGAAGATCGGCGCGATCATGCTCGACAGCATGTCAGCACGCAGACCATTGCCCAGACGCTTGGAGTCCACCTTGGTGTCGATGATTTCACCGACCGCCAGGATGTCCGCCGAGGTTTCCACCAGGGTCACCATGACCACGATGCACATCGACAGGATCGCCGCGAAGTGGAAGGTCGGCATGCCGAAGTGGAACGGGGTCGGGAAGCCGAACATCGGACCTGCGCCGACGGATGAGAAATCCGCCATGCCCAGGAACACCGCGACGATCGTACCGATGACCATTGCCAGCAGGATCGAGAGACGGGAGATGGTCGCGCTGCCGATCTTGCTCAGCAACAGCACCAACACCAGCGTCATCGCGGCGAGGCCGATGTTGGCCATGCTGCCGAACTCTGGGGAATGGCTGTTACCGCCCATGGCCCAACGCGCCGCCACCGGCATCAGCGTCAGGCCGATGGTGGTGATCACGATGCCCGTTACCAGCGGCGGGAAGAACTTGGTAATTCGCGAGAACACCGGCGTGATCAGCAACCCGATCAGGGACGCCGCAATCACCGCCCCCAGAATCGACTGAAACCCGCCCTCGCCTCCGCTACTGACAATCGCCACCATGGTCGCGACGCCGGAAAACGACACGCCCTGTACCAGCGGCAACTGACAACCGAAAAACGGCAGACCCAGGGTTTGCAGCAACGTGGCCAGCCCCCCCGCAAACAATGAAGCAGCAATCAACAAACCAATGTCCGCCGGCGAGAGGCCGGCAGCCTGACCAATGATCAAAGGCACCGCGACGATGCCACCGTACATGGTCAGAACATGTTGCAGGCCGTAAGCCATATTCGCGCCGACCCCGAGATTTTCGTCTTCGGGCCGTTGGTGTGAAACATGGGGCGTTTTCATGTTAGGGGGTTCCCTGGTTTTTGTTATGCGCACACTGTATTCAAGACTTAGGACAAATGTCTATAGAGTTGTATACAACTTGCCATTCAAATTATGAACGGTCGGTCATGCAGACTGTGTGCCACCAAGCGGCAAATCGAAAAAAACCTTGAAATACATCCATCCGGCCCATTCTCCTGCGCCCACTAGTCTTTTGAATTCCTGGCGACCATCGGTCTCGATCGCCCTCTTTCATATACATATAAAGTATGCATAATGAAGTCATTCGAAATTCAGTATCACAAGGCAAAGAACGCAGCCAACAAACTCAAGCACCATGGCATCAGCCTCGCTGACACAGAGCCGGTGTTCCATGATGAACGTGCTCTGACCTTTGAGGACGATCATCACAGTGAGCAACGCTGGATCATCATGGGGCTGGACGGCAAAGGTCGTTTGCTGGTCGTTGCGTACACCTACCGTGACCCGAATTTCGTACGAATCATTTCAGCGCGCCTCGCCACCAAACACGAGCGCCGTCAGTACCTGGAGGGTTGACCTATGAAAGACGAGTACGACTTCAGCCATGCCAAGCGTGGGGCCGTTGCCCCCAGCAAAGGCAAGACCCGCATCACCATCATGCTCGATGACGTCGTTATCGAGGCGGCACGCACGCTCGCGGAAAGCGAGGGCTATGGCTACCAGACCGCTATAAACAACACCCTGCGCCGGGCGTTGCTGTCCGAGCAGGACAAAGCAGAGCCCAGCACTGCCAAACACCTGAAAAAGGGGATCACCAGCTCTGAGCTGAAAAGCCTGGAGAAGAAACTGTCAGAGGCCCTAAGCGAAATTCGACGGGTGATGGAGCCTGAAGCTCAGCCATGAATACGCGCAAAAAAGGGGCAGACTGATCCAGTCTGCCCCTTTTTTGTGTGCACGATGACTCGCCTATTGCGGCGCGATCAGGCGCTCAAGTGTACGCACCAGCGTCTCATGCTCGGGCACCCGAATGCCGAACTCGCTTTCCAGCAAGCTCAGCAACGCCTGCACATCGGTCACTTGCCGGCGTTCGCTGTCATGCCCAAGGCGATGAATCGCAAAGCTGCCGTTGTTGAGGGTACGTCGCCACCCTTCCCCGGTTCGCGCCACCATCAGCTGTTTGGCGAACGATGATTCGGGGTGAGTCGAGACGTACCAGTTGCCAACGGTGTAATCGATGTCTTCCTGGCGTTGCAGATCGAAGATGTACATCGCGCGCCATTCACCGGCGACCTGGGCACGAAGGGTGTAGCCATCGACGTGTTGTTCGATGCGATAGGACTCGTGAGGCGTGGACTGTTCATCCGCGGTATCGAGCAACAGCGGCGCGGTGGGCACCATGCCGCCGAAGCCAACGTCGCTGATGTAGCGCACGCCGTCCAGCGTCACCAGGCTCAAGCGGTGTGTGCGAGCAGTCCAGGCGCCTTCAGGCTGGCCCATGACCACACGACCACTGATGCCTCGCGCATCGAAACCCAGCTCCTGGAGCAAGGCCAGGTACAGGTTGTTCAATTCGTAGCAGTAGCCGCCGCGCCTCTCGTGCAGGACTTTCTGCTCAATCGATGGCAGGTCGATCAGCACCGGTTCGCCGGATAGCGTGGTGAGGTTTTCAAACGGGAAGGCGCCAGTGTGGCGCAATTGAAGTTGACGCAGGGTCTCCAGGGTCGGCGCCGGGGGCGCATCGAAGCCCAGACGTTGCAGGTATGACGCACGGTTTTTCAGGCGTGGCTCGCTCATCGTTCAGTCCTTATGCACGGAGGCTGCGGATCGCTCCGCCAGTGGGCGCTATGTATAAGGGATGAAGTGCTGCCGCCGACAATTGATTTAGCCAATCGCCCCGTTCGCAATCTCAACGACGCTTGCGCGAGCCCAATTGAATCCACGTTGGTGCATGGTCGCTGGCATGCGCTTCGTTGCGCACCCAGGCATCGACACCGGCCTCTAGCAGATAAGGACTCAAGGCCGGATTGAGCAGCAGATGATCGATGCGCAACCCGGAGTTCTTCTGCCAGTGCTGGCGAAAATAATCCCAGAAGGTGTAGAGCCGATCTTCCGGATAAAGATGTCGCAGGGAGTCGGTCCAGCCTTGATCCAGCAGCCGCTTATAACACTCGCGGCTCTCCGGTTGCAGCAACGCATCCTTGAGCCAGGAGCGCGGGTTGTAGATGTCGAGGTCGGTGGGCACCACGTTATAGTCGCCAGCCAGCACCACCGGATGTTCACTGCTCTGAAGTGCCTGCGCGTAATTGATCAGCCGCTCGAACCACGCCAGTTTGTAATCGAATTTCGGCCCCGGCTGTGGGTTGCCATTGGGCAGGTACAGGCAGCCCACCAAAACCCCATGCACGGCGGCTTCCAGATAGCGACTGTGACTGTCGCTGTCATCGCCCGGCAGCCCTCGGCGACTTTCCAGCGGCTGCGCATCCCGCGCCAGAATCGCCACCCCGTTCCACGACGCCTGCCCTTGCCAGATCGCACCGTAGCCGATCGCCTCGAGCTCGGCGGCAGGGAATGCGCTGTCCACCGACTTCAGCTCCTGCAAACAGGCAATGTCCGGTTTCTCGCGCTCAAGCCAGGCCAACAGGTTCGGCAACCGGGCGCGCATGCCGTTGACATTGAAGGTTGCGATGCGCAATTTTTTCATGACCAACGCTCCATATGCCTGGCTGTCCTGGCTGTCCTGGCTGTGACCTCGCAGACTGGCCGGTGGTTGCGTCGGCTGGCCGGTCTGCCGCGTAATAATCGCCGACGAAAACACCCAACACCTCGCTCCCACAGGGATATCGGCAGACCCTCGAAAGATGATCACTGACTGCCGCTCGTCATCCAACCGGCACCAACCACCCTGCCCTTTACACCAACATCAGGTAACGACTCATTTGTGGAGACGGACCATGATCAACATCAAATGTACTTCGCTGCTTTTGGCCGGATTGCTCTCTATGGCTTCCATCGCAAGCTTCGCAGCCTCCGGCGATGGCGCCGATGCGACGGGCACTAAATCCGGCGCAACCAGCGGCCCTGTCATGCCGCCCGACAACACCCCCAGCGCGCCATCAGGCGGCAACGCCGGTGACGGTGGTGCGACGGGCTCCTCCAGTGGCAGTGCCGGTAGCGCCAGCGGTTCGGGCTCGGGATCGGGCGCCGGTGGTGGTACCGGATCGGCCGGCGGTGGCACCGGTGGTGCTGGCGGCGGGACGGGCAGCTGAACGCGTAAAGGCAACCGATGGTGAGCCACCGTCGGTTGCTTCTATGCCTGTGATCTACATCTGCTTGACCGCTGGCGGGTTCCACTTGCCATTCAACGCTTCGGCCTTGGGGCCGTACAAACGCATCGTCAGGTTGAATGGCCCTTTGGGCGCGGGCAGCCAATTGGCTTCAAGGTCTTTGCCGGGGCTTTCATTCTGGAAGTAAAGGTCCAGCGAGCCGTCGGCGTTGTTCTTGAACGGCATCCAGCTACTGACCGCAAAACGATTCAGTCCATTACCAACCTGGAAGCCTTCAGGGTCGTACAGCGTGATCGACCAAAAAGCATTCACCGGCGGCGTATCACCCTTGTCAAAATGCAACACGTACTTGTTCGTACCGTCGAGCGGCTTGCCGGCCGCATCGCCCATGTTCAATGGATAAATCGCATCCTCGGGCAAGTTGGCGCCGAGCCCGACCTGGGCGACGATCGCGCGTTTAAGGTAGTAGTTGCCGTAGACGCCCATGGTGTCGGTATTCATCGACCAGCCATTGACGACGCGCGCCAGGGTTTCCACCTTCCACTTCATCAGGCTCTGCGCTTCTGCGGGCACGGTGTCGAGCGCGGCTTTGACTTCAGGTTCCAGCGCGCCCATGTCGAACGACTTGCCGGCCTCGATACCAATGCGTTTGATCTGCGCCAGCATCGGCTGATCCGTGCTGTGGGCCGGATGCACTTTGAGCAATTCGGCGGCGTAGGCGAAGTAGTCAGCCGCCGACAGCGAGTCGACCTGGATCTTCGGCGGCGTTTTCATGTCGACCGACGAATCGATTTTGACGCTGACAGGCTCGGCCTCTTTGCCCAGTCGCGATAATGGCGTCACGGTGTAGCCGGCCTGGATCTTGTGTACGGCCGCATAGTCCCCCGCGCCGTCGGTTTTGGTCCGGCCGATGACCCAGACAAAAGGCGTCGGCGCCGGCAGATGATTGAGCCCGGCCGGCACCGTGCCGGTCCAGCCCGGTGGCGTCACCAGAAATTGCGCGGCTTCGGTGCCCGTGGTGCGCCAGCCCGGTGAGGCGAAAACGTCGCTCCACATGTCGAGCATCGGCAGCAAATAGAAGCGCCCGGCAGTGTCCGGCGCAGCGATGACCAACGGTTCCTTGGTCAGGTCGAGCCAGGCGATGGAATACAAGGTGTCGAAATTCGAGCGCACCACGCCTTTGAAATCCGCGGGCGGATACTGCGGCACGCTCACAAACATGTTCATCGGACCTTTGCCGAACGCCTTGCCGGGTTCGATGTTGGTGAACTGCTTGCGGGTGATGTCCATGGTCAACAACGGGTAGAAATAAACGTAGGCCTCAACGCCAATGGCATGAGCCTCTTCAGGAGTGATTTTCGATTGAGCCTGACTCGCCAGCGGAAACATGGCTGCGGCGGCAACGGTCATGGCAACGGCTGTCAATGCTTGAGTAATCAACATGATGGCGATCGTCCGTGCGTTGGGGAGATCTGCCGGATTCGGCAGAGCTAACGGAACTCTAGACGATCAATTGAACAATCCCCGACAGGCGGACCGCCGGTTGGTCGAGATGGTTCGAGTTTGAAACAAACCCACTTATCGGTCAGAACGCATCAGCGCCTCGACACTACCCTCCATCGACAACACCGCCGAGCGATTGCGCCCCGCGTTCTTGGCTTGATACAGCGCCGCGTCAGCCCGCTGGATGAACACCTCCATGCTGTCACGCCCCGTCGGCACAAACGAATAACAACCGAGGCTGACCGTGACATACCCGGTGGGTGAGCCGGTATGGCTGATGTTTTTGTCCATGACGCTGCGGCGAATTTGCTCGGCAATGGTCATGGCGCCGTGGATGTCGGTGTCGGGCAGCAACACCGCAAACTCTTCCCCGCCGTAACGCACGGCCAGGTCCGCCTTGCGGTGGCAGCAATCTTTGACCGCCCGGGCCACTTGCGCCAGGCAGTGGTCCCCCACCACATGACCATAGGTATCGTTGTAGCATTTGAAGTAATCGATATCGAGCATGATCAGGCTCAACGAACTGCTCTTCCGCGCGCCACGCCCGAACTCGATGTCCAACGCTCGCTCGAACAATCGGCGGTTGGCCAGGCCGGTCAGGCTGTCATGCGTCGCGATCAACTCCAGCGCTTCCTGGGCCTTGCGCAAATCCGCCTCGACCCGTTCACCAACGCGCACTTGCCGGATGAACACCCATCCGAACAGCGCCACGCCCAACATCACCAGCGCGACGATCAGGCCGGAGCGAAACGCGGTGTCGTACCAGCCCGCAAGAATCGAATCCTTCGACGAGGCCGCCGACACCACTAGCGGGTAAGCCTCCAACTGCCGATAACCAGACAAGCGGACAATGCCGTCCACCATCGAGGTGAGCATCGCATTACCCGACGGCGCTTGCGGCAGGAGTTTTTGAAAGATTTCGCTCTGGGCTAAAGAGGTGCCGATCTGCGACTCCACAAAGGGCCGGCGCGCCAGCAATGTTCCATCGGTCAACGCCACGAACATCGAGCCGTTGTCGTCGATGCTGAAGCTTTTGAAGAACTGGTCGAAGTACGACATCTTGATCCCGGCCAACAACACGCCCTGGAACTGGCCGTTCTTGTCGTTGATCCGCTTTGAAATCGGGATGATCCACTCGCCATTTTCACGGCTGCGAATCGCCGCACCGATGTGCGCCACGGAAGTCACGTTTTGCTGATGGAATTTGAAGTATTCGCGATCCGCCACGCCGGGGCCGCGAGGCAGACTTTCAAAGGAAGTGACGACCCACTGGCCCTTCTGGTCGAACAGCAAGATGCCGTGCAATTGTTCCAGCGCCTGCACGCGTCGGGCGAAAGTTTTCTGCAAGCGTGGCCTGAGCGGCGGACCGAAACCGTCCACTTGAATCCAGTCCACCAGACTGGTCAGCACCAGGTCGGCCTTCATGAACGTGTCTTCGGCCTGCTGCGCCATGGCCCGCGTCAGGTTCGACGACGCAACCTGGGCCTGGCTCAGGTCGTGGCGCCGGGATTGTTCCAGTTGCAGATAAAGCAAACCGCACAGGCACAGGCACACCGTGGCTACAAATAGCACAGCAGCTTTGCGCAGCGGTGCGCGTTTGAAGGCGACGCCGGGAGTGTGATGCCGGTCAAGGAAGCGTGTGGGCAAAAAAACTCGTCCTTTAAGGGCAATGCATGGGCACCTGCCCAAAAGCCCTTATTTTTTGTGCGCGCAGTCTACGGGGTTATCAGGGATAAATGGAGACCACTTGCCAAGTGGTTCCGTTGCCCCTCAGGGAAATGATTTGTCACGCTTGCATGACAGACATGACGCAGCGCAAAGGGCGCATCCCGTTCAACGAGCTACGATTAGTCTTACATCAAGACAGAGAATCGAAATGAGTAAGGCAGACGAGCTCGCGGCGAAACTGAAACACACCCGGGACACCGGCACTGATCAGGCGATTGATAGCTGGGCAGGTCAGGTTTACGAGCTGTATCAGCAGATAGAGACCTGGCTGCTGCCCATGACGGAGAAAGGCCTGGCTCTGCGGCGCAACGCCACTCATGCTTTCGAAAGCACCGTGGACGAAACTTACGACTACGCCATCGACCAGTTAGTGGTCGTCGGCAACGAGCACAGCATCACCTTCGATCCCGTCGCACGCTTCACGGCGGATGGCGCGGGGCGCATCGAGATTCATTCCAAAAGCAACGAACTCGCCCTGTTGCGCACGGTGGACGAGCACGGCGTAACCCATTGGTGGCTGCAAGGGATTGAGCAATCTACACCGCAAACCGATGCGGTCGCATTGACTGAAAACAACTTGCTTGCAGTGGTGCAGGAAGGGTTGGAGCTTTAGGGGACGGTGACACGTGGCGAGGGAGCTTGCTTCCGCTGGACTGCGCAGCCGTCCCATTTTTTGGGGGGCGCTTCGCACCCCAGCGGGAGCAAGCTCCCTCGCCACAGAGTACATTTCAATCACTGGCTACTGCTTGCCTTGCCCCGTCACCATCAGCACCGTTTCGGCCTGCGGCAAGTCCAGCGCGGGCAGTTTCGACGGCAGGTTCAACTGGCGCAGCACCGGAGAATCGTAGCCGTAAACGTCCGGTTTGAACGTCACTCGCCCCTCATTGCTCAAGTCCACGGTCCAGTAAGCCAACAGCACCGGCACCTTCACGGGCAGGCTGATGTTTTCGGTTTTACCCTTGGCCAACTGCTTCTGGATGCCCTCACTGTTCCAGCGCACCGGGTCGTTGAACAACAGCTCGACCAACTGCAGCGGATTCTCCACCCGAATGCATCCGGAACTGGTGGCGCGCATCGACTTGGCGAACAACTCGCGGTGCGGCGTGTCGTGCAGGTAAATCGCATAGTCGTTGGGGAAGCGAATCACCACCTGCCCCAGCGAGTTTTCCGGGCCGGCGTCCTGGCGCAACGTGATACCGCGCGCGTTGTACCAATCGACGGTCGACGGATTAAGCTCATTGCCTTGTCGATCGAGCGCCCGGATCCGGTTCGCCGCCAGGTAATCCGGATTCTGTTGAATCTTGGGCAGCATATCCTTGACCAGAATCGTCGGCGGCACGGTCCAGGTGGGGTTGAAGGTGATGTAGGTGATTTCCGACTGGAACACCGGCGTGCTGCGAAACGGCTTGCCGACCTGCACGCGGGATCGCCAGATCGGCTTACCGTCGCGGTATAGCGCAACTTTGTACCCGGCAATGTCAACGACGACAAACGTGCCTTGCAGCTTATAGAGCAACCAACGCGCCCGCTCCATGTTCACCCGGACCTGATCGATCCGCGCCTCGACGGGCACATTGAGAGCTTCCAACGTTGTCTTCCCCGCCACGCCATCCGCGCCCAGGTATTGTTCGGTTTGATATTTTTTCACGGCGGCGATGACGCTGGCATCGTAATCGGTTCGCTTGGTTTTGCTCGGCGTCAGGTAACCACCGGCCACCAATCGGGTGCGCAACTGCGCGACCGCCGCACCGTCCATTCCAGGCTTGAGCGATTGCCCTTCGGCGATCTTCGGCCAGCCACCCGCATCCCGAACCCGACGCAACTGCGCCAGGCCATCACGCATGTTGCGATAGACCGTTTCTTGCGGCGGCGCCTGAGCAAACCCGCTGGCAACGTCATGAGCATCGAGCGCGGCGAAGAAGTTGTTCACATCCTCACGGGGGTCAACACCGACCGGGTCGAAGTTCCAGTGAAAATCCAGACGTGACGGATCGACTTTGCCCCGCCGCAACTGCAACAGGGCGGTGATGTAGGTGCGGGTTGCCGCGAGATCGAATGCCGCCAATTGAGCCGGTGACGGCGCAGTGGCTTGTAAGGACAATTGCGCCTGAGCCAACTCAGCAATGCGGAAATCTTCCGGGACCAGGCCGTCGATCTGAGTGTCATTCAGGCTTTTCAGCAATTGCGAGACATCGCGTCCATCCGTCCAGGCTGCGCGGTAGTTGCGATGCGAATAGAAATCCATGACCACCCGGCTCACATCCACCCGCTGATGCTTGCGTGAGGTGAGCAACGGTGGAAACGCCGATTGAAGAGGTTCCAGCGTCGCCTGAATCGCCTGGCCGACAACATCATCGGGCGCCGCGCTCAGCTCATTGACTGCCGGAGTTACCGGCACGATCGGCGACGTTTCACCCATCGCAGTGCCGCTGATCAGAAAGACCATTAAAAAAACGCGGCTTATGACGAATAACCTTGTTAATTGCACCATAGATAATCCTTAATCTCCCGCAAATCAAAAGGCTAGCGTTCCATTCGCTGCTAGACTCGAATTATTCCTGTTGAGACACATTTATGGCGCTACACCGCTTTGGCTTCCTGTTCACAGCCCTGCTGTCGACGTCGGCTTATCTGCCATCAGCCTACGCCGAATCGCTGGAAATCGCTCTGGCCAAAGCCGCTCCGAATGCAAATGCCAAGGTTATCGCCCTGGCAGTGCGCGCAACACAGTGCACCCGCGCCCAAGGCGCAGCCCCGGCGCAGAGATTAGCAGTGATCGATTACTCCCTGCCCTCGACTGAACAACGTCTGTGGGTATTCGATTTGAAAAAGCGCAAATTACTTTTCCACGAACTTGTCGCACATGGCCGCAACAGCGGCGAAAACATGGCCACCCTGTTCTCCAACCAGAACGAAAGCTACGCCACCAGCCTTGGACTCTTCCGCACCCAGGAAAGCTACCGCGGCCAGAACGGCTACTCGTTGCGCATGGAAGGCTTGGAGCCCGGCTTCAACGATAACGCGTTTGACCGGGCAATCGTCATTCACGGCGCACCGTACGTCAGCCCCGTCCTGGCACGCGCCAACGGCCGGATCGGCAGAAGCCTGGGTTGTCCGGCAGTCAGGCCAGCAATTGCCCACCGCCTGATTGACTCGATGAAGGACGGGCAATTGCTGTTTTCCTACTATCCGGATCAGCGTTGGCTGAAGTCTTCTTCCTACATCAATTGTGGGAGCGGTACGGTGGCATCGTCGGAAAAGATTACTAAACGCCAGTAACGCGTGTGATGACGGTTGAGAACTTGTTTCACTACACTCCCCTCTCAACCACCCATCACAAAAGCCCGATAACAATGAAAAACAGCACAAGCGTAATGCTGCTCGGTGGCCTGTTCGCTTTATCTTTTGGCACGCAGGCACAGGAAGTCCCCTCGCATCTGGATAGCGTCATTCAACAAGGCCAACTGCGCGTCTGCACGACGGGCGACTACAAACCCTATACCTCCAAGGCCGAAGACGGCGAATACTCGGGCATCGATATCGCGATGGCCCGCTCACTGGCCGACAGCCTGGGCGTCAAGGTCGAGTGGGTGCCCACCACCTGGAAAACCCTGATGCCCGACATGCTCGCGGGCAAATGCGACATTGGCATGGGCGGCATTTCGGTCACCCTCGAACGACAGAAAAAAGCCTTCTTCAGCACTACGCTGGACGTCGACGGCAAAATCCCGCTGGTGCGCTGCGAAGATCAGGCGTTGTATCAAACCGTCGAGCAGATCAACCAGCCTTCGGTTCGCCTGGTTGAACCCGCTGGCGGCACCAACGAAGCTTTCGTTCACGCCTTCCTGCCCAAGGCGCAATTGAGCCTTCACGACAACGTGACCATCTTCCAGGAGCTGCTGAACAAGAAGGCAGACGTGATGATCACCGACGCTTCGGAAGCGATGTACCAGCAGAAACTCAAACCGGGACTGTGCGCGGTCAACCCAACGCAATATATGCAATACGGTGAAAAGGCTTATCTGCTGCCGCGTGATGACATGACCTGGAAGTTGTACGTCGATCAGTGGCTGCATCTGGCCAAGGTGACGGGTAATTACCAGAAGATTCTGGGGCAATGGGTGGCAGTGCCTGACGCGAAGTAACGCTCAGGCGTGCGAATTGCGAACGCAAACCTGTAGGAGCCGGCTTGCTGGCGATCGCGATTTGGCGGTTGACACCGATGTTGGCTGAGCCACCGCAATCGCCAGCAAGCCGGCTCCTACAGACGTCACACGCCCATCAAACTCAATCGTCGTGCAGCAACCCTGAGCTGTACTCGCCGAAGCTGTTGCCCAGCGCACTGCCATGGAAATTCATTTTGTTCGGGCTGGTGTTGGTTGGCCCCGGGCCAAATCCGGCGGAGGGAACGGATTGCGCTGAGTAATTGCTATGAGAACTCACACCCGAACAGGCGCTCAACAGCAAAGCACCGGCGATTAGCGAGACTTTGATCAGGTTTGAGGTCATTTTTTTTAGTTCCTGTGGGTGGGTGCGCGGTGGCTGGGTCTTGTGCGTTCATCCTAGGCTGCCGGCGAAACGGGGATCGTGAAACTTTGATCGGTGACAGCGTTGGTTCAGGTGTGGCGTATTTTTTGAAGATCGAGGTATTTGTGCAAAAACAGCACGGTCCTACACGACGATAGGAATTGTCCGTACACTTCGCTGTTGCTGCGTTTTTGTCACGAGGCCTATAGTCCGAATGCGCCCCATTGGCGCATCGGGTTTGGCGACTCGATGACAAAGTAGAGGAACCTCCCAGCTATCTCGGAGTGTTTCGGAACGCACTTGGTTACCTGTTTTTGGTGGCTGTGCGTGGGAGACCCTCGGGTCTGCCGGTTTACCTTGTCCCGGTTCGCCAACCTGCGTACAGCTGCCACCCCTTGTTTGGCGACACTGAGTGGTAGTTCACCTCAATACAAGGAATCACTCATGAAAGAATTTATTGCTTTAACCAGCAACGCCGACGATCTCCCCTCCTTTTACGTCAACACCACACAACCCCTGCACTCACTGCTCAGCAGCGCCAGCTACCGAATCAGCGCCGTGACGCAGGTTCTCGAAAACCTCGCCATGCGCGGCGAAATCAGCACCGACTCCGTCATCCTCAGCGACTTCGCATTGCTGTGCTCCATCCCTCTGCGCGATGGCTGCGATGTGCTGGATGTCATAGCGTGACGCATGGATGCTGAACCGTCCTGACGCCAAAAAGGGGCGCCCTGCACGGACGCCCCTTAGACCCTCTCCACTTCCATTCCTGATAAACTCCCATCCCTCTCAGCCTCACCCATCCCAGAACGCCAATGCCCCTGATGACCGCGACAACCCCCGCCCCGCTCTCCCGCCGCTTCTCCGTCGCCCCGATGATGGATTGGACTGACCGTCACTGCCGTTTCTTCCTGCGCCTGCTATCAAAAAACGCCCTGCTCTACACCGAAATGGTCACCACCGGTGCGCTCCTCAACGGCGACCACGAACGTTTCCTGCGCCACAACGAAGCCGAACACCCGCTCGCGCTGCAACTCGGCGGTAGCGTCCCGCTGGACTTGGCGGCCTGCGCGCGCATGGCTCAGGACCACGGTTACGACGAAGTGAACTTGAACGTCGGCTGCCCGAGTGATCGGGTGCAGAACAACATGATCGGTGCGTGCCTGATGGGGCATCCGCAGTTGGTGGCCGATTGTGTCAAGGCGATGCGGGATGCGGTGTCGATTCCGGTGACGGTGAAGCATCGCATCGGCATCAATGGCCGGGACAGTTACGAGGAGTTGTGTGATTTCGTCGGTACGGTGCGGGACGCCGGGTGCACGAGTTTTACCGTGCATGCGCGGATTGCGATTTTGGAGGGGTTGTCGCCGAAGGAGAACCGCGACATTCCGCCCCTGCGGTATGACGTGGCGGCGCGGTTGAAGGCGGATTTCCCGGAACTGGAGATCATTCTTAACGGCGGGATCAAGACGCTGGAAGCCTGTCACGAGCATTTGCAGACGTTTGACGGTGTGATGCTCGGTCGCGAGGCGTATCACAACCCTTATGTGATGGCTGAAGTGGATCAGCAGTTGTTCGGCAGCACGGCGCCGGTGATCACTCGCGCCGAGGCGCTGGCGCAATTGCGGCCTTACATTGCTGCGCACATTGAGGCGGGCGGTTCGATGCACCACATCACTCGGCATGTGCTGGGACTGGGCACCGGTTTCCCGGGGGCGCGCAAGTTTCGGCAGTTGTTGTCGGTGGATATCCACAAGGCCAAAGAGCCATTGGTGTTGCTGGATCAGGCGGCGGAGTTGCTTGAAGGGCGCTGACGGTCAGTTGCTTTGAACCTGTGGTCTGTTTTGGCATCGTATTTACCGATACCGCGCCCCGCCTTTCAAACAGCCGTTTTCAGGTTGTTGCCGCTGGGACCATCGATACACGTTCGTACCCTTGAGTGGCTGTCAGCGCTCGGGTAATGTCATCAGACCCACAGGACAGAGCACTCCCATGACTTCCAAGCTGGAACAACTTAAACAAATGACCACCGTCGTTGCCGACACTGGCGACTTCGAAGCGATCGCTCGCGTTAAACCGGTGGACGCGACCACCAACCCTTCCCTGCTGCTCAAGGCAGCCGCCATTCCTGCTTACGCCGAGTTGTTGAACGCTTGCGTCAGCGACTGCAAGGGCGATGTGGGCCTGGCCAGCGACCGTTTCGGCGTCGCGGTGGGGCAAGAAATTCTGAAAGTGATCCCTGGACGTATTTCCACCGAAGTGGATGCGCGCCTGTCGTTCGACACTGACGCCGTATTGAAGCGTGCGCACCGTCTGATCGAGCTGTATGAAAAGGCCGGCATTGGCCGCGACCGCGTGCTGATCAAGATCGCCTCCACTTGGGAAGGCATCCGCGCTGCCGAAATCCTGGAGAAGGAAGGCATCCAGACCAACCTGACCCTGCTGTTCTCCTTCGCTCAGGCTGCCGCTTGTGCCGACGCCGGGGTGTTCCTGATTTCGCCGTTCGTGGGCCGTATCTACGACTGGTACAAGAAAGCCAACGGCAACGACTACACCGGCGCGGATGATCCGGGCGTGCAGTCGGTGACGCGCATCTACAACTACTACAAGGCCAATGACTACAAGACCGTGGTAATGGGCGCGAGCTTCCGCAACTTGAGCCAGATCGAGCACTTGGCCGGTTGCGACCGCCTGACCATCAGCCCGGATCTGATCGACAAGCTGGCCGCTGATACTGGCAAGCTGGAACGTAAACTGGCGCCAGGTCATGCCGGTGAAGCGCGTTTGAGCTTGAACGAAGCGCAGTTCCGCTGGTTGTCGAACGAAGACGCCATGGCGACCGAGAAACTGGCTGAGGGGATTCGTCAGTTTGCTCGCGATCAGGAAAAGCTCGAGGCGTTGTTGCAAGCCAAGCTGTGATCTGAGTTGGTGTAATGCAAAAAGGGCGAACCTTGGTGGGTTCGCCCTTTTTTGTGTCTGCCAGGCTGTGTTGGCTTCGCGGCGGTTCTTCGGTGGCTGAATGGCCGCTATCGCCAGCAAGCCGGCTCCTGCAAGGGCCTGCGTCGAACATCAAATCTCTGGGCTTGCTGGCGATGGCACCTGGACAG
Organism: Pseudomonas sp. GL-RE-29; assembly: GCF_019947275.1. NCBI lineage: Bacteria > Pseudomonadati > Pseudomonadota > Gammaproteobacteria > Pseudomonadales > Pseudomonadaceae > Pseudomonas > Pseudomonas sp. GL-RE-29. Next base: position 221,683 of record NZ_JAGYGD010000001.1, read on the forward strand.
GCACCATCGGATCAAGGGATCAGTGCCGCTCGAGGGCATTCACCAGGTCATGAAACGCTTCACGATTGGAATCGTTCAGGCCCATGAGGATCTTGTGCGCTTCAAGCACTTTGATCCGCACCACTTCTTCCGACTGATCCTGATCTGGCAAGTCGTCCAGGCATTCCGGGCACGGGATTGGCTTGTCTACGATGTTGAAGACTTGCTCGAAACCCATGGACTGCAACAGACGAGTGATATCGTCGTGGGTGGTGACGACGGTCGGCAACAGGCCGACCTTTTGCCGCGACAGGATCGACAGTTTGGCCAGCAGGCCGAGGGTGGTGCTGTCGATGCTGCGGGTTTCGGTCAAATCAATCACGATCGCGTTGAAATTCATCGCGGTGAAGATTTTCTCAATAGTCGCATCCAACGCCGAACACAGGGTCAGGCGAACTTCACCGACGAACTTGAGGACAAAGGTGCCGTCCTGCTCGGCGAACTGGATTCTACCGGTACTCATTAAAGATTCCTGCTCAACACCAACAGGGCGATATCATCCGGCATCTCCCCTAGCGTGGCCAATCCAAAAACCTGCCGCAGACCATCCAGGCTGCCGCCCGCTGCCTTGACCCGTTGGGGCAACGCAGCTTCTTTTTCTTTGAGTGTGGGCTCTGGCAAAAGGTCCAGAATGCCATCAGACATCAGCGTCAGGCTGAACGTCGGCGGCAGCTCCAGCACGTGGTCTTCATAGGTGGCTTCGTTGAAGAGGCCCACCGGCAGACCACGCCCTTCCAGATAACGAACACTGTCGGGTGTGTACAACACTGGCAACGGCAAATGACCGCCGATGCTATAGGTCAACAAACCTGTCTCCTCGTCGATGACTCCACCGACCATTGTGACGTGTTTGCCCAGCTTACAACTGATCAGGCCCCGGTTGATATGACCAAGAACCTCTGAAGGCTTGAATTCCGGCAATGTACCGCTGCGTTTGGACTCGAACAGCAAGCGCGTGGTCATGAATTTCAGCAGCACGGTGACGAAGGCTGAAGAAGCGCCATGCCCGGAAACGTCCGCCAGGTAGAACGCTACCCGGCGCTCGTCGACGCGGAAGTAATCGACAAAATCACCCGACAAATACAGCGACGGGATGATCTGGTGGGCAAATTTGAAATCATCGATAGCCCAGGGACTGACCGGCAACATGTTCATCTGCACCTGGCGACCGGCGTTCTGGTCTTCCTGGAGCAGGTTCAGGCTGGCGGCGAGCTCGCGGTTGGCTTTTTCCAGCTTCTCGCGGTAGCGCTGGTTTTCCAGCAGCAGGCGCGCACGATCCAGGGCCCGACGCACAGAGTGCTCGAGCACCGCCAGATCTTCGAGAGGCTTGATCAGGTAGTCCGCCGCGCCCAGGCGCAGCGCCTCGACCGCGTCGTTCATCACGCCGGCACCCGACACCACAATCACAGGCGTTTGCGGGGACCGCTCGGTGACCTGGCGAATGAGTTCGAGCCCACCCATCTGCGGCATGCGCAGATCGCAGATGACCAAGTCGGGCTTCTCTTGCTCGAATACCTGAAGACCCTGCTGACCATTGCTGGCCTGCAAGACGCTGAAACCACTGTCTTCCAAATAGGCGGCGAGGCTCGCGCGCACTACTTCGTCATCATCGATTATCAGCAGCGTGGCACTGGTTTTTGGCATGTGGGCAAACGGCGCCAGAATTAGGTTGGCGTAGCGGCTCGGGCTTTGGCCCGGCTCACACTACTGGATTCGCTTTCTAGCCTCTCTGTCGCACCGCTTTCGAGCATTTGCCCTACACACACGTACACCAGAGGTGCCCTTCTAAGGCGCAGACGGTACTCCCATCCGCGAGGCGTTTCAAGCTCACGCCGATGGTCGCTTGACGTCTACACTTGTCAAAGCACCGGGAGTTATAAGAACAATCAAAACCGTAACCCAATGGAAGGATCAAACCCATGAGCCGAACCGATCGGGACTACAGTGAAAAGCGCGATTTCATCCGCATGCGGGTTGATGCCGATGTGTCGCTGATTCATCAAGGAGATGAGGTTGCAGCCGTCTGCATCGACCTTTCCAGCAGTGGCATGCAGCTGCAGGCACCGCGTTTGTTTGAGGTCGGTAACCGACTCAGCGTGCGTATCGAATCCGAATACGCTGCGCTCAAGGGGCTCGAAGCCGACACCGAAGTGGTGTGGGTGAAGGAACAAGTCGGTGGAATTCAGAAACTCGGCCTTACAATCTTGAAGATGAATTAACCCTGCCTCAAACGAAAAAAGCGGCTCAATGGCCGCTTTTTTTCGTTATACCGGTCAGGATTTAAAAATCGTCTTCTACCTGGCCATCTTTCACCTTGAATTCGCGGTTCTGCAGGTAAGCGTTGCGAATGAAGATGTATTTGTCGCCGGTGATCAGCTTCTCGGAAGACAGCAGGTTGGCGCGGGTATCGACAATGTTCAGGCCGAAAATCGAGTTACGCACCGGCACATCGTTGATATAGCGATACGGGCCGGTGTAACCGTCGACGAATTTCGAAGGCGCATCACGCAAGGTGCTTGGGCCGAGCAGTGGCAGCATCACGTACGGGCCGCTGCCCATGCCCCAGTAACCGAGGGTCTGGCCGAAGTCTTCGTCGTTGCGTTGCAGGCCCATTTTGGTACCCACATCGAAGAAGCCCAGCAGGCCGAAGGTAGTGTTGAAGATCAAACGCGCGGTGTCGACGCCTGCCGCAGCAGGTTTGGCCTGCAATATATCGTTGGCGAGGTTGGTCACGTCGCCGACGTTGCGGAACATGTTGTGGATACCGTCTTCAAGAAACTGCGGCGTCACAAACTGGTAGCCCTGGGCCAAAGGCTTCAGCGCATAGGTGTCGATCACGTCGTTGAACTTGTAGATCGGGCGGTTGACGCTTTCCCAAGGATCATCTTCCGATGCTGCCTGAGCAGCGAACGGAACCAGCAGTACGCTGGCGCATACACAAAACCGAGCCAGATCATTGCTCCAGCGCATAAAAAAACTCCTTGGAATGTACCGTCGCCAGGCACTCGGCCGGGCGCAAAGACCGCTAGTATAAGACGGAAACGCCGCTTTAGGCAGCATCGCCCGGGTAGCCCTGCGGAGGATTCTCGTTGAATGTGAGCGATTCACATCCGTGTCATTCAACTGTCACCCTGCCCCTTTAGCCTCGAGCCTATTTCAAGGACGTTGATATGCCGCACGCCGAAGCCTTGCCTCAAACCGCCCTGAACCTGACTGCCGTGCTGTTCGGCCTCAGTGGTTGCCTGGTGGATTTCGGTGCACGAGCGCGTTTGCACGGCGGCCAGTCGACCGACCACGGCGAGGTCACTCCTGGCGCCCTGGATACCCTGCACAGTTTGCAGCGCCAGCAGATCCCGTGCGCCTGGCTTGATGATCTTGCGCCGGACCTTAGCCATTCCCTCGCTTCTGCCTTGCCGGAATGGATCAAACCTTCGCAACACCTTGCAACAATCAATCCGTGGCCAGCACCGAATGCGTGCTGGCAAGCGCTGATGGCGCTGAACGTCGAGCGCTTGGATGGCTGCGTGCTGGTCAGCGGTGAGCCGCTCTTGCTGCAATCGGGGCTCAACGCCGGGTTGTGGACGATCGGATTGGCGTCCTGCGGCTCGCTCTGCGGCCTGTCGCCCGGCGAATGGCAGGCATTAACCCAACAGGAACGCGACCTCAAGCGCGGCAAGGCAACGGTCAAGCTATTCGGCCTGGGCGTGCACTCGGTGATCGATCACCTTGGTGAACTCGACAACTGCCTGGCCGATATTCAACTGCGCCGACTCAAAGGCGAAAAGCCCTGATGGAGATCATGCAGGTTACGCGGGAGTGGATTAATCTTAGGTAAGCCATAGATCTTTGGCGCGCCGCCGCGGTCTATGCCAGTGCCTATCGATAAAAGGAAGAACGCCATGCCTGCCCGCGAACTGCAAGAACAGCTCAATGCCCTGCGCGAGCAATTGGAACAGAATCCTCCGCTGTCCGAATCCGAGCGCGAAGACCTGCACACGCTGATGCAACAGATCGAACTTGAGCTTGAGCTCGAAACCAAGATCCAGGACACCAACCTCGCCGATAACGTCAATCTGGCCGTCGAACGCTTCGAACTCGAACACCCGACCCTCGCCGACGCCCTGCGCCGGATTGGCACGGCCCTGCACAGCATGGGAATCTGAACCCACCGGATACAAAAAAGCCCTGCTAGTGATAGCAGGGCTTTTCATTGAGTGTTTGGTAAATCGCCAAGATCGCAGCCTGCGGCAGTTCCTACAGGGAAACACATTCCAATGTAGGAGCTACCGAAGGCTGCGATCTTTTGATTTTGATCCTATTGACGAACCAGACGATGGTTCGGCAGCTGCACTTCTTCAGTACTGCGATACGGATTGATATCCAACCCGCCGCGCCGCACATAACGCGCATAAACCGTCAGTTTCTCCGGTTTCAGCAACCGCTGCAGATCGAGGAAAATCCGCTCCACGCATTGTTCATGGAAGTCCGAATGCTGGCGGAAGCTGACGATGTACTCCAGCAAACTCGCATGATCCAGCGCCGCGCCGCGGTACTCCACCGCCACGCTGCCCCAGTCCGGCTGACTGGTGACCGGGCAATTGGATTTGAGCAAATGGCTGTGCACGCTCTCTTCGACAATCCGCGAATCATCGCAACGCAGCAGTTCCGGACGCGGGTGTTCGTAATTGCTGACGCTGATATCCAACTCATCGATGCACACGCCAGGCAATGCCACGACGCCTTCGGCTTCGACGTTTTTCAGACTGCGGATGCGCACGCCGACCGGTTTGCCGGCGGCGGCCGACAGGTCTTTCACCAGCGTCGCTTCGAGGCTCGCGGTGTCGGCAAATGGCGTCTGGTTCAAGGAGTTGAGGTACAGCTTGAACGACTTCGATTCGATGATGTTCGGCGAATCCGCCGGAATGCTGAATTCGCCGATCGCCACCACCGGTTTACCCGACGGCAACAGCCACGACAGTTCGAAGCAGTTCCAGAAGTCCACGCCTTTGTAAGGCAGTGTTTCAGCCGTCAGACCCAGCTCGGCCCACTTCGCGGTACGCGGGATCGGGAACAGCAGAGACGGCGTGTAAGTGGCGATGTATTCGCTGGATTTGCCCAGCGGCGAATGTTCGGCTGCGGGATGCATGGCGGAAACCTGACTGAAGAATCAGCGGATTCTATCAGCCTTTGCTCCCGCCTTTGAGTGCTTACTGACTGACAGTCAATTTGCCGACCATGCCTGCCTGGTAATGGCCGGGAATGTTGCAGGCAAACTCCAGGTTGGTGGCCTTGCTGAAGGTCCAGGTCAACTCAGCGGTTTTGCCCGGCGCCACCAACACGCTATTGGGGTCGTCGTGCTTCATGCCATGGGCCATGGAACCGTGATCCATGCCAGCCATGGAGCCGTGGTCCATTTCCTTCACGCCTGTAGGCGTCAGCATGCCGCTTTGTTGCATCTGCAACATTTCCTGCTGGTGTTTGGCATGCATCGCTGCGTCACCGAGGTTGAATTCGTGCAGCAACTGGCCTTTATTCACCAGCACAAAACGAATCGTCTCACCGGCCTTGATATCAATGGCCTTCGGGGTGAATGACATGTCGCCCATCACCACTTCAACACTGCGAGTCGCCTTGGCCGCCGCAGCGGGTTGGCCGAAATCGTAGGTATGCGCCGGGGCGGCCCACACCGGCGAACTCAACACCAACGAACAAGCCACCCCAAGCAAAGATTTGCGCAAAAACATCGTCGTACTCCAACAAGATAAGGTTCAGCCTGCGGAAAACTCTAAACTGGCGCCACTGCCCGTAACCTGACAGGCAGATTACAACTTTGTCAGGTTGGCCTGTACCGTCGTCGCCCACGGTATAAAGCTGTCGTTCCATTGAGCCGAGTCGCCCATGAAATTGCTGATCGTCGAAGACCAACCGAAAACCGGCCACTACCTGCGCCAGGGCTTGACCGAGGCCGGTTTCAACACCGAACTGGTGGCCGATGGCAGCACCGGCCAGCACTTGGCCTTGAGCGGCGATTACGCGCTGTTGATTCTCGATGTGATGCTGCCCGGACGCGATGGCTGGCAGATCCTGCAAGCGGTGCGCAGTGCCGGTCTGGACACGCCGGTACTGTTTCTTACCGCAAAAGATGCCGTGGAGGACAGGGTTCACGGCCTGGAACTGGGTGCCGACGACTATCTGGTCAAGCCATTCGCCTTCTCCGAACTGCTGGCCCGGGTTCGCAGCCTGTTGCGTCGTGGCAGCACCACACCTCAGGAAACCAGCCTGCAACTGGCCGACCTGCGCCTGGATCTGATCCGCCGCCGGGTGGAGCGCAGCGGCCAGCGCATCGACCTGACCGCCAAGGAATTCGCCTTGCTGGAAATGCTCCTGCGTCGCCAGGGCGAAGTGCTACCCAAATCGCTGATAGCCTCCCAGGTCTGGGACATGAATTTCGACAGTGACACCAACGTCATCGAAGTGGCGATCCGCCGTTTGCGCCTGAAGATCGACGACGAATTCCCCAACAAGCTAATCCACACCGTGCGCGGCATGGGTTATGTCCTCGAAGAGCGTCCTGCCTGATGCCGCGCCTTTCGTTAAGCACTCGTCTGGCGCTGCTGTTTGCCGCCTGCACGGCGGTGGTGTCGTTGTTCGCCGGGGTGCTGTTCAGTCGCGCCAGCGAGGCACACTTCATAGAACTCGATCAGCAACTGCTGGATGGCAAGTTGATTGGCCTGCGCCGGGCGCTTCACGACATCCAGTCGAGCGAAAGCCAAGTCAAACTGGCCGACGAATTGAGCCGGCAAGCGGATCTTTCCTTGCGAATCACCGGCAGCGACGGCCAGCGCTGGTATGACAGCTCCGCAAGCTTGCCCGATCAGCTCCCACAACAGTCTGGCCTGTCGACCCTCAACGACGACGGCACCGACTATCGCGTCCTGAATGCACCGCTGTTTGTCGACAAGCCTGACTCCCCGCAATTGACCCTGCTGCTGGACATCACCCATCACCAGCACTTCCTGCAACGCATGCAGCACCTGATCTGGCTGACGGTCGGCCTGTCGGCCCTGGCCACCGCCCTGCTCGGTGCCTGGGCGGCGCGCAGCGGGTTGCGGCCGTTGCGGCGCATGAGTGCGATTGCCAGCGGCGTTTCGGCGCAATCACTCAACGCCCGCCTGCCCGAAGCGGACATGCCGCCGGAGCTTGCGGAAATGGCCCACCACTTCAACGCCATGCTCGGACGCCTTGACGACTCTTTTCAGCGGCTCTCGGCGTTCTCTGCCGACATTGCCCATGAACTGCGCACGCCGCTCTCGAATTTGCTGACCCACACCCAAGTCACTCTCACCCGCCCACGCGCCATTGAGGATTACCGCGAAGCGCTGCACAGCAACCTCGAAGAACTGCAGTGGATGGCACAACTGGTCAACGACATGCTGTATCTGGCCAAGGCTGACCACGGGTTGCTGATGCCCAAACGCGAATGGCTGGAACTGGCAGAAGAAGCGGACGTGTTGCTGGAGTTCTTTGCGCCGTTGGCTGAGGACGCTCAAGTGACTTTGAGCCGCGAGGGAAAGGCACGCGTCGAGGGCGACCGCAGCATGTTGCGGCGGGCGTTGTCCAATTTGCTGGACAATGCAATGCGGTTTACGCCGACCAAAGGTGAGGTTCGGGTGCGGATCGTCGATCAGCCCAAAGGGTTGAAGCTGACGGTTGAAAATAGTGGGGCCGGGATTTCCGCAGAGTTGTTGCCACGCCTGTTCGATCGCTTCTACCGGGCCGATCCGGCACGCCATGAAGGCAGCAGTGAGCATGCGGGTTTGGGGCTGGCGATTACCCAGTCGATTGTCCGCGCCCATGGAGGGCGGATTCATTGCGAATCGGCTGATGGATGGACCAGGTTTGTGATTGAGTTGCCAAAAGGAGATTGAGGCCGGCAGGTCCGGCCTCATCGCTGGCAAGCCAGCTCCCACAATGTCCGGGTTGAATCACCCATGTGTGAGCGACTGAAAACCCTGTAGGAGCTGGCTTGCCAGCGATAGCGGCCTAAAGGTTACGAATATCTCAGCGCATGAGCCGGCTCGATCTTCGCCGCTCGCCACGCCGGGTAAACCGTCGCCAGGAAACTCAACACAAACCCCGCCGAACAAATCAACGCCACATCCGCACCCTGCAATTCAGACGGCAAGTTGCTGACGAAATACACGTCGGAACTGAAGATGTGCTGCCCGCTGACCCGCTCGATCCAGCCCACGATCTGGCTGACGTTCAGTGCGGCAATCACGCCGAGTACGCCACCGATCAAGGTGCCGACAATCCCGATCACCGTGCCCTGCACCATGAAGATCGCCATGATCTGCCGTGGCGTGGCGCCGATGGTACGCAGGATCGCGATGTCCGCGCCTTTGTCGTTCACCACCATGATCAGGGTCGCGATGATGTTGAACGCCGCCACCGCGACGATCATCAGCAACAGCAGGCCGATCATGGTTTTTTCCATTTTCATTGCGCTGAACAGACTGCCCTGAGTGTGAGTCCAGTCGTCAGCCTTGTAGGCGGCGCCCAGGCCGGTGGCGATGTCGCTCGACACTTGCGGTGCGGCATACAAGTCCTTCACCGCCAGACGCACGCTCTGCACCTGGTTCGGCTCCCAATGCTGCATCTGCGCGGCATCGGCAACGTGGATCAACGCCATCGACCCGTCCAGCTCGGCGCCGACCTTGAACACACCGACCACGTTCAAGCGCTGCATGCGCGGGGTAATCCCGCCCGGCGCGGTGCTGACTTCCGGCACGATCAGGGTGATCTTGTCGCCGACGTTCAAGCGAAAGCGTCGCGCCGTGATCTCGCCGATCACCACGCCAAACTCGCCCGGTTTCAAGGCATCGAGACGCCCCTGGACGATGTGCTTGGCGACGATCGACACCTGGCCTTCCAGCGCCGGATCAACGCCGCTGACCTGGATCGGCTGCATCGTGCCTTTGTAGGAGAGCATGCCTTCCATCTCGGTGAACGGCACGGCCGCCGTCACTTGCGGATTTTTCATCGCGGCCGCCGCAACGGGCTGCCAGTCACTGATCGGGTTAACGCCGACGATGGTCGCGTGCGGCACCATGCCGAGAATTCGCGAGCTCATTTCCCGTTGGAAGCCGTTCATCACCGACAACACCACGATCATTGCCAACACGCCGAGGGCGAGGCCGATCATCGAGGTCATCGAGATGAAGGAAACAAAGCGATTGCGACGCTTGGCGCGGGTATAGCGCGTGCCGATAAAGATCGATAACGGTCTGAACATTCGCTGGGGCACCGTATAAAAATAAAAGACCCGACGTACCTTTCAGTACGCCGGGTTTCGGCCAATCAAATGGGTGTCAGGCAACCTTCCTGCAAATGCAGGACGCGGTCCATCTGGCGGGCCAGGTTCATGTCGTGGGTCACCACCAGGAACGCCGTGCGCATCGAAGTGCTGAGTTCCAGCATCAAATCCTGAATGCCCTGGGCGGTGTGGGAGTCGAGGTTGCCGGTCGGCTCGTCGAGCATCACCAGGCCTGGATTGTTCACCAGAGCACGGGCAATGGCCACGCGCTGACGCTCGCCACCGGACAGTTCCGCCGGTTTGTGCTCCAGCCGATGGCCCAGGCCTACCCGCTCCAGCAGCGCCGTTGCACGCTTGCGCGCTTCCGGGATGGCAGTCTTGCCGATCAACAGCGGCATGCAGACGTTTTCCAGCGCGGTGAATTCCGGCAGCAAGTGGTGGAACTGGTACACGAAGCCGAGGGCGCGGTTACGCAGCAGGCCGCGTTTCTTCTCGCTCAGCGCCGAGAGTTCTTCACCGTCGAGCCAGACGCTGCCCTGGGTCGGCGTATCAAGGCCGCCGAGCAAGTTGAGCAAAGTGCTTTTGCCCGAGCCCGACTTGCCGACAATCGCCACACGCTCACCCGGGTGCAACTCCAGTTGCAGACCGGCCAACACTTCCACCGACTCCGGGCCTTCCTCGTAGGACTTGCCCAGGCTGCGGCAGCTCAAGATTGCTTTATCACTCATGCCCGACTCACTCATAACGTAGCGCCTCCGCAGGCTGGGTGCGCGCGGCACGCCAGGCTGGATACAGGGTGGCGAGGAAACTCAGGACCAACGCCGCAGAGCAGACCATCACAACGTCCTGGCTCTGCACTTGCGACGGCAGGTAATCGATGAAGTACACGTCGGCGTTGAGGAATTTGTGCCCGATCAGACCTTCGAGGGCCGAGATCGCGGCACTGACATTCAACGCGGCGAAGATCCCGACCACGGCACCGATGGCCGTACCGACCACACCAATCACCGTGCCCTGGACCATGAACGTGCGCATGATCGTGCCGGGCGTGGCGCCGAGGGTGCGCAGGATCGCGATGTCGCCCTTCTTGTCGTTCACCACCATCACCAGCGTGGAAATGATGTTGAACGCAGCGACGGCAACGATCAGCAGCAACAGCAGGCCGATCATGGCTTTTTCCATGCGGATCGCCTGGTACAGGTTACCGTGGGTGCGGGTCCAGTCGCGGGCGTAGTAACGATCTTCGCCGAGTTCGCGAGCGATGTTCCACGCGGTGCGTGGCGCCTGGAACAGGTCGTCGAACTTCAGGCGAATCCCCTGGACCTGATCGGGTTTCCAGCGGTGCAAGCGCGCCAGATCTTGAAGATTGGTGATGCCGAGGTAACCGTCGAGCTCGCCGGCGCCGACATGGAAGATGCCGACCACAGTAAAGCGCTTCATGCGCGGGAACATCCCGGCCGGGGTCACGGTGACTTCCGGCGCGACGAAGGTCAGCTTGTCGCCGATGGCCGCGCCGAGTTTGGCAGCCGCCTTGTCGCCGATGACGATGCCGAACTCGCCCGGCACCAGGTCGTCGAGTTTGCCCTGCTGCATGAAGTTATCAATGATCGACACCTGGCGTTCTTGCGCCGGGTCGATGGCATTGAGCAGGACTTTCGAGACTTTGCCGTTGTTGGTCAGCAAACCCTGCATTTGCGTGAACGGCGCCACGGCCGTCACCTGCGGGTTCTGCTTGACCTTGGTGGCGAGGCTTTGCCAATCGTTGATCGGCTCGCCGGATTCGATGGTCGCGTGGGGCACCATGCCCAGCACGCGGGTGCGCATCTCATGATCGAAGCCGTTCATCACCGACAGCACCACGATCATCACGACCACGCCAAGGGCGAGCCCGATCATAGAAGTCAGGGAAATGAATGACACAAAATGATTGCGACGCTTTGCACGGGTATAACGCGTGCCGATAAATACGAAGAGAGGTCTGAACATGTCGGGGCTTGTTCGGAGGGAAAAGGAACGTCCTTGTGGCGGGGGTCGATAACCAGCTTTACACTCAGACCACCGCCGCTACCATGGGTTCGCCATGTCGACATTAGATGAAGAAGATCGCCGCGAATACTACCGTATCGAGGACACGATCGCACTGGAAATTCGGCCCCTGTCCGCTCCCGAAGCCGCAGGCCAGGAAGTGTTGCAGGATGCTTCCCCACTCTTCAACGTGCTCAGCGAATTGCACCTGAGCGAATTCGAGTCGCAACACCTGCTGCGCCAGATCAGCGAGCGCGACCGGAACCTCGCGGCGTTCCTGAAATCCCAGAATAAACGTATCGATCTGCTGAGCCAGGTGATCGCCATCACCGTGCTCGGGCAGATCGGCGAGCCGCAGCCGGTGATCATCTCCGAGGGCGGTATCGAGTTTCAGCATCCAACACCTTTTGCCGCCGGGGCTCACCTGTCGGTCAAACTGGTGTTGATGCCGCAAGCCCTGGGCCTGTTGCTGCGGGCTCGGGTGACTCATTGCGACCGCAAGGGCGATGGTTACGACGTCGGTACCGAGTTCGAACACCCGACCGACGCACAGCGGCAACTGCTGGCCCGCTACATCTTGCAGAAGCAGGCCCAGGAGCGACGCCTGGCCCGCGACCAACTCGAATCAGGCATTTAAATTAAGGAAGAACCGTGACCCTCATCTACGGCCATCGCGGCGCCAAGGGCGAAGCACCGGAAAACACCCTGACCAGTTTTCAGGAATGTCTCAAACACGGCGTGCGCCGTTGCGAACTGGACTTGCACCTGTCCATGGACGGCGAGCTGATGGTCATCCACGACCCGACCCTCAAGCGCACCACCGACCGTCGCGGCAAGGTCGCCGAACACACCGCAGCAGAATTGGTGACCTACGACGCACGCAAGGGTGGCCCGGGCTGGATCAAGCCGTGCCCGATCCCGACGCTGGAACAATTGTTCGAGCAATGCGACTTCGATCACTGGCAACTGGAAGTCAAAAGCGCCTCACGCACCCGCGCCGCGACAACCGTGTTGGGGATTCGCGAAATGGCGCAACGCCATGGCTTGCTGGACAAGGTGACGATCACGTCGAGTTCCCGTGAAGTGCTGAAAGCCGCGCTGGACCTGGTGCCGGACGTGTCCCGCGGATTGGTGGCCGAATACGCCTGGCTCGACCCATTGAAGGTCGCGGCAAGCTATGGCTGTGAGATTCTGGCGCTGAACTGGACCCTGTGCACGCCGGAACGCCTGGAGAAGGCGCAGCGTCAGGGATTGCATGTGTCGGTTTGGACAGTCAACGAGCCCGCGCTGATGCGCAGACTCGCCGACTTCGGCGTTGACAGCCTGATTACAGACTTTCCCGGTTTGGCCACTGCCACGCTCGAGAATTGCTGAAATCGGTCTCCCCGGCCGGCTCAGGCCACCGGCCGGAGCCGCTCAAAAAAGCCGGTTGAGGCCGTCGTACGCCGCTACCCGATAGGCTTCGGCCATGGTCGGGTAGTTGAACGTGGTGTTGACGAAGTACTTCAGGGTGTTCAGCTCGCCCGGCTGGTTCATGATCGCCTGACCGATGTGCACGATCTCCGACGCCTGATAACCGAAGCAGTGAACGCCCAGCACTTCCAGGGTTTCACGGTGGAACAGGATCTTCAGCATGCCTTGCGGCTCGCCGGCGATCTGCGCACGCGCCATGCTCTTGAAGAACGCCTTGCCCACTTCGTACGGCACTTTGGCCTGGGTCAGCTCCTGTTCGTTCTTGCCGATCGAGCTGATCTCCGGAATGGTGTAGATGCCGGTCGGCACGTCATTCACAAAGCGCCAGCTACCGTTGTCGACGATGCTGCCAGCAGCCGAACGGCCCTGGTCGTGGGCGGCACTGGCAAGGCTTGGCCAGCCAATCACGTCACCGGCGCCATAGATGTTCTGGATGCCGGTGCGGTAGTTTTCGTCGACTTCGATCTGGCCACGGCTGTTGACCTTGACGCCGATGTTTTCCAGACCCAGTTGATCGGTGTTGCCGGTCCGGCCGTTGCACCAGAGCAAAGCGTCGGCCTTGATCTTCTTGCCGGATTTCAGATGCAGGATCACGCCGTTGTCCACGCCTTCGACGCGGTCGTAGTCTTCGTTGTGGCGAACCGTGATGTTGTTGTTGCTGAAGTGGTAGCTCAACGCCTGGGAAATTTCCGAGTCGAGGAAGCTCAGCAACTGACCGCGGTTGTCTACCAGTTCAACCAATACACCCAGGCCACTGAAGATCGACGCGTATTCGCAACCGATCACGCCGGCGCCGTAAACGATGAGTTTGCGCGGGGTGTGGCCGAGGCTGAGGATGGTGTCGCTATCGTAGATACGCGGGTGATGGAAATCGATGTCGGCCGGGCGATACGGGCGCGAGCCGGTGGCGATGATGATGTGCTTGGCCACCAGTTTTTCGACCACGCCGTTGGCGCAGACCACTTCGATGGTTTGCTCGTCGGCGAAGCTGCCGGTGCCGAAGAACACGTCGACGCGGTTACGGGCGTAGTAGCCAGTGCGCGAAGCGACTTGTTTGGAGATGACTTTCTCGGCGCTTTTCAGCACGTCCGGGAACGAAAACCAGCGCGGCTCACCAATCGCCCGGAACATCGGGTTGGTGTTGAACTGCATGATCTGCCGGACCGAGTGACGCAGTGCCTTGGACGGGATGGTGCCCAAGTGAGTGCAGTTGCCGCCGACCTGGCGACGGCTGTCGACCATCGCCACCTTGCGTCCTGCCTTGGCGGCGTTCATTGCCGCGCCTTCCCCCGCCGGGCCGGAACCCAACACCACCACGTCGTAGTTGTAGACAGCCATGCGTACTCCTCAGAACAGGCCGTGGCGCCATCGGCGCCTGCGGCTAAATCACGCCAATCTGTGGCATGAAGGAACAATTTGGGGCCAGTGCAGAACCCGGACACAGTCTATAGAAGCGTCAACGCCGGGCACATTAACCCTTGGTCGCGTCGTAGGCTAGTTTTGCCTGCACTACAACGCCACTTTTCAGCGCTTGAATCGCCGCAATCATTCGCTTTTCCCAGCGCTGAGGCGTTCAAAAGCGTGACTGCTGCGTGTGACGAAACCTGTATCGGCACGAATCACAAAAAATGCGCCGATATCATGTTTTTCCGCGTAGTCCCAACCGCGCTCCGGGCCGAGAATCAGCAACAGCGTCGATAGGCCATCGGCCATCAACGCGGAAGGATGAATCACCGTGACGGACGCCAGCGTGTGTGCGACTGGCGCACCGGTGCGGGCATCGAAGGTGTGGGAAAAACGCTGGCCGCCCTGTACGAAGTAATTCCGGTAGTCGCCGGACGTGGACAAACCATAACCGTCGACGGCGATGATGCGCTCAGCCACTTGTTGATCGTCGCGGGGTTCTTCCAGCGCGATGCGCCATGGTGAACCGTCGAGTTTGCGGCCCGCCGCTTTGAGTTCGCCGGTGGCTTCGGCAAGGTAATTGTAGATGCCCAAGGCTTCGAGTCGTGCGGCGACCCTGTCGACAGCGTAACCGGCAGCGATGCTGTTGAAGTCGACCTCGACGGCGGCGTCCTTGCACAGTTGATCACCGTCAATGCGCAAATGTCCGTGACCGACGCGTTGCCGCACCTCGGCCAGCGCTTGGGCCGTCGGGACTTTTTCTTCACGGGCCTGCGGGCCGAAACCCCAGAGATTGAGCAACGGCTCCACCGTCAAATCGAAGGAACCTTCGCTTTGCACTGACAGCTGCTCGCCGACACTGACCAATTCGAGGATCGGCGCGGGCATTTTCTGACAACGGTTGGCGGGCAAGGCGTTGAAGCGCTCGATGTCGGAGTCACTGCGGTAGGTCGACATTTGCTGGTCGACTTCTGCCAGGATTTTTTCGACCTCGACTTGAACATCCGCCGGGGCGGGAAGATCGGCGTGACGCACGTATTTGATCGAGTACGTGCTGCCCATGGTCGGGCCATCGATGCTTTCCAGGGAATCGCCATTGCCGCAGGCGGACATCATGCCCATCAGCACCACAAGAGCAAACCGCTGCCACGTCAACAATTCCCGCATCCCCTGATTACCCCTGACACAACGCCAGGGCCAATCATTATGCGATAGAACTGTGGAAGCGAGCCTGCTCGCGATAGCGGTGTGTCAGGCATATCCGTTTCGACTGGCACTCCGCTATCGCGGGCAAGCCCGCTCCCACAGTGATTTGTGTGATGCCAAAGATTACAGACAAACCACAAATCTTGTGGGAGCGGGCTTGCCCGCGATGAGGCCCGACCAGGCGCTAGAGACTCAACGCTCCGCCATCTTCAACGACTGGCTCCACCCTCCCCCCAGTGCCTTGTACAACGTCACCTGATTAATCTCCCGTGCCAACTCCAGTTGCGCCCATTTCTGCTGCGCATCAAACAACGATCGCTGCGCATCCATGGTGGAGAAATAGCTGTCCAGCCCCGACTCGAAACGCAGGCGAGACTGTCGGTACGCTTCCTGATAATCCCCTACCAGCTTTTTCTGGAATTCGACTTGCGTGAGCATTTCCTGCCGGGCATTCAGGGCATCAGCCGCTTCGCGAAAAGCATTCTGCACCGTGGCTTCATAGGCCGCTGCCTGCCCATTGAAGCGGGCATGGCTGGCATCCACCTGCGCCCGTCGCCTGCCGCCGTCGATCAACGGTAACGAGCCCGCCAGCGCCAGCGACCAGAACTCCGCCGGACCCGTGAGCAACTCGGAGAATTCCCCGGTCAGGCTGCCCAGCGCCGACGTCAGGGAAATCGTCGGGAAGTACGCCGTGCGAGCGGCGCCGATATCCGCATTGGCGGCTCGCAACTGCGCCTCGGCGGACATGATGTCGGGCCGCCGCTCAACCAGTGCCGAGGGCAAACCCGCCGGCACATCGAGCGTCGCCAACTGCTCACCCAGCGCGCCAGTCGGCAGCAAACCCACCGGCACCGGCTGCCCCACCAGTACCCGCAACGCGTTCATGTTCTGCGCTACTTGCATGCGGTAGGTGTTGACCTGCACCGCCGCCGTGTTGGTTTGCGCATCCGCCTGGTGCACGTCGATTCGCGCACTGGAGCCGAGGTTATAACTCTTGCGCAACAACTGGCCGTAGCGATCCTGGGATTGGTAGGTGTTCTGTGCGAGGTCGAGCAAATGCTGGTTGGCCTTGAGGCTCAACCAAGTGCTGGCGACTTCGCCGATCAGCGCCAGCCGCGCCGTTTGATAGTCCGCCTCGGACGCTTCGAACCGCGCCCCGGCGGCATTGCGCTGGCTGCGAATCCGACCAAACAGATCCAGTTCGTAGGACGTGAAGCCGGCCGTTGCCTGATAGGTGTTGGCGATGCTGCCAGCCGTATCGCCGCCGCCGGGTGTGCGCACCAACGGCGGCAACTTGCTGCGACCGGCGTAAGTGTCGATGCCGATCGTAGGAAAAAGCCCCGACCGCGCACTGTCATACCCGGCCCGCGCCTCTTCGACACTCGCCGCGAACTGACGCAGGCTACGGTTGTTGGCCAGGGCCATGTCGATCAATTGGCGCAGTCGCTCATCGACCACAAAACCGCGCCAATCCTTATCGAATGCCTGCTTGCCGCTGCAACATTCACCGGCGGTATTGGCCGGCCATTGCTGATCAATCGGTGCGTCGGGTTTCTCGTAAGTCGGCTCCAGCGAACAACCGCCGAGCAAAAACAATGTCATGAAACATGAAGTGGGCAAGCAGCTGTTCATGGCGCGCACCTAAAAACGTTGGCCGAGCAAAGCTCGCAAGGGAGAAAGAAGCACAGACCACAGACCCGACCGGCCGACACTCATGTGCGGCAGCGCCTGTTTACGCGAACGAGCGCTGACCGGCCGCCACCGGGTTGGCGAGACGTAGGTCGGCGTCTTGACCGGTTTGGCGGAACGCGGCGCCAGACGTTTCTCGCCGATTAACGAGCGCTGCAGCAAGGTGCCGAACGCCTGACCCGGTTCCGCCTTGCTGACGACGTTGATCGTGGCGTCGCTGAACAGCCGCGCAATCAACTGCCGCCGCAGCCCTTCATCGAGGTCGGCAAACCTCAAGCCCAACTGGTCCTCGCCGTGATTGCGCATGACTTCAACGTCGAGCCAACCCAGTTTGTCGATCCACATCTGCCCGCACAGCCCCGGCTTGATCGAGGAGGCGAAGGCGCAGTTCAGCGACGCGCCGCTGAGGGAAATATCCACCAGACGCCCCGGCAGGACTTTGCCGCCGAAACGGAATCCAGTGGGTTTGTCGAACGGGAAACGCTCTTCACCGTGCAACCGTGGGCGATCGACGCAGGCCACCAGGGTTGCCAGGTTGTACACCAGCGCAACCACCGTCCAGCACAGGTTGAACAGCATGTTGCCGTCGAACGAAGCCGCCGTGCTGATCGCGATGTAAGCGCCAAACTGCGACAGCAGCGTCAAGGCCAGGAAAAACCCGAACAGCTTCCAGTGGACCATCGTTTTCGTTCGGTCGAGGCCCTTGGCGGTGACTTTGAACGGTCGCCCGAACGGGCGGATCATGGCGCTGGCGATGGTCGCCGTAACCGCCAACGAGGCAACAATCTGCGTGACCTCGGTAAAAATCGGCAAGGTTCGCCGGTCCGTCACCCACGTCCCGTAGCCCCAAAAGGCAATCAACGCCGGCATGCCGAACGCCAGGAAATCCACCGGGTTGGCGTAGAACCCGGCGATGCCGAAGTACCAGTACAGCACCGGCGACACCAGCATCATCAAAATGAACGGTTTGGAAAACCAATGCATCAGGCCGTGGACATAGTGCAGCCGGTCATTGAGCGTGTAGCCGCTGCCGCGCAACGGCCCATCCTTGAGCAACGCCACCTGGATCGTGCCCAGGCACCAGCGCCCGCGCTGATTGATGTATTCGGTCAAACCTTCGGCGGACAAACCGATGGACAGACGCTCGTTCAACCAGCGCGTGACGTAGCCTTTTTGCAGCAAACGGTAGGTCGTGTAGATGTCTTCGCAGACCGAGCCTGTAGGAAAACCGCCGACTTCGGTAATCAAATCGCGCCGCACCACGAAGGAAGTGCCGACACAAAACGCCGCGTCCCAACCGTCCTTGGCCGGTTGAAACACGTCGAAGAACACCCGCTGCTCATCCACCCAACAAGCCGACGTCCCGAGGTTGTGCTGAATCGGATCGGGGTTGTAGTAGAACTGCGGCGTTTGCACCAGGCCAACCCTGGGGTCGTCAAACAGTCCCAAGGTGCGCAAGAGGATCGGCTGCTGCGGCGCAAAGTCGGCGTCGAGCACCAGGATGTACGGCGCATTGCTCAGGGCTGCCGACTGCTGCAAACCGTTGTTGAGGTTGCCGGCCTTGGCGTGGGAATTGTCCGGACGTCGCGCGTACTGCACGCCGACCTCGGCACAGTAGTCACGCAACCAGTCGCGCCGGGTATCGTCGAGCACCCAAATAGTGAAGTTCGGGTAGTCGATGGCCTGCGCGGCGATTATGGTTTTTTCGAGGATTTCGAGGCCTTCGTTGTAGGTGGCGATGAAAATATCCACCGCCGGCACCGCATTGCCTTGCGCTCGCAGACGTCGCTCGCCGGCATCGGCCTCTTTGCGGTGATCCGTGCGACAGAGCATCACCACGATGGAAAAGAGTGTGTAACCAATCGCTAACATCTCGAAGAACAAGAAGGCATAGGCCCAAACCGTGGCAAATCCGGAATGCCCGTCGGGCAAGGTGTCGCGAATCCGCCAGGCCGCATAGTTGACCAGCAACAACGCAGTGACGGCACCGAACCCGGCCCGCGCGGCCCATTGATCACGGTGGGTCAGGCAGGTGAACAGAATCACCGCCGCCAGCGTCCAGAAATTGATTTGCAGCAGTTGCAGCGAGTCCAGTGCCAGCATGTCAGTCAGCCTCTTGCGAACCGGTAAAGGGATTGACGCCGGTGGCTGCAATCGCTGCCCACGCTGTGGCGCCCAAGTGAGGCAAGTGGTAATAGAAAAAATCGTTGGTGACCGAGTCCGGGCCTATGGCCAGCCCGGTACTAATGCGCGGGGCCGGCGTTGCGAATAGCCAGCCGTTACCGGCCTGCTGGGCCAGCAGCACGCTCCACAACGGCTGGGCTTTGTCACTCAGGCCACTCAAGCGCGCCACCGCAGCGGCTTGTGCAGTGCCCTCGGTCCACAAGCCATCGGGGTCGCGGTTGAAACCGTAACCTTCGCCGGCGCGGTGAGCGTGATCGATGAAGGCGAAGACCCGCCGCCAATCCTTGGGTGGATCATGCAAGGCGATCAGGGGCCAGATCTGCGCGTCGAGCCCCGAGCGCACGCGATCCGAAGTCTGGCCATCCTCGCCAGTGCCGATCAGGAAGCGCCCTTCCCCTTCGTCCCATTGGCTCGAAACAAACTGCCGGGCAATCCGGGCCTGTTTTGCCGAATCCTGATTCGGCGCCACTGCATCGAGGGCCGACCAGGCAGCGGCGAGGTCAACATTGTGCTCGGTGGATTTCCAGTTCTGCTGGATCTGCTTGGAAAAGTACCCGTAGTAGCCACCGCTGAAACCGGCGGGCGATTGGCCGTCGTAGGTTTTTTGCTGCGACCAGTGCAGGACTTTTCGCGCGGCCTCCAGGTAAGACGCCTCACCGCTCTGGCGATACGCCTCCAGCAACGCCAACGCCGCCCACGCCTGATTGCCGGTGGCGCTGCTGACTTGATAAGCGTCCTGATTCCAGGCGTTGCGCTCGGTACTCCAGTAACCCGGCAACTTCATCGACGGCGCGCCCACGGCGCCGGCGGCGTAGGCATTGCGCAAGCGTCCGTCCTGATACTCAGGATCGTGCAGCGTGGCGAACGCCAATGCATCGGCAATCCGCCGCGCCGACTCAGGCTTGCCGCAGGCAAACAAGGCAATGCTCGCCAGTGCGTTGTCGTAGGTGAACGCCACGCCGCGCAAGGCCAGGATCGGCGCCGGGTGACCATCCTGCGGCGGGTAACTGGCCACCAGCACCGGCCCCGCCGGCAAAGAGGTCACGGCCTGATCCAGCGCGGCACAGGTCACCGCCGCCAGTTGCGGCCGTGCTTGCGCCGCCATGGCGGGCGCTCCATTGGTGATCAGCATCACGCCCAATACTCCGCGCAAAAACATGTTCATGGGCGCGATACCTCGGCGCTGGCCCACAACCCGGGATTGCAGGTCATGGCTCGCTGGCTATCTGTCAGGTCCGCAGCAAACGTACCGACCACGTACACCGAGTTCTGCTCGGCATAGGGGAACGGTACGCTGTAGGTATTGGCGCGAATGTCCGAACTGCTGGACAGCAACTGCACCACACTGGCCTTGAGCGGCTGATCCAGGCCTCGAATCTTCACCGTGAGCACGCTGTCGCGATCGATCTTGCTGGCCATGCGTTCAGGGAACACCGCAATGACGTAGCTCTGCCCGCAATCGGTGGCGCGCAGCAACGTCGAGCCGGCTTGCACCAGCGTGCCCTGAGGCGCCAGCAACTCCTGGACGGTGCCGGGGGAATAAGCCACGACGTCGTAGCCGGCCATCAACTTGACCCGATTTTGTTCGGTTTCGATCAGTTGATTGAGGTTGTCGAGTTCCTGTTGATAGGTCGCCCGGTTGCGCGCCTGATTCTCAAGGCTGAGTTTGAGCGTGGTCATTTGCGCACTGAGATCGAACATGCGCAGTTGATCAGGATCGAGGTAGACCTGTTTGTTCGCCGCACTGACGTCACCATCAGTGATCCGCAACTGCGAACGCACCGATTCGGCGGCACCTTGCAACGAAGCCAACTGAGCTTTCGACGAAGCGACCACCGCGCCACTCACCGCCCCCTGGACGAACAACTCAAGATTGCGCTCGACAGTTTCCTGAGCATCGATCAATCGCGCACTGGCAGCACTGTTCTCGGCTTTGAGGGCTTTTTGGGTGAAGAGCTGGCGGGTGTGAAATGCGGCCTGGTATTGCTGACTGGTTTTCTCCAGCTCCTGGTAATAACGCTGATCGTGCTCGGCCTGACTGGCTGAAGACGACAGCTGCTGCTCCAGAGTCAGGCGCCGGGTTTGCAGGGTGAGTAACGTTTCCTGGTTCGCCCGGGGGTTTTCCACCACGGCGATTTTCTGGCCCTGACTGAACGTCACACCCGGCTTGACCGCCAGGGAACTCACCACGCCATCGATCGGAGTGGTCAACAGAATCACCGGCGCATTCAGAATCGCCCGGGTAGCAGAAGCCGACACCAGTGGCATGAGCAAGGTCGACAATAACAGCCAGATGATGAAACCAAGGACACCCAAACCCACCAGGCGGGGCAACAGCGACAATAACTTCGAGCGTTCTTCTGCCATGTTTGACTCTCCCTAAAGACCAACCGCATATCAGCCAGGCAATAAGGAGCCGTGACTGCGAAAACACTTTTGGCAGGGTGAGCAAAACGCAATTGATCTTTGCACGGCAATTAAGCCGACGCTGATTATGTGATTTTTATTGTGATGTGAGCGGGAATGGGATTCCCGTCTTTTTGGAGAGTTGCTGTGTAGCACTACTTTTGTGTTGCCCGAGGCAGAGCGGGCGGTGTCATGGGCGACACTAGATTCAGTGCTTTGGGGTGTCAAGCATTCGAATGAAACAATTAAATGGCGTCAAATATGTAGCGGCTTGATGATTGGATCCACGTCATGTGTTCAAGCCGAATGGCTCTGCAACCTGTTATTTTTTCTGGAGGTTTATATTTTTAATTGAGAATTGAACTTTGTATCGAATTTTAGATAATTCTTAAACTACGACTAGAAAGATTAAATTGATATAAGTCACCCACAGTCGGGCTGGGGGGACGGGCTTCACTCATGCTTTGGCATCTTTCAAGGGCTCGCGCTATCCGTGCTGCATTGTTTCAAGCGATCCGAATCAGTAACGATGCCTTCGCTGAGATCAATATCGCCATTTGAATCAAGATAGATGTGCGTAGTGGACCATTTCGGGGATATATTGACGCAGTGCCGGAGATCCTTATCATTCCACCAAGAGATCTCCATGAAAAACTTCTCATCTGGAAACAAGAACCCATAATCCCGTGTACTGCTGCCTGGGGGAAGGCGCCCTTTGTAAATCCGGTGCTGTACATTCAAGATGAACCGCAGTTCATCCACGCCGTTCTTGGAGTAATGGACCGTTGCAGCAGGCAGCACAATAATTCGCCAGAGGACAATCATCAAAAACAGCAGCAGGGGAATTAATAGCGGTAGCAGCAGAATCCATAGCCACCGAATGTAACGTAAACTGGATTTACTTGCTGAGGTGCACACGGACTCCACCCCCCAATTTTATCGAGCAATTCCCAACACTTCATTCATGATGATCAACGCTATTGTCAGAAGCCAATTTTGGCGCCTATCAGGGGCGCGCGGTATCCGTGATACATTGTTTCAAGCGATCCAAATCAGTGCCGCTGGTTTCGCTGAGATCAATATCGCCATTGGCATCAAGATAGATATCCGTATTAGGCCACTTCGGAGTTATGTTTACGCAATGGGCGCGAACATTTTTACTCCACCAGGAGATTTCCATAAAAAATTTATCATCCGGAAATAGATGGCCGTTATCGACTGTGCCTCCGCCGGGCTGCATTCCTCCTTTGTATACCCGATCCTGGACATTCCAAATATATCTGAGCTCCTCCTTTCCACTCTCAGGATAGTGGATAGTTACCGTAGGTAATGCAATATCCCAATGACTGATGGCCAGATACACAACTGGAATCCACAACCACTTTTTGAGAGATCTACCTCTTTTACGTACAGGAGTGAACACGTACTCCATCCCCCCAGTTTTCAGGTGCAACTGCCAGCACTTCGCTCATAATGATCTGAGCTGTTACCCCGCCGCTAGCGTATAGACTGGCGAGTTTCACACCGATACTTATTGCCACCCTATCAGCTATATCGTCAAATGCCCGCAGCCCATCAAATAGATTCGCAGTTAAATGCGGACCTGGGTACTTCTTACTGTCTTCAATCCACCGTTTTGTGTCCGAGCCAATTTGTTCAACTCCAGCACCATCCAACAATACGCTTTCTGAAAGCCCACCTGCTATACCGACGTATCCATAATGGATGTTCGACCAAATATCGTAGTAATACTCGTATAGGCCCTGCTTGTGCCGGACGTCATCGTCGTACATCGCCCTCAGCTTCGGCTTGTGATCCCACTCCATATTTTGACCCACTTGCTTAGTCCAGATCGCCATCGCCTGAAGCTTTTGTGTCCATTCTATGCCATTGAAATTCGGTGGTCCGGCCAGCCTGGCGTGCCAGAGTAACGACCGAAACTTCCTGGCTTCTGCGCTGCTGACGTAGCTCAACAGCTCTTTCATTTTCAACACGGCCGGATGCTTGATGTTCCGATTCATCTCACCAGCGATGTAGCTGGCCAGCGCTTCCATTTGGTCTGGATGGTTACAGGCTTCGCTGCCACCAAGGTCGCCGAGTAGGGTAGGTACTTTATCTGCCAGCTTCAGATCAACCACTTCGGGCTTGGCTGTAAAGCTGTTAGCAACCGGGGTCGCGGGTGAGCTTGCGACCCTGGTGGCCGGCTGCGCAGCGCCTTCATTGCTTTGATAGGTGGCCGTGAGCACCGTGGGGATCAGTCGGGCTCTACAGGGGCAAGTGCTGTAACTGTCCAGCGTACCAGCCATGGCCTTTCCATGACTGATCATATGCGAAACGCCACCGACAATCCGATAGGTCTTCCCGTCTTTTCCACAGGTGACGCGATCACCATCGCGGGCGTGGGGAATGCCATACATCATGATCCGGGTGTCACCATCGAGAACCTTGCCACCACAGGTAGTTCGGTCATTCAAACCGATGAAATGCCCTTCTCTCATTGAATTTCTTCTCCATGAATTCCGGCCGAAGGTTTACGACCTTGGGTTGTGACCGTCAGCTGGCTGATCATTCAAGTAGGCAACTGCCTGGCTTCATCGCTCAGTCCGCGATAGAGGGCAGAAAATCTTCGGCGGTCGACACACCTTCACGCGCGATAAACAAGAAGCCGTCTTGCAGCGTATTGATGATCTCGTCGCCATTGCTGAGTACGCTGCCGACCAGCGCCCCATCATTGTTGCCTTGCCCAGCGCCCGTGATGATCTGCGCCGTACTGCCATCGGCATACAGGACGTAGTCGCCTTTGCGCGCTGCGCGCACCGCCCGCCCATCTTCCAGTTTGAATTCCAGCGGCCCCGTCCCTTGCTGGATCACACCGCCGTTACGAGTGTGACTACCCTCTGTGGCGCACCGGAAAATGGCGATAGCAGGATGGGTGTCGATGTAAGCCTGCTGCTCACAAACAACCGCCCGGGCTTGTTCACTGAATTGCGCAATTCGCTGTTCAGTGAAATGAGGTTTGTCTAGACTGCGCAGATACTCTGGAGAAATATCGTTGGTATACGAGGGCTGCAAGAGTGCATTCATTTCAAACTCCTTATTCCTGGAAGGTGTTCAGAAATGATGCAGCGAACGCTAACAGCGTCGCGATACCCACGGCAGGGTCAAAAAGACGATTAAGAAGTTTCGTCAAAAGAAACAATCCTTTTCCTACAAGAGTGTTTCCAAGGTGGAGTTATTCGGGAAGAAACGTCTGAAGGACCCACAAACAAAAACGCCCCGACCAAAGTCGGGGCGTTTTCATGTGCAGCTAAGACTTAGCGAGGGAATGCTGGCGGGTTTACACCGGCCATGTCTTCCATCACGCGAACCACCTGGCAGCTGTAACCGAATTCGTTGTCGTACCAGACGTACAGAACAACGCGGTTATCCTGGGTGATGGTCGCCTCTGCGTCCACAACACCAGCATGGCGCGAGCCAACGAAGTCAGTGGAAACCACTTCCTGCGAATTGACGTAGTCGATTTGCTTATGCAGATCGGAGTGCATGGCCATCTGGCGCAGGTACTCGTTGATCTCTTCGCGGGTGGTGGCCTTTTCCAGGTTCAGGTTCAGGATGGCCATCGACACGTTCGGCGTAGGAACGCGAATCGCGTTGCCGGTCAGCTTGCCCTTCAACACTGGCAGTGCCTTGGCGGCTGCGGTGGCGGCACCGGTTTCGGTGATGACCATGTTCAGCGGCGCGGCGCGGCCACGACGGCTGCCCTTGTGGAAGTTGTCGATCAGGTTCTGGTCGTTGGTGAACGAGTGAACGGTTTCAACGTGGCCGTTGACGATGCCGTACTTGTCATTCACCGCTTTCAGCACCGGCACGATGGCGTTGGTGGTGCAGGAAGCGGCCGAGATGATCTTGTCTTCCGGGGTGATGTCGCCATGGTTGATGCCGTGAACGATGTTCTTCAGCGCGCCTTTACCAGGTGCGGTGAGGATCACGCGGGCAGCGCCCGGGCAGGCCAGGTGCTGACCCAGACCGTCGGCGTCGCGCCATACACCGGTGTTGTCGACGATCAGAGCGTTTTCGATGCCGTACTGGGTGTAGTCGACTTCAGCCGGGCTCTTGGCGTAGATAACCTGGATCAGGTTGCCGTTGGCGGTGATGGTGTTGTTGGCTTCATCGATGGTGATGGTGCCGTCGAACGGACCATGCACCGAGTCACGACGCAGCAGGCTGGCACGTTTGACCAGATCGTTCTCGGCGCCCTTGCGGACAACGATGGCGCGCAGACGCAGGCCGTCGCCACCACCGGTTTTCTCGATCAGGATGCGCGCCAGCAGACGGCCGATACGACCGAAGCCGTACAGGACAACGTCGGTGCCTTTGCGGGCGGAAGCGTTCTGCTGGCCAACCACGTCGGCCATTTCATCACGGACGAACTGCTCGGCAGTACGGCCATTGGCTTCAGCCTTGAATTTGGAGGCCAGCTTGCCCAGGTCTACCGAAGCGGCGCCGAGCTTGAGCTCGCTCATCGCTTTGAGCAGCGGGAATGTTTCGTGGACGGACAGCTCGCTGTCGTCGGACTGACGGTGACGAGCAAAGCGGTGAGCTTTGAGAATCGCAATGACTGAACGATTGATCAGGCTGCGGCCATAGATCGAGCTCACCACGTTGTTATTGCGGTAGAGCTGACCGATAAGCGGAATCATCGCTTCTGCGAGTGCTTCACGGTCGATCCATTCACCAAGACACTGGTCGGGCTTCTGAGTCACGGGAACCTTCCACATGTAGGGGCAGAAAAAAGGGGCTACATTATGCCGCCGAGTGACTCGTGTAGCAATGCGCGCTTGTCGCTCTTCCCGTAACAAAATCCCGATCAAAAAAATTACGCCTCGCTGAAGCCCAATAAAACCGGGGCCTCCAGCATCGTCAATTTTTTGGGGACAGCGCAACCTTGTCCGTAACCATCCGTAACACTGGTTGTTTTTGCCACTACATATTCGCCAGATTTCACTAAAAAACGCCGCGATTTTGTCTTTACCACTACATTTCGCCTTACCCGCGTAATAGACACATCTGCAACTGACAGCCGGCACCCGAGGCCGCTACAATTACCGACTTTGTCGCAACGCTTGGAGCTCAACCTTCCGTGCCCGTTCTGCGTCTACCGCTTCTCCCTGCCGCGGCAGGTAAACAGCACTGGGGCAACCTGCCCGGTGCCGCCCTGAGCCTGGCCATTGCCGAGGCCGCCAGCGCTGCCAAGCGCTTTACCCTGCTGCTGACCGCCGACAGCCAAAGCGCCGAACGGC
The DNA here is from genome assembly GCF_019947275.1 of Pseudomonas sp. GL-RE-29. NCBI lineage: Bacteria > Pseudomonadati > Pseudomonadota > Gammaproteobacteria > Pseudomonadales > Pseudomonadaceae > Pseudomonas > Pseudomonas sp. GL-RE-29. The sequence goes on from NZ_JAGYGD010000001.1 coordinate 248,725, forward strand.
TGGAACAGGAGCTGAGTTTCTTCGCCCCGGATTTGCCCGTGCTGCATTTCCCCGACTGGGAAACCCTGCCCTACGACCTGTTCTCGCCGCACCAGGACATCATTTCCCAGCGTATCTCGGCACTTTATAGATTGCCGGAGCTGAGTCATGGCGTGCTGGTGGTGCCGATCACCACCGCCCTGCACCGCCTGGCGCCGACCAAGTTTTTGCTCGGCAGCAGCCTGGTGCTGGATGTCGGCCAGAAGCTCGACGTCGAGCAAATGCGCACCCGCCTCGAAGCCACCGGTTATCGCTACGTCGATACCGTATATGAACATGGCGAATTCACCGTGCGCGGCTCGCTGATCGATCTGTTTCCGATGGGCAGCAAACTGCCATACCGGATCGACCTGTTCGACGACGAAATCGAAACCCTGCGCACCTTTGACCCGGAAAACCAGCGCTCCATCGACAAGGTCGACTCGGTCAAGCTGCTGCCGGCCAAGGAATTCCCGCTGCAGAAAGAAGCGGTCACCCGTTTCAAGGCGCGGTTCCGCGAGCGGTTCGATGTCGACTTCCGTCGCTGCCCGATCTTTCAGGACTTGAGCAGCGGGATTACCCCGGCCGGTATCGAGTACTACTTGCCGCTGTTCTTCGAAGAAACCTCGACCCTGTTCGATTACCTGCCCCAGGACACGCAAGTGTTCTCGTTGCCAGGCATCGAACAGGCCGCGGAAAACTTCTGGAACGACGTGCGTAACCGCTATGAAGAGCGCCGTGTTGATCCGGCCCGTCCTTTATTGCCGCCCGCCGAACTGTTCCTGCCGGTAGAAGACTGCTTCGCGCGCCTGAAAAACTGGCCGCGGGTGGTGGCGAGCCAGCAGGACTTGGAAAGCGGCGCCGGCCGCGAACGCTTCCCCGCGCGCGAACTGCCGAACCTGGCCATCGAAGCCAAGGCCACCCAGCCATTGGCGGCACTGGCCGGTTTCCTCGACGAGTTCCCCGGTCGCGTGCTGTTCACCGCCGAGTCCGCGGGCCGACGCGAAGTGCTGCTGGAACTGCTGGAACGCTTGAAACTGCGACCGAAAACCGTAGACAGCTGGCCTGACTTTGTTGCCGGCAAAGAGCGCCTGGCGATCACCATCGCGCCACTGGATGAAGGTCTGGTGCTGGACGATCCGGCCCTGGCGCTGGTTGCCGAAAGTCCATTGTTCGGGCAGCGCGTGATGCAGCGCCGGCGCCGTGAAAAACGCGCTGACGCCAATAACGACGCGGTCATCAAGAACCTCACCGAGCTGCGTGAAGGGGCGCCGGTGGTGCACATCGATCACGGCGTCGGTCGCTACCTCGGTCTCGCGACTTTGGAGATCGACAGCCAGACCGCCGAATTCCTCGCCCTGGAATACGCCGAGGGCGCCAAGCTCTACGTGCCGGTGGCCAACCTGCATTTGATCGCCCGCTACACCGGCAGCGACGATGCACTCGCCCCGCTGCACCGTCTCGGTTCCGAGACCTGGCAGAAAGCCAAGCGCAAAGCCGCCGAACAGGTGCGCGACGTCGCGGCCGAGTTGCTCGACATCTATGCCCGCCGCGCCGCCCGTGAAGGCTATGCCTTCGCCGACCCGAAAGCCGATTACGCCACGTTCAGCGCCGGTTTTCCGTTCGAAGAAACCCCGGACCAGCAAACCACCATCGAAGCCGTGCGCGAAGACATGCTCGCGCCGAAGCCGATGGATCGCCTGGTGTGCGGCGACGTCGGCTTCGGCAAGACCGAAGTGGCCATGCGCGCTGCATTCATTGCCGTGCACGGCGGCCGCCAGGTAGCGATTCTGGTGCCGACCACCCTGCTCGCCCAACAACACTACAACAGCTTCCGCGACCGCTTCGCCGACTGGCCGGTGACCGTGGAAGTGATGAGTCGCTTCAAGTCGACCAAGGAAGTGAACGCTGCCGTCGCCGATCTCGCCGAAGGCAAGATCGACATCGTCATCGGTACGCACAAGCTGCTGCAGGACGACGTGAAGATCAAAAACCTCGGCCTGGTGATCATCGACGAGGAACACCGTTTCGGTGTGCGCCAGAAAGAACAGCTCAAGGCCCTGCGCAGTGAAGTCGACATCCTGACCCTGACCGCCACGCCGATTCCGCGCACGCTGAACATGGCCGTGTCGGGCATGCGCGACCTGTCGATCATCGCCACGCCACCGGCCCGACGCCTGTCGGTGCGGACCTTCGTCATGGAGCAGAACAAGAGCACGGTCAAAGAAGCCTTGCTCCGTGAGCTGCTGCGTGGCGGCCAGGTTTATTACCTGCACAACGACGTGAAGACCATCGAGAAATGCGCCGCCGACCTCGCCGAACTGGTGCCGGAAGCACGGATCGGCATCGGCCACGGGCAGATGCGCGAACGCGAACTCGAACAGGTGATGAGCGACTTCTACCACAAGCGCTTCAACGTGTTGATCGCCTCGACCATCATCGAGACCGGCATCGACGTGCCGAGCGCTAACACCATCATCATCGAGCGTGCCGACAAATTCGGCCTGGCACAGCTGCACCAGTTGCGCGGCCGCGTTGGACGCAGCCACCACCAGGCGTACGCCTACCTGCTGACGCCACCGCGCCAGCAAATCACTGCGGACGCGGAAAAACGCCTGGAAGCGATTGCCAACACCCAGGACCTAGGCGCGGGCTTCGTGCTTGCCACCAACGACTTGGAAATCCGAGGTGCCGGCGAACTGCTCGGTGACGGTCAGAGCGGGCAGATCCAGGCAGTCGGCTTCACGCTGTACATGGAAATGCTTGAGCGCGCGGTGAAGTCTATCCGCAAGGGCGAGCAACCGAACCTCGATCAACCGCTGGGCGGGGGTCCGGAAGTCAACTTGCGCGTACCGGCGTTGATTCCCGAAGACTATCTGCCGGACGTTCACGCACGGCTGATTCTCTACAAGCGCATCGCCTCGGCCAGCGATGAGGAAGGCCTCAAGGATCTGCAAGTGGAGATGATCGACCGTTTCGGCCTGTTGCCGGAGCCGACCAAGAATTTGATGCGCATCACTGCGCTGAAATTGCAGGCGGAGTTGCTGGGCATCAAGAAAGTCGATGGTGGCCCGCAGGGTGGTCGAATCGAGTTTGCGACGCAGACGCCGGTCGACCCGCTGACGCTGATCAAGCTGATCCAGAGCCAGCCAAAACGCTACAAATTCGAAGGGGCCACGATGTTTAAGTTCCAGGTTCCGATGGAGCGCCCGGAAGAGCGCTTTAATACTGTAGAGGCGCTGTTCGAGCGCCTCATTCCGAAAACTGCTTGAAGGACGCCGCATGCGCCTGTTTCGCTCACTGACCTTATTGATGACGTTGGTCGCACCCTCGGTATTTGCCGATGATCTGTATCAGATTGAAATGATTCTGGTGCGGCAGAATGCCGTGCCGGCGATTGTCAGCCGTGCCGCGCCGGAAGACTGGGCCGCTGGCGCGCAAGCCGTCAGCCCCGACAGCCTGCGAACGCCGAGCCTCAATGGCGAAGTGGAAAAGCTGACCGCCAGCAATGAATACACCGTGCTACTGCACAAAGCCTGGCAACAAAACCTCGGCGAGGAAGCCACCAAAGTCGCGATCAGCGACGGCAAGGAACAATATGGTCAGTTCCCGATCGAGGGTACGCTGAGCATGAAACTGGGGCGCTTCACCGACGTCGATGCGGATTTCTGGGTCAACCAAATCGACGTCAACGGCATGGTCACCGCTAGCGAACGCCTGAAGCAGGAAAGCCACACCAAGAACGGCCAGTTGAACTTCCTCGACAACGGCCACCTCGGCCTGCTGATCAAGATCACCTCGCTGACCGCCCCTGCACCCCGAGCAGCTCCCGAAGAAATTCCGGACTGATTGACTCTTATGTCAGCGACCCTGAGCAAACCCCTGGCACCATCCTGGGTCAGCCGATTCAAAGAACAGAGCCTGGAGCGTGGCCGCCGCTACGCTCTGGAGAACCGCGTCAGGATCGTCGAGGCCGGCGACGCCACCATCATCGCGGCTTGCGAAGGCTCTGGCGGTAACGTTTACCGTCAGACCATTCGCCTGCGCGAGTCGGCTAAAGGCACTTTGCTGATGGTCGACGCCACCTGCTCTTGCCCGGTCCACAGCAACTGCAAACACTGTGCGGCGGTATTGCTCCAGGTGCAGGAAACCCTCGATTACCCCGCCGCCGCCAAAGACGCCGAGCTTCTGGAAAAACTCCAGGCCGTATTGGAAAACCGAAATCCGAAAGCGCCGCCGCAAGTGCTGGTGGATAACGTGCAACCGGTACCGCGCCTGTGGCTGGCGAGTATCGAGTTCAGCGCTTTCGAACCGCGCAATGGCAGGATGCAACGCTACATCCAGCACCGTGCGGCGCTGTCCTTCAGCTATCTGGATGAATACGTTTCCGGGCAGAAAAACACTGACATCCTGATTCGTCAGGAGACACAGACACTGCGGATAAAACGTCACCCGGAAGTGGAACAGTCCTACAGGGAACAGCTGCGAATCCTCGGCTTCAAAATCGCCACCCGCCAAAGCAAAGCCTTGCCGGAAAGTGCTGGCGAACTGTTTGAGATGGTCAACGACAGCGCCTGGCTGACCTTTACCCTCAACGAGCTGCCGAAGCTGCGCACCCAGGGCTGGGAGCTGCAAATCAACGAAGACTTCGGTTTCGACCTGACCGCCGTCGACGACTGGTACGCCACCGTCGAACAGGCGCCGGAACGCGACTGGTTTGATCTGGAGCTTGGCATCATCGTCAACGGCGAACGGCTGAGTCTGCTGCCGATCCTGCTGAATTTGATGCGCTCTCACACCGAAATCCTCAACCCGGAACGCCTCGCCCGGCGGCGCGACGACGAGCTGATTCTGGTGAACATTCCCAACCGACCGAACTCCGAGTACGGACCTCTGCAAGTCGCCCTGCCCTTCGGCCGTTTGAAACCGGTGCTGGCGACACTCGGCGAGTTCTATCTGCAAGAGCCCGGCGAAACCACCTTACGCTTGAGCAAGGCTGATGCCACGCGTCTGAATCCGTTGGAAGACCTGCCGCTGCTGTGGGAAGGCGGCGAACAGATTCGCAGCTTTGCCCAGCGCCTGCGGGACATCAAGGACTACACCGCCACAGTGCCGGAAGGCTTGAACGCGACGCTGCGCCCGTATCAGCTGGAAGGCCTGAGCTGGATGCAGTCGCTGCGGCAGCTGGAAGTCGGCGGGATCCTTGCGGATGACATGGGCCTGGGTAAAACCCTACAAACCCTGGCGCACGTTCTTACCGAAAAAAACGCCGGACGCCTCGACCGGCCGTGCATGGTGGTGATGCCTACCAGTTTGATCCCCAACTGGCTCGACGAAGCAGCGCATTTCACACCGCAACTCAAAGTGCTGGCGCTCTACGGCGCCAGTCGCAAAAAACATTTCGAGCATCTGGCCGATTACGACCTGATCCTGACCACCTACGCATTGCTGCCCAAAGACGTCGAACGCCTAGCGGCGCAGCCGTTGCACATATTGGTGCTGGATGAAGCGCAGTACATCAAGAACCCGAACAGTAAGGCCGCCCAGGCTGCGCGCGAGCTGAATGCCCGTCAGCGACTGTGCCTGAGTGGCACACCTCTGGAAAACCACCTGGGCGAACTGTGGTCGCTGTTTCACTTCTTGCTGCCCGGTTGGCTTGGCGATGTAAAAAGCTTCAACCGCGACTACCGCGTGCCGATTGAAAAGCGCACCAGCGAAGTCAGACTTCAGCACCTCAATGGTCGGATCAAACCCTTCCTGCTGCGTCGCACCAAGGAACAGGTCGCCACCGAGTTGCCGCCAAAAACCGAGATCATCCATTGGGTCGAACTCAATGAAGCGCAACGCGACGTGTACGAAACCATGCGCCTGGCCATGGACAAGAAAGTCCGCGACGAGATCACCCGCAAAGGCGTGGCACGCAGTCAGATCATCATTCTTGAAGCGCTGCTGAAATTGCGCCAGGTGTGCTGCGACTTACGCCTGGTCAACGACGCCACCCCGCCGGCTCGCGGCAGTACGTCGGGCAAGCTCGATAGCTTGATGGAAATGCTCGAAGAGCTGTTCGAGGAAGGCCGGCGGATTCTGCTGTTCTCGCAGTTCACGTCGATGCTGGCGCTGATCGAGGTCGAACTGAAGAAGCGCGGTGTTGAATACGCCTTGCTGACTGGGCAGACCCGGGACCGACGTTCGCCGGTGAAAGACTTCCAGAGCGGCAAGCGTCAGATTTTTCTGATCAGCTTGAAGGCTGGTGGCGTAGGTTTGAATCTGACGGAAGCAGACACGGTGATTCATTACGATCCGTGGTGGAATCCGGCGACGGAAAATCAGGCGACCGACCGGGCCTACCGCATCGGGCAAGAGAAACCGGTGTTTGTTTACAAATTGATTGCGCGCGGCACGGTTGAAGAAAAAATTCAGCACCTGCAAAAGGAAAAATCCGACCTTGCGGCGGGCGTGCTGGATGGGCGTCAGGCGGGGGACTGGAAAATGCAGAATGATGACATTGACGCGTTGTTTGCTCCGTTGCCGGATAAGCTGGAGAAGCGCTGAGTTCAGCGCCTGACAAATCGCTATCGAGGGCGAGCCACGCTCCTACAGGGTCGGTGCTGGTCACAAATTCTGTGATCGACTCGATACCTGTGGGAGCTGGCTTGCCAGCGCTAGGTTCAACTCGGTGCTGTAGCCTGACTCAGCCCTTGAGCACCCGCGCCAACGTCGACTTCACCTTGCCCATCCCGTCATGCAAGGCCTGCTCGATCTCGGCCATGGTAATCACCGCCGTCGACTTGCCCGCTGCCGGGTTCACCACCAGCGCCAGACACGCGTAATCCAGTTCCAGCTCACGAGCGAGGGCCGCTTCCGGCATGCCGGTCATGCCGACGATGTCACAACCGTCACGCTCCAGCCTGGCGATTTCAGCGACGGTTTCCAGCCGTGGGCCCTGGGTGCAGGCATACACACCATGACTGCTGTAGCCCACGCCTTCAGCCGCCAGCGCTGCGATCAATTGCTGACGCAACGGCTCGCTGTACGGGTAGCTGAAGTCGATGTGGGTGACCTGCTCCAGGTCATCGGCAAAATAGGTGTGCTCGCGACCGCTGGTGTAGTCGATCAACTGATGCGGCACGCAGAAATGCCCGGTCCCCATCGCAGAATGAATTCCACCCACCGCGTTGACCGCGAGAATTGCCTCGGCCCCGGCTTGCTTCAGCGCCCAAAGATTGGCGCGGTAATTCACCTGATGGGGCGGAAAACGGTGCGGGTGACCGTGACGGGCGAGGAACAGCACTTCCTTGCCAGCGTACTCGCCGATCTGCACTTCGGCGGAAGGCGCGCCGTAAGGGGTGTCCACCGCCAATGACTGACGAATGCTCAGGCCTTCGAGTTGAGTCAGGCCGGTGCCACCGATAATCGCGTAAACCGTCATAACGAACAGTCCTTAATCAATCAATTGAGCTTCTTTGAGCGCGCCGACGGCTGCCAGCCAACGCGGGTCTTGACGGTATTCAGTGCTCGCAAACGACTGACCACGCATGCGCGCAATGCGCTCGGAAGGCTTGACCTTCAGGCGCTGGGCCGCGCTCAGCGCCAGTTCGGCGGCAGCGCGATCGTTGCACACCAGGCCCATGTCGCATCCGGCGGTTAACGCTGCTTCAATGCGGCTGGCAGCATCGCCTACTACGTGGGCGCCGGCCATGGACAAGTCGTCACTGAAAATCACACCGTCGAATTGCAACTCACCGCGCAGGATATCCTGCAACCAACGACGGGAAAAACCGGCTGGCTGGGAATCGACTTGCGGGTAAATAACGTGCGCCGGCATGACCGCAGCCAGCTGCTTGCTCAATTTGGCGAAAGGCACCAGGTCATTGGCGCGAATCTGGTCGAGGCTGCGCTCATCGTTGGGGATTGCGACGTGGGAATCCGCTTCAGCCCAACCGTGACCGGGGAAATGCTTGCCGGTCGCGGCCATGCCGGCGCTGTTCATACCGCGGATAAATGCGCCTGCCAGCAGGGCTGCGCGCTCCGGGTCACCTTCGAACGAGCGGGTACCAACTACGGCGCTGCGCTGGTAATCGAGATCCAGCACCGGGGCAAAACTCAGATCCAGGCCTACGGCCAACACTTCGGTCGCCATGATCCAGCCACACTGCTCAGCCAGATACTCGGCATTGTGGTTATCGGCAATGGCACGCATGGCGGGCAATCGCACGAAGCCCTGACGCAGACGCTGCACCCGCCCGCCCTCCTGATCCACCGCCAGCAGCAGATCAGGACGAATGGCGCGAATCGAAGCGCTCAATTCGCGGACCTGACGCGGGTTTTCAATGTTGCGGGCGAAAATGATCAGACCGCCTACTTCGGGTTGACGCAGCAATTGGCGATCTTCAGCCGTCAGCCAGGTACCGGCGACGTCCACCATCAACGAGCCTTGCAGGCCAGCAGTCATAGAGATTCCTTGATAACGAAGAACCCGGCTCGCACGAATTCGCCGCCATGGGCGATGCCCGGCAGGTCGGCGATAAAAATTGGGAGCGGATTCAGAACGAGAGTCGACATGGGCGGCTAGCTTAGCGGATGTCAGCTGCCGCGCCCACCTGTGTGCGGTTAAACCTTGGCGGCAACCGGTGTCGACTTGCTGCGCGGACGCAACTGCGCGGCGGCCATGACCGTGTCGGTGACACCGGATTCGGCACGCATGCCAGCTGCCAGGAACGGCACCATCAGACGCATGACTTGCTCGATCGAGGTATTCACTCCGAAGTCGGTTTCGGCGATGGCGCGCAAGGCCTTGATACCGGACATGCTGAACGCCGCTGCACCTAGCATGAAGTGCACGCGCCAGAACAGTTCGATCGGCGGGATACGCGGCGCGGCTTCGTTGACCAGCATCATGTAACGGCGGAACACTTTCCCGTACATGTCTTCCAGATAACGACGCAAATGTCCTTGGCTCTGACTGAAGGCCAGCCCCAGCAAGCGCATGAAGATAGACAGATCGTTACCACTACGCGGTTGAACCACAAGGGCTTGCTCGACGAGGATCTCCAGCAGCTCCTCGAGCGTGGCCTTGTTCTCTGGCTTGGACTGTCGACGCTCCAGCTCTTTATCGAGGCTGATGCAGAATGGCCCGAGAAAACGCGAGAAGACCGCCTGAATCAGCGCCTTTTTCGAGCCGAAGTGATAATTCACCGCTGCCAGATTGACACCGGCCTTGCTGGTGATCAGACGCAACGAGGTTTCAGCGAAACCTTTTTCCGCGAACAACTGCTCGGCAGCATCGAGAATGCGTTCAACGGTTTCCGACTGGGCCATGGCTACTCCGCCTGACAAACACTTGTTTGAAACATACGTTTCAGCTTGTGTATTGTCAAGTCTGGCAGTTCTTTTTGGGAATGGTCGGTCAGCCATTTAACCACACAACCGCAAAGCTTCAATCAGCAGGCCGAACGACCGTCTAGCGGCGTGCAAAAAAAGGGGCATTGCCAAGACCGATTCACTGTATATAATCCCAGTCACTGTATAAAAAGACAGAGCGATCAATATGCTAAAGCTGACGCCACGCCAAGCAGAGATTCTGGCCTTCATCAAACGCTGCCTGGAAGACAATGGGTACCCGCCGACCCGCGCGGAAATCGCTCAGGAACTGGGGTTCAAATCGCCCAACGCTGCAGAAGAGCATCTCAAGGCACTTGCCCGCAAAGGCGCGATCGAGATGACTCCCGGGGCTTCGCGCGGCATTCGCATTCCCGGCTTCGAAGCCAAGGCCGATGACTCCAGCCTGCCGATCATTGGCCGTGTTGCCGCTGGCGCACCGATCCTTGCGCAACAGCATGTCGAAGAGTCCTGCAACATCAACCCTGCTTTCTTCCATCCGCGCGCCGACTACCTGCTGCGCGTCCATGGCATGAGCATGAAGGACGTTGGCATTTTCGACGGCGACCTGTTGGCCGTCCACACCACCCGTGAAGCCCGCAATGGCCAGATCGTGGTAGCACGAATCGGCGACGAAGTGACCGTCAAGCGCTTCAAGCGTGATGGCAGCAAGGTCTGGTTGATTGCCGAAAACCCTGAATTCGCTCCAATTGAAGTGAACCTTAAAGATCAGGAACTGGTGATCGAAGGCTTGAGTGTCGGCGTCATTCGCCGCTAAAGGAGGCTTTATGCAGTTCCCACATACATCACAGCAAGCTCAACTGCCGCTGTTCGAGGCATTCATGGCCCCGCCATTGGCGCCGATCCTGAAGGAAGTGGTCGAGTCGCCGTGGAGCGCCGAGCCAGAGGTCTTCAGTGAATTGTCTCTGCGTGGTGCAGCCGGGAACTGCCTGAACCTTCTGGCACCGATCCTCAGGGAATTAAGTCAGGATCAGGATGCGCGCTGGCTGACACTCATCGCCCCACCCGCCAGCCTGACTCAGGCCTGGTTGCGGGACGCCGGCCTCAACCGCGAACGCATTCTGCTGCTGCAACCGCGCGGCACCCAGAGCGCCCAGCAGTTGACATGCGAAGCCCTTCGTCTTGGTCGCAGCCACACGGTCGTCAGCTGGCTCAACCCACTGAGCACAAACGCTCGCCAACAGTTAATCAGCGCCGCCCGAACCGGGGACGCACAAAGCCTGAACATTAAATTGGGTTAACTGACAAACACTGCGCACATTGATCTGTGCAAGGCTTCTCTAAGGAGAGAGAAGCCGATACAAAGCTGTACCCGAAAAAACCGACGGGCGGGATCAATGAAGGACCCGCGACCCCTCGTCCTTCTCGAATTCGCCTTCAACCATGCGCCCCGCCATCTGAACGCCGACGCTCAACATCGCCTTGGCGACTTCAACGTGCTGGCCTTGCAGGAACGCTTTGGCGTCCTCGGAGAAATCCAAAGTAACCAGAGAACCCTCGTCCTCAGCTCTGCGCAGCTCGATACGGCCGTCTGGTAACTCGACAATTTCTAGAAAGGACGTTGGCATAAAGGTGTGTTCTCCACGAAAGGCAGGGATTATATAGGCATCAGCCAGGCTTCGCTCGGGATCTTGACCAGATGCCATCGCAAAGAAACATCTATTAGCAATCATCCCTGAACGGAAAGCTCTTGAAGCTATCCGTCATCCGCTCAATCCTTCAGCACTCGTTCAAGCCTTCGCGAAAACGGAGCGCCAGGCTTTTAAGGTTTTGACGCCAGCTCTCCAGCTCCTCACGACTCAGTTCTTGAGGCGCCTCTTCTTCATCCAGGTTTACCGCCAGGATCAGCGGCTGGGTCACATCGCCTTTTGGCTTGTGCGGCGCCCGAGGCGGCTGGAACAAGGTTGCATGGGCCGACAGAAGCTTGGCCAGCCAGGTTTCCGGATTGTTGGCCAGTTCGACCATCTCGGCCATTTCAGGAATGGCGATGGACTCCAGCACCTCGCGGGTCAGCAGCAGCTCCGCCCGAGGTGCATTGGCCTGAGGCAAGCGATAGAAACCGGCGATTTCGTGGCACAGCCCCAGCAGCGCTCCGTACAGATGAAACAACGCCGATTCGCGCCCAGCCTGAATCAGCGCCAGGGAGTTCATCGCCCGCCCCTCTTCTGCCTTGGCGAGTGCTTCCAGCGAAAGACCGGCGAAATAAATCTTCTGGTTAGTACGGGTATAGAGTTCGTGGGCCATGACGGCAGTCTCCACAACGAAATAATTGCTTCACGCAGGTCGCACAGTGTCGTGGATCAGCCAAGCTGACCGCAAGCCCAAAACAAAAAGGCCGCATGAAAACCCAAGGGTTGTCATGCGGCCTTTTGTTTGTGGCGAGAGAGCTTGCTCCCATTGGCCGACGAAGTCGGCCCATTATCAGCCTGCGCGCTTAAGCCTTCGCTGCTGGACGCTTGTCTTCAACCTTCCACTTACCGCCGTCGTAGAACGCCTTCCAGCCAGTCGGCTTACCGTCGACTTCTGTCTGGACGTACTGTTCCTTGGTCTTGCGGCTGTAGCGAATCACGGCTGGCAGACCATCCGGATCTTTCTTCGGCGCTTCACAAAGGTAGTGGTACTTCGGATCGATCTCATCCTTGTGCGGCACGATTTCCACAACCAGCGGAGCGCGGGTCTCGCGGTTTTTCGGGAACTGGCTGGCCGCCAGGAACAGGCCGGACGCACCGTCGCGCAGGATGTAGGTGTCGTTGACCTTTTCGCATTTCAGCTCAGGCATCTTCACCGGATCCATCTTCGGCGGCGCCGCATCACCACTTTTCAGCAGCTTGCGAGTGTTCTTGCACGTCGGGTTGGTGCATCCGAAGAACTTGCCGAAGCGGCCAGTCTTGAGCTGCATCTCGCTGCCGCACTTGTCGCACTCCAGGCTCGGACCTTCGTAGCCCTTGATTCGATAGGTGCCCTCTTCGATTTCGTAGCCGTTGCAATCCGGATTGTTACCGCAGATGTGCAGCTTGCGCTTTTCGTCGAGCAGGTAAGCATCCATCGCTGTGCTGCAGATCGGGCAGCGATGCTTGCCACGCAGTACCAGCGATTCCGATTCACCCTCGTCGTCCGCAGCGATTTCATCGCCCGGTACAAGGTTGACGGTGGCCTTGCAGCGTTCTTTCGGCGGCAGGCTGTAACCCGAACAACCGAGGAACACACCGGTCGACGCGGTACGAATCTGCATCGGACGACCGCAGGTGGTGCACGGAATATCGGTCATCACCGGCTGGTTGGCGCGCATGCCGTTTTCCGGGCTTTCGGCTACTTCGAGTTTTTTCTTGAAGTCGCCGTAGAACTCGTCGAGCACGTTTTTCCAGTCGCGTTCGCCCTGGGCCACGTCATCGAGGTGCTCTTCCATGCCGGCAGTGAAGCCGTAGTCCATCAAGTTGGAGAAGCTTTCGGCCAGACGTTCGGTAACGATGTCACCCATCTTTTCCGAATAGAAACGACGGTTGTGCAGCGCGACGTAGCCACGATCCTGGATAGTCGAGATGATTGCGGCGTAGGTCGAAGGACGGCCGATTCCGCGTTTTTCCATTTCTTTTACCAGGCTGGCTTCCGAGTAACGCGCCGGCGGCTTGGTGAAGTGCTGGGTCGGATCAAGCTTGATCAGCTTCATCGCGTCACCCTGGGCCATGTCCGGCAGTACGTCGTCATCGCCCGGCTTGGCGATTTGCGGCATGACGCGGGTGTAACCGTCGAACTTCAGGATGCGGCCCTTGGCGCGCAGCTCGAAGTCGCCGGCACCGACGGTGACCGTGGTCGACAGGTATTGCGCCGGCAGCATCTGGCAGGCGAGGAACTGGCGCCAGATCAACTCGTAGAGGCGCTCAGCGTCCCGCTCCATGCCCGACAGCTTGCTAGGCTCGGTGTTGGCGTCGGATGGACGAATCGCTTCGTGAGCTTCCTGTGCGCCTTCCTTGCTGCTGTAGACGTTCGGGGTTTCCGGCAGGTATTTCTTGCCGAACTCACCTTCAATATAAGTACGCGCCATTGCCACGGCATCAACCGAGAGATTGGTCGAGTCGGTACGCATGTAAGTGATGTAGCCGGCTTCATACAGACGCTGAGCCATCATCATGGTTTTCTTCACACCGAAGCCCAGGCGGTTGCTCGCGGCCTGCTGCAGGGTGGAAGTGATGAACGGTGCCGACGGCTTGCTGCTGGTCGGCTTGTCTTCACGCTTGACGATGCTGTAGCTGGAAGCCTTGAGCTTCTCCAGCGCGGCCATGGCCTGGGCTTCGTTGAGCGGTTTGAAGGCTTCGCCTTTCTCGCGAGCAACGTCGAAACGTACGGTAGCGCCTTTGGCTGTGCCGAGGTCGGCGTGAACTTCCCAGTACTCTTCCGGGATGAACGCACGTATCTCGCGCTCACGTTCAACGACCAGCTTCACCGCAACCGATTGCACACGACCGGCGGACAGGCCACGAGCGATCTTGGCCCACAGCAGCGGCGAAACCATGTAACCCACGACGCGGTCGAGGAAACGACGCGCCTGCTGGGCATTTACACGGTCGATGTCCAGCTCGCCCGGCTTGGAGAAGGCTTCCTGAATCGCCTTCTTGGTGATTTCGTTGAACACCACGCGCTTGTAGCGGGTGTCGTCACCACCGATGGCTTCGCGCAGGTGCCAGGCAATGGCTTCCCCCTCGCGGTCCAAGTCGGTTGCGAGATAGATGGTGTCAGCATCTTTGGCGAGCCGGCGCAGCTCTTCGATGACCTTTTCCTTGCCTGGAAGGATCTCGTACTTGGCTTTCCAGCCATGATCGGGATCGACCCCCATGCGAGCGACCAGCTGCTTGCGCGCCTTTTCTTTCGGCGACAAGGCCGGCGCTTCACCCGCAGCGGCCTTGCCGCGCTTGGCGGCTGGCTCTTTGCTGGCGCTAGCCGAACCGCTGGTGGGCAGGTCTCGGATATGGCCGATACTCGACTTCACCACGTATTCGTTGCCCAAATACTTGTTGATGGTCTTGGCCTTAGCCGGGGATTCCACAATGACCAGCGATTTGCCCATGGATCAGAAAATTCCTGAATTCTAGAAGTGAAAGGCGGTTGGCGCCTGACGCGGCACCGCTATATATAGTGGCTACAAGGTGAGGTCAAGCGCAGGGTATTGCGCGCACTCAGCTTATGGCTTGGAAAAAACACTCGGTTCAGCTTGCACCAAAGCAAAGCGTGGCACCTGCTCCCCGTCAACTTCGACCGACTCCAGGAACATGCTCAAGGGACGTACCCAAAAGCCGTAATCGCCATACAGGGCTTGGTAGAAGACCACTTCTTCTTCGGTTTCCGAATGCCGCGCAACGCTGAATACACGGTACTGCGGACCCTTGTAATGTTGATAGAGCCCAGGTTGTATCGGCATGCTTCGGCCCTCACTCAAATTTTTTCAAAATAAAAATAAAAATAAATCCGGAAAAACAAAAACCGGGGCACTTGGCCCCGGCTTCCGTCAGCGAAACGCTTAAACGCGTTCGAAGACGGTGGAGATGCCTTGGCCGAGACCAATGCACATGGTGGCTACCCCGAAGGTGCCGCCATTTTGCTTCATCACATTAAGCAAAGTGCCGGAGATACGCGCACCGGAGCAACCGAACGGGTGACCCAGGGCGATCGCGCCGCCGTGCAGGTTAACCTTCTCGTTCATCTTGTCGAGCACTTTCAGATCTTTCAGCACTGGCAGTGCCTGTGCGGCGAAAGCTTCGTTGAGCTCGAAGAAGTCGATATCGTTGATGCCAAGGCCCGCGCGCTTCAGTGCTTTTTGTGTGGCCGGTACTGGACCATAGCCCATGATTGCCGGATCCACACCTGCCACTGCCATCGAGCGAATCACCGCCAGAGGCTGGATGCCCAGGTCCTGTGCACGCTGCGCCGACATCACGATCATGCACGAGGCACCATCGGTGATCTGCGACGAAGTACCCGCTGTCACGGTGCCGCCCTTCGGGTTAAACGCTGGCTTCAATGCTGCCAGGCTTTCCAGGGTGGTTTCCGGACGAATGGTTTCGTCGTAGTCGAACAGTTTCAGGAAACCGTTCTCGTCGTAACCTTGCATCGGGATGATTTCGTCTTTGAACTTGCCTTCCACGGTCGCCTTGTGGGCGAGTTGGTGGGAGCGCACGCCGAAAGCGTCCTGTTGTTCGCGAGTGATGCCGTGCATCTTGCCCAGCATTTCAGCGGTCAGGCCCATCATGCCCGAGGCTTTTGCCGCGTACAGGGACATGTGCGGGTTCGGATCGACACCGTGCATCATGCTCACGTGGCCCATGTGCTCGACGCCACCAACCACGAACACGTCACCGTTGCCGGTCATGATCGCTTGTGCAGCGGTGTGCAGCGCGCTCATGGACGAGCCACACAGACGGCTGACGGTCTGGCCGGCCGAAGTGTGCGGGATCTGGGTCATCAGCGACGCCATGCGCGCGATGTTCCAGCCCTGCTCCAGGGTCTGGTTCACACAGCCCCAGATCACGTCTTCGACTTCGCTCGGGTCAACCTTGACGTTGCGTTCCAGCAGTTTGCTGATCAGGTGCGCCGACATGTCTTCGGCGCGGGTGTTGCGGTGCATGCCGCCCTTGGAGCGGCCCATCGGAGTACGACCGAAGTCGACAATCACGACGTCTCTAGGATTCAAGCTCATAAGTTCACTCTCACTCTAGTTGGGGGCGCTTAACCGAAGAAGCTCTGGCCGTTTTTGGCCATTTCGCGCAGCTTCGCGGTCGGGTGGTACAGCGCGCCCAAATCAGCGTACTGGTCAGCCAGGGCAACGAACTCGGCAACACCGATCGAGTCGATGTAGCGCAGCGCACCGCCACGGAATGGAGGGAAACCAATACCGTAGACCAGACCCATGTCGGCTTCGGCAGCGGTTTCGACAATGCCGTCTTCCAGGCAACGCACGGTTTCCAGGCACAGCGGGATCATCATCCAGTTGATGATGTCTTCGTCAGTGACTTCACGCTGCTCGTAGACGATTGGCTTGAGCACTTCCAGTACCGACGGATCGGCCACTTTCTTCTGCTTGCCCTTCTTGTCGGTCTCGTAGGCGTAGAAGCCCTTGCCGTTCTTCTGACCCAGGCGCTTGGCTTCGTAGAGCACGTCAACGGCCGAGCGACGGTCGTCTTTCATGCGGTCCGGGAAGCCTTCAGCCATCACGTCACGACCGTGGTGGCCAGTGTCGATGCCGACCACGTCCATCAGGTAGGCCGGGCCCATTGGCCAGCCGAATTTTTCCATGATCTTGTCGATACGGACGAAGTCCACACCGGCGCTGACCAGCTTGGCGAAACCGCCGAAGTACGGGAACAGCACGCGGTTGACCAGGAAGCCCGGGCAGTCATTGACGACGATCGGGTTCTTGCCCATTTTCTTGGCGTAGGCAACGGTGGTGGCAATGGCCAGCTCGCTGGACTTCTCGCCACGGATCACTTCGACCAGCGGCATCATGTGCACCGGGTTGAAGAAGTGCATGCCGACAAAGTTTTCCGGACGCTTGAGGGCCTTGGCCAGCAAGGTGATGGAAATGGTCGAGGTGTTGGACGCCAGAATGGTGTCCTCTTTAACCTGGCCTTCAACTTCAGCCAGAACAGCTTGCTTGACCTTAGGGTTCTCGACGACGGCTTCAACCACCAGGTCCACGTGACCGAAATCACCGTAGGACAGGGTCGGACGAATGCCGTTGAGCACTTCAGCCATCTTCGCGGCGGTCATGCGACCTTTATCAACGCGGCCAACCAGCAGTTTGGCGGCTTCGGCCAGGCCCTGCTCGATACCGTGCTCGTTGATGTCCTTCATCAGGATCGGCGTGCCTTTGGAAGCCGACTGATAGGCGATACCGCCGCCCATGATGCCGGCGCCCAGTACGGCTGCCTGCTTCACGTCCTTGGCGATTTCGTCGTAGGCCTTGGCCTTTTTCTTCAGTTCCTGATCGTTCAGGAACAGACCGACCAGGCTCTGCGCGGCAGAGGTCTTGGCCAGTTTGACGAAACCGGCTGCTTCGACTTCCAGCGCCTTGTCGCGACCGAAGTTCGCGGCTTTCTGGATGGTCTTGATCGCTTCAACCGGCGCCGGGTAGTTCGGGCCAGCCTGACCGGCCACGAAACCTTTGGCGGTTTCGAACGCCATCATTTGTTCGATCGCGTTCAGCTTGAGTTTTTCAAGCTTCGGCTGGCGCTTGGCCTTGTAATCGAACTCGCCGGAAATGGCGCGCTTGATCAGTTCCAGCGCGGCTTCCTGCAACTTCTCAGGAGCAACCACAGCGTCCACGGCGCCGACTTTCAGCGCGTCTTCAGGACGGTTTTCCTTGCCGGAGGCAATCCACTCAATGGCGTTGTCGGCACCGATCAGGCGCGGCAGACGCACGGTGCCGCCGAAGCCTGGGTAGATGCCCAGCTTGACTTCCGGCAGACCGATCTTGGCCTTGGTCGACATGACGCGGTAGTCCGCTGCCAGGCACATTTCCAGACCGCCACCCAGAGCGATGCCGTTGATCGCGGCGACGGTCGGGACGTTGAGGTCTTCGAAATCGCTGAAAATCTTGTTGGCTTCGAGGTTGCCAGCAACAAGCTCTGCATCCGGCAGCTTGAAGTTGTCGACAAATTCGGTGATGTCGGCGCCGACGATGAATACGTCCTTGCCACTGCTGACGATCACACCCTTGATCGAAGCATCTGCCTTGATAGCGCCCACAGCCTGACGCAGTTCGTTCAGGGTTAGACGGTTGAACTTGTTGACGGACTCACCCTTGAGGTCGAACTTCAGTTCGACGATGCCACTTTCAAGAGCCTTAACCGTGATGGCTTTACCTTCGTAAATCATCAACTGATCTCCACGATATGGAAGCTGAACAGTACACGTCGGACGCAGGTGAATGGTTCGGCAGGGACGTTAAACGTCGATGCTACGCCTCTCAACCCGGCACACCCGCCAACGCGATAGTCGGGATTCTGTAGGAGCAGTTTGTCGGACAAACGCTCATTTCATACGCCCGTTTGATTTGGGTACGTCACCTTCACGGAATTTCCGACAATTGTCAATCGCCTGAAACATTGGGTTGAAACACGACTTTGCGGTCATTTCCGTACTGCGAAGACCTTCAACAAGCAGATGGATGTGGATCCATTCATAGGATTAATCATTAGAAAAGTCGCCCTAATTCCCGGCAGCCTTTGTTTAACAGGCTAAGCTGGCGGAATCTGGGAAAAATGTGAACGCTGGTGCGAATGCACAGCGTAAGATCAGCCCACACCGAATTTACCGGCCTGCCTGGCCAACCCCGCCCGATGATCCTGTCGGGCTTTTTATTGCCCACAAAAATGGCACGCCCCCTGTAGGAGCTGCCGAAGGCTGCGATCTTTTGATCTTGTTTTTAAAGGTAAAATCAAAAGATCGCAGCCTTCGGCAGCTCCTACAGGGGTAAAAAATTCAGGCAAGCGATTTTAGGGACCGAGTTCACGCGAGCGCCTTGAGCGTGGCGTCAATGTGCTGCAAAACCTCGGCCTCGCCCTTCTCGCCCCAGTACAGAGCGATCATTTGCTTGTCGGCCTCGACTTTGTAGACATTGCCCGGCAATTTTTCGAAATGATTGAGCAGCGCAGGATCCTCACAGGTTTCCTGCCACTGGTTGACCCACAAACCCGGAGATTTTTGCCAGTAACTCCAGCACTTCGGTTGATTGCCCCGTCGCGGCCGATGGTACTGCGCGCAAGGGTTTGGCGGCTCCTGGCCGAGCCAGTGCGGCCACTCCTGAGGCGCCAGCTGCATGGCCAACCCGATGCGTCGAGCCTCCATGCGCAAGGCCATGCGGCCGCTCTGATGGCGGGACGGTCGCAGCCAGGCCAGTGGACTAAGTACCACCAGCAGGATTGACACCACTATCCAGACCGTCATATCTGTACTCCCGATTCTTGATGAGCGCATTCAGTCACTTTGAAACCAATGCGCTTGAAACCAGCCATACTTACCAATATTGCAATCCTCAGGAGGAGCACCTCATGCCCTACAACCACATTCTGGTCGCTGTAGATCTAACCGAAGAGTGCGATCCTGTAATCCACCGCGCTCGCGAGCTCTCGGTGAGCAATGGTGCGAAGTTGTCCCTGGTGCATATCGTCGAACCCATGGCCATGGCCTTTGGCGGTGACGTGCCGATGGACCTGTCACAACTGCAACAACAGCAGTTCGATCAGGCCAAGGAACGCCTCGACCGGTTGATCCTGAAATACCCGGAACTGTCCAAGGAATACAGCCACCTGACTTACGGCCAGCCACGCCAGGAGATTCACCACCTGGCCAAGGAGCAAGGGTGCGACATGATCGTGGTGGGCAGTCATGGGCGGCATGGCCTGGCACTGCTGCTGGGCTCCACTGCCAATGACGTCCTGCACGGTGCGCCTTGCGATGTGCTGGCGGTGCGCCTGCAAAACAAAAGCTGACAGCCAATTCCCTATAGGAGCCGGCTTGCTGGCGATGCGGGCCACACGGACTGCCTGATGCACCGTTGTGATGCCATCGCTAACAAGCCAGTTCCTGCAGGGGGATGGCATTCCATACGAAAAGCCCGACAGTCGAGTTACCGAAGTCGGGCTTTTTTATTGCAAGATCAATCAGGCATCAAGCTCAGCCCAGCGCTCGACCATTACGTCGAGCTCAGCCTGCAACTGCGACAACTGAGCGATCACCGCAGCAGTTTCCGCAGCCGGACGCAGATAGAAGCCAGCATCGGCCATCTGAGCCTCAACGGCAGCGATCTGCTGCTCCATGGCCTCGATCTGCCCCGGCAACGCTTCCAGCTCGCGCTGCAATTTGTAGCTGAGTTTTTTCTTCGCTGGCGCTTCGACCGCTGCCGCGACCGGCGCAGGCTCGGCCTTCACTACAGCTGAATTCAGGTCGGCCTTGCCGGATTTGCTTTCAGTCACGCCCAGCAGGCGCGGCGAGCCGCCCTGACGCAGCCAGTCCTGATAACCACCGACATACTCTCGAACCTTGCCTTCACCTTCGAAGACCAGAGTGCTGGTGACCACGTTGTCGAGGAATGCCCGGTCGTGGCTGACCATCAGCACGGTGCCGTTGAAGGTCAGCAAGACCTCTTCAAGCAGTTCGAGGGTTTCGACGTCGAGATCGTTGGTCGGTTCGTCGAGCACCAGCAGGTTAGCCGGCTTGCTGAACAGTTTGGCCAGCAACAGACGGGCACGCTCGCCACCGGACAGCGCCTTGACCGGCGTGCGGGCACGCTGCGGGCTGAACAGGAAGTCGCCGAGGTAGCTCAGCACGTGGCGGCTCTGGCCGTCGATATCGATGAAGTCGCGACCTTCGGCGACGTTATCGATCACGGTTTTTTCCAGATCCAGCTGATGGCGCAGTTGGTCGAAGTAGGCAACATCGATCTTCGTGCCCTCTTCCACCTTGCCGCTGGTGGGCTGCAAACCGCTAAGCATCAGCTTCAGCAACGTGGTCTTGCCGGTACCGTTGGCGCCGAGCAGGCCGATGCGGTCGCCGCGCTGCAACACCATCGAGAAATCCTTGATCAGGAATGGGCCGCCCGGATGAGCGAAGCTCACATTCTCGAGGACCATCACCTGCTTGCCAGACTTGTCGGCGGTTTCCAGCTGAATGTTGGCCTTGCCGGTGCGTTCACGACGCTCGCTGCGCTCGACGCGCAAGGCCTTGAGTGCGCGCACGCGCCCTTCGTTACGGGTACGACGCGCCTTGATGCCTTGACGGATCCAGACTTCTTCCTGGGCCAGACGCTTGTCGAACAGCGCGTTGGCCGTGGCTTCAGCCGCCAGCTCGGCTTCTTTATGCACGAGGAAACTGGCGTAGTCGCCGTTCCAGTCGATCAGGCCGCCGCGATCCAGTTCAAGAATGCGGGTCGCGAGGTTTTGCAGGAAAGAACGGTCGTGCGTGATGAACAGCACGGCGCCCTGGAAATCCTTCAGCGCTTCTTCGAGCCAGGCGATCGCACCGATGTCCAGGTGGTTGGTGGGTTCGTCGAGCAGCAACAGGTCCGGTTCGGAAACCAGCGCCTGGGCCAGCAGGACGCGGCGACGCCAGCCGCCGGACAATTCGGCGAGGGTCTTGTCGGCCGGCAACTGCAAGCGGCTCAGGGTGCTGTCGACCAGGGTCTGCAAGCGCCAGCCGTCGCGGGCTTCGAGGTCATGCTGGACGTGCATCAACTTGTCCAGGTCAGCGTCGGTGACGATGTTCTGGCTCAGGTGGTGATACTCGGCGAGCAATGCGCCCACGCCGTCCAGGCCTTCGGCGACCACGTCGAACACGGTCCGCTCGTCGGCTACCGGCAATTCTTGCGGCAATTCGCCGATCTTGAGCCCGGGCGCACGCCAAACGGAGCCG
This sequence comes from Pseudomonas sp. GL-RE-29, assembly GCF_019947275.1. Classification (NCBI taxonomy): domain Bacteria; kingdom Pseudomonadati; phylum Pseudomonadota; class Gammaproteobacteria; order Pseudomonadales; family Pseudomonadaceae; genus Pseudomonas; species Pseudomonas sp. GL-RE-29. Next base: position 270,541 of record NZ_JAGYGD010000001.1, read on the forward strand.
TCATCGGGCTTCTGGTCGCCCTTGACGAGCTTCATCATGCTGGACTTGCCAGTGCCGTTGCGGCCGATGATGCACACCCGCTCACCACGGGCGATCTGCCAGGACACCTTGTCCAACAACGGCATAGCGCCGAAAGCAAGGGACACATCGCTGAATTTGAGCAGGGTCATGAGCTTCTCCAAAAACCGGGCGCGCATTCTACCTGACTTGAGGCTTCAGAAGGCCGGCAATTTCACTGTCGAAGCACTCTGCACAACAAATGTTGCGAACTGATGCAGACAGGCCCGCAAAGCTTTCGCCCGTTGCTGGCAAAAGGCTAAGCTACAGTCAATTCAGTGTGGTCATCGCCCGCACTTGTCATGATTTCTCTGCCCGGACGTCTCATGCGCAGTCGCCTCTTCAAGCTTTTATCCTGTTTTTTACTGTCTGCCGCTGCTGTTCAATCCGCCCAGGCGGTGGACCTGTCCACCCAACGCCAGTATTACGATGAAGCCAAGCGCGCCTTGGCCAAGGGTGATACCGGGCCGTATTTCCGTTACAGCCAAGCGCTGGCCGACTATCCGCTGGAGCCTTATCTGGCGTATGACGAGCTGACCGCACGCCTGAAAAGCGCTAGCAACGCCGAAATCGAAAAATTCCTCGCCGAACACGGTGACCTGCCCCAGGCCAACTGGATGAAGCTGCGCTGGCTGCGCTGGCTGGCCGATCGCGGCGACTGGGCGACGTTCGTCAAATATTACGACCCCAAACTCAACTTCACAGAACTGGACTGCCTGAACGCGCAGTATCAGATCAGCCACAACCTCAAGACCGAAGGTTACGCCAACGCCAACAAGCTCTGGCTGACCGGTAAATCCCAACCCGAAGCTTGCGACGTGCTGTTCGGCATGTGGGCCGCCGACGGTCAGTTGACCGAACAAAAACGCTGGGAGCGCACCAAACTTGCCGCGCAGGCACGCAATTACGCGCTGGCCAACAGCCTGGTCAACGGCCTGACCACCCTCGCCCCTCGCGGTCGTTTGCTGATTGATGTGGCGCAAAAACCCGAGCTGCTCAACCAGCCATCGCGCTTCACCCCGGCTGACGAACCGATGTCGGACATCGTCAGCCTTGGCCTGCGTCGCCTCGCCCGCCAGGACCCGGACAAGGCCATGGCGCTGCTCGATAGCTATGCCAGCAGCATGCATTTTTCCCGCGATGAAAAAGTGGCGATTGCCCGGGAAATCGGCCTGACCCTCGCACGCCGTTTCGACAGCCGCGCGCTGGACATGATGACCAAATACGACCCGGAGCTGCGCGACAACACCGTGTCCGAATGGCGCATGCGCCTGCTGCTGCGACTGGCTCGCTGGAACGATGCCTATGAGCTGACCCGCCGACTGCCGCAAGACCTCGCCACCACCAGCCGCTGGCGATACTGGCAGGCCCGCAGCCTGGAGCTGGCACAGCCGCAGAGCGCGGAACCGCAAAGCCTTTATAAAAATCTGGCCCGTGAACGTGACTTCTACGGCTTCCTCGCCGCAGACCGTTCGCAATCGTCCTATTCACTGAATAACAAGCCGCTGGTGATCAGCCAGGCACTGATGAACAAGGTTCGCAACACGCCGGGCATACGTCGCGCCCTGGAATTCCATGCTCGCGGGCAGATCGTCGACGGTCGCCGCGAGTGGTATCACGTCAGCCGCCACTTCAGCCGAGACGAAATGGTCGCCCAAGCCAAACTGGCTTACGACCTGAGATGGTATTTCCCGGCGATCCGCACCATCAGCCAGGCACAATATTGGGATGACCTGGACATTCGCTTCCCGATGGCGCATCGCGAAACCCTGGTCCGTGAAGCCAAAAACCGCGGCCTGCATTCGAGCTGGGTGTTTGCCATCACCCGTCAGGAAAGCGCCTTCATGGACGATGCCCGCTCCGGTGTCGGTGCGTCCGGCCTGATGCAACTGATGCCGGCCACCGCCAAGGAAACCGCACGCAAGTTCAGCATTCCCTATTCGTCGCCGCAGCAGTTGTTCGAACCGGACAAGAATATCCAGCTCGGCGCAGCCTATCTGAGCCAGGTCCACAGTCAGTTCAACGGCAACCGCGTTCTCGCCTCCGCCGCCTACAACGCCGGCCCAGGCCGCGTACGGCAGTGGCTGCGCGGCGCTGATCACTTGAGTTTCGACGTGTGGGTGGAAAGCATCCCGTTCGACGAAACCCGTCAGTACGTGCAGAACGTTCTGTCGTATTCGGTGATCTACGGCCAGAAGCTCAACTCACCACAACCGCTGGTGGATTGGCACGAACGCTACTTCGACGATCAATAATGCCCCTGTAGGAGCTGGCGAAGGTTCGGGCCGCGTTCGGACGATCTTTTGATCCTGGTTTCTTCGCAATAGAAAAATGCCCACATCGATGTGGGCATTTTTTTGAAAGCCAGATCAAAAGATCGCAGCCTGCGGCAGCTCCTACAGGTGGAGGTCGAGTTCGGCCTTGCCATCATTGAACTGCAACGCCGCCAACCGCGCGTATAGCGCATTGTTGGCAATCAATTCCTGATGTGTTCCTACGGCGACCAGTTTTCCTTGGTCCATCACCGCGATCCGGTCCGCGTTTTTCACCGTGGCCAGGCGATGGGCGATGACCAGGGTCGTGCGGTTTTTCATCAGGCTTGGCAGGGCTTGCTGGATCAGGTGCTCACTTTGCGCATCAAGGGCGCTGGTAGCTTCGTCGAGTAGCAGGATCGGCGCGTCGACCAACAGCGCGCGGGCGATGGCCAGGCGTTGGCGTTGGCCGCCGGACAGACCGAGTCCGCCATCACCCAGATGCGTCTGGTAGCCGTTGGGCATGGCCTCGATGAAATCGTGGGCGTAGGCGATTTTCGCGGCTTCCTGAACCTCGGCCAGCGTCGCCGTCGGGTTGCCGTAGCGGATGTTCTCTTCGATGCTGCCGAAAAAAAGCGCCGGGGTTTGCGAGACCAGAGCGAAGCAGCGTCGCAGATCCAGTGGATCAAGACTTGTCAGGGGTACACCATCAAGCAGGATGCGTCCTTCTGCGGGGTCGTAGAAACGTAGCAGCAGGTCATACACCGTTGATTTACCGGCCCCGGAGGGCCCGACCAACGCCAGCGTTTCACCGGCCTTGATAGCCAGATTCAAACCATCGACGGCATAGCTTTCGGGGCGCGACGGGTAGGAAAAGCGCACGTCATGCAGCAGCAAATCGCCTCGCACTCGCTCGGGCAAGGACACAAGGCCTGAGGTTGGAGGCTGGATGATGTTCTGCGCACGCAGCAACTCGGCGATCCGCTCCGCTGCGCCCGCCGCGCGCTGCAACTCGCCGATCACTTCACTCAAGGTGCCGAACGCACTGCCGACGATCAGGCTATAGAAGACAAACGCCGCCAGCTCGCCCGCGGAAATTCGCCCGGCAATCACGTCCATGCCGCCAACCCAAAGCATCACGCCAACCGCGCCCAGCACCAGCACAATCACCAGAGTAATCAGCCACGCCCGCTGGAAAATGCGTTTGCGGGCGGTGTTGAAGGCTTCTTCCACGGTCACGGCAAAGCGCTGTTCGTCTTGCGCCTGATGGTTGTAGGCCTGCACGGTTTTGATCTGGCCCAGGGTTTCGGACACATAGCTGCCGATATCGGCGATCCGGTCCTGGCTCAGCCGCGACAGGCTGCGAACCCGGCGGCCGAAGATCAGGATCGGCGCGATCACCAACGGCAAGGCAACCACCACGATACTGGTGAGCTTGGGGTTGGTGATGAACAGCAGGACGATCCCGCCGATCACCATCAGCAGGTTGCGCAAAAACAGCGACAGTGATGAGCCGATCACCGATTGCAGCAGCGTGGTGTCGGCGGTCAGCCGCGACTGGATCTCGGAGCTGCGGTTGTTCTCGTAGAAGCCCGGATGCAGATAGATGAGGTGATTGAATACTCGGCGGCGGATGTCGGCGACACAGCGCTCACCAATCCACGACACCAGGTAAAAACGCGCAAAGGTGCCAACCGCCAGACCGAACACCAGCAACATGAACAAACCGATGGACTGGTTGAGCAAGTGCGGCGATTGGGTCATGAAGCCCTGATCCACCAGCAGGCGGATACCCTGCCCCATGGATAAGGTGATGCCTGCGGTAACGATCAAAGCCAACAGCGCGCCGAGCGCATGCCAGCGATAAGGCGCGATAAAACGGCTGGCCAGGCGAATCGCACGGCGGTGACGAACTGTGAGCATTGGCATCATCCATGGCGGAGCGTTTGATAAGTTCCAGCGTACACCGCGCTACGGAGTGGAACTTGGTAAATCACAATGAGTCAGGTTAATTATGACCGCCAAGCCTAGGCCCTAGACGCTATTGGTCTAAAGTCCGGGTGGCAACGTTGCGGTATTTCTGGTGGACTGTGGTTGCCGCTTTGGAGAGATCGCAGGGAGTTGTCACAGCCTGGTCACCTGGCGGTTTTACACTAGGCATATAACCTGATGAGGAGACAGGCCATGTCCTTGCAAAACAGCAGCGATGACAAGATTCAGGTGATCCGTACGCAGCCAGACCAGTCTCTGGGTTGCTCGATTATCGATGAACAGGGCCACGAAGTACCGATCACTGAAAACATGATCCAGCAAGCGTGCAGCGAGCTGGAGAAGCGATTGGTCAAGCCTGCCGAACAAAAGTGATGTAGCCACCGTCTTCTTGACCCGGCCCCTGTTGGCCGGGTTTTTTATGCCTGCAGAATCATGCTTTTGTAGGAGCTATCGGAGGCTGCGATCTTTTGATTTTTCTTAAAAAAACAAGATCAAAAGATCGCAGCCTTCGGCAGCTCCTACAGGGGCGCGTGGTTGATCTTTAGATTATGGTTGCGCCCAGCGCCGCGACAATCTTCTGCAACTCAGGCGCATCGCCGTCGATCCGCACCTGCAACCCGTCGATTTCACGCCGCGATGGGTAGTTCTTGCGCAACACATCGAACGCCCCACGCTGCTCGCTCACGCTGCCTACAAGGCTGCGGCGGAAATCCGCGTCGTCACGGCGCGGGTCGTATACGCCACGGCACAACATCGCCAGCGCCCAGGCCGGGTCCGTCTGGGCACTCAAGGTCACTTGCGACAGCCACGGGGCCGGCAGCAAATCGCTCAAGCTGACGCGGGCCGGTTGACCGAGGAAATCGCAGAACGCCTGATAGATCTGCGCCGTCCCGCGTTGTTTGCCGTCCAGGCTGTAACCGGCAATGTGCGGGGTTGCCAGCACGCAGAGTTCGGCCAGCGCCACGTCGACTTCCGGCTCGCCTTCCCAGACGTCAAGCACCGCTTGCAGGTCCTCACGCTCCAGCAACACATCGCGCAGTGCGGCGTTGTTCACCACCGGACCGCGACTGGCATTGATCAGCCATGTGCCCGGTTTGAGTTGGTTCAGGTGTTTTTTGTCGAACAGGTGCCAGGTTGACTGAGCGCCCTGCTTAGTCAGCGGCGTGTGCAGGCTGATGACGTCGCACTGCTCGATGATCTGCTCAAGGCTGACGTAGTCGCCACCTTCAGCGGCTTGTCGCGGCGGATCGCAAACCAGTACGTTCCACCCTAACCCTTGCAGGACCTTGACCAGCCGCCCGCCGACTTCACCGGCACCGACCACGCCGTAAGTACGTTGCGTCAGGTCCGCGCCTTCGATTTCAGCGAGGGTCAGCAAGCTGCCGAGCACGTAGTCAACCACGCCCCGGGCATTGCAACCCGGCGCGCTGGACCAGGTGATGCCGGCCTGTTGAAAGTAATCCAGGTCCAGGTGATCGGTGCCGATGGTGCAGGTGCCGACGAAGCGCACCTTGCTGCCCTCAAGTAACGCGCGGTTGACGTTCGTCACCGAACGCACCAGCAACACATCGGCCTGTTCGACGGTGGCGCGGTCGATGGAACGCCCCGGAACCCGGCGGATTTCACCGAAGCCTTCGAAGAAGGCGTCAAGCAGGGGGATATTTTCGTCGGCAACAATCAGCATGGCAGGCTCCTTTGGCGGATCGGCAGTGTAGGCGCAGATGACCTCCACCGCCTATACCCCTGTAGGAGCTGCCGAAGGCTACGATCTTTTGATCTTGTTTTTAAAAAGCAAAGTCAAAAGATCGCAGCCTTCGGCAGCTCCTACAAAAGAACCGGTGATTACAAATCCCCAACACAGGTCTTTTCCTGACCGATGCGTCAACGCGTAGAATGCGCGCCTGCGCATCAAAATCTTTTGGACGTTTTGCCCTTGAATTCCGTGACTGACCGCCCCGCTGCTATCTCCCTCACCCGCCCGGCCCGGGTTCGCCTGGAGCTGAAAAATCTGCTCGCCCTGGCGCTACCGATCATGATCGCGCAACTGGCGACCACCGCGATGGGCTTCGTCGATGCGGTGATGGCCGGCCGGGTCGGCCCGCGCGATCTGGCAGCGGTGGCGCTGGGCAACTCGATCTGGGTCCCGGTGTTTCTGCTGATGACCGGCACCCTGCTGGCCACCACGCCGAAAGTCGCCCAGCGCTTCGGCGCCGGCACCCACAGCGAAATCGGGCCGATCGTGCGTCAGGCGTTGTGGCTGGCACTGGTGGTCGGATTGATCGCGACCGGCATGCTGTTCAGCGCCGAGCCGATCTTGCACCTGATGAAGGTCGACCCCGAACTGATCGGCCCGTGCATGCAGTATCTGCACGGCATCGCCAGCGGATTGCCCGCCGTGGCTTTCTACCATGTGCTGCGTTGCTTCAGTGACGGCATCGGGCGTACCCGTCCGGCGATGGTGCTGGGGCTGTGCGGCCTGGCGCTGAACATCCCGCTGAACTACGTGTTCATTTATGGCCACTTCGGCGTGCCGGCCATGGGCGGTGTTGGCTGCGGCTGGGCCACGGCGATCGTGATGTGGGTGATGGCGCTGGGCATGGCCGGTTGGGAGCGTTGGGCGCCGGCTTATCGGTCGAGCGAGTTGTTCAGCCGTTTCGACTGGCCACAATGGTCAGTGATAAAGCGCTTGCTGGGCATCGGTTTGCCGATCGGGATCGCGGTGTTCGCCGAGTCGAGCATCTTTGCCGTGATCGCCCTGCTGATCGGCAGCCTCGGCGCCACGGTGGTGGCCGGGCATCAGATTGCCCTGAACGTCAGTTCGCTGGTGTTCATGATCCCCTACTCCCTGGGCATGGCCGTCACGGTGCGCGTCGGTCAGGCGCTGGGGCGTGAGGAGCCACGCGAAGCGCGGTTTGCCGCAGGTGTCGGCATGGGCACCGCGCTGGCGTACGCCTGCCTTTCGGCGAGCATGATGTTGCTGCTGCGCGAGCCCATCGCCGCGATCTACACCGCAGACCCGACAGTGATCCATATCGCGGCGATGCTGATTGTGTATTCGGCGCTGTTCCAGTTTTCCGACGCGATCCAGGTCACGGCGGCCGGCGCGTTGCGCGGTTATCAGGACACTCGGGTGACGATGATCCTGACCCTGTTTGCCTACTGGGGCATCGGCTTGCCGGTGGGTTACGCCCTCGGCCTGACAGACTGGCTCGGCGAGCCGCGTGGCCCGAGCGGTCTGTGGCAAGGATTGATCGTCGGCCTGAGTTGCGCGGCACTGATGTTGTCGATCCGCCTTACGCGCAGCGCGCGCAAGCGGATCCGTATCAGCCATTCGGCAGGGTAATTCGAACCTGTAGGAGCCGGCTTGCTGGCGATGGCGGCAAATCGATCAACATCGTTGTCGCCTGCCATATCGCTATCGCTGGCGAGCCAACTCCTACAGGGCTCGGTGTTAATCGCGTTTGAGCCATTCGGCAGGGTAATTCGAACCTGCAGGAGCCGGCTTGCTGGCGATGGCGGCGGATTGATCAACATCGTTGTCGCCTGCCATATCGCCATCGCTGGCAAGCCAGCTCCTACAGGGCTCGGTGTTAATCGCGTTTGAGCCATTCGGCGGGGTAATTCGAACCTGTAGGAGCCGGCTTGCTGGCGATGGCGGCAGATTGATCAACATCGGTCTCGCCTGCCAAATCGCTATCGCTGGCAAGCCAGCTTCTACAGGGCTCGGTGTTAATCGCGTTTGAGCCATTCAGCGAGGTAATTCGAACCTGTAGGAGCCGGCTTGCTGGCGATGGCGACGGATTGATCAACATCGTTGTCGCCTGCCAAATCGCTATCGCTGGCAAGCCAGCTCCTACAGGGATAACCGTTGTTGGTTAATCGAGTTTTTTGCGGATCCAGTACAAATAGGTACCGGCGTCTTCGTGTTGACCGACCAATTCGTGGTCGAGAAACACGCAGAATTTAGGGATGTCGCGACGGGTCGACGGGTCGGTGGCGATCACTTTCAGCAGGCCGCCAGGCACCAGGTCGCGGATGTGCTGGTGCAGCATCATCACCGGTTCCGGGCAGTTGAGGCCGGTGGCGTCGAGGGTGCCGTCTACCGGCGTATCGATCATTTCACTCATGATTGGCTCCTGAAACTTGCCAGCATTGTCGCGCATTGCCGGGTGTTCGGTCATCTGTGGCATTACGCCGCCCCCCTGTAGGAGCTGCCGCAGGCTGCGATCTTTTGATCTTGATCTTGAAAAGCCAAGTCAAAAGATCGCAGCCTTCGGCAGCTCCTACAGGGGCCGTGTAACTTAACGGGATTTTGGTTTTTTCACGTCGAGCCGGCGCAGGTGACAGGTTACTTCTTCACGGTCGTGGTACAGCTGTTTGCAGCCGATCTCGACCTTGATGCCCCGCGCTTTGAAGCCGTCGGCGATGCGTTCCAACAGGCGCTTCACTTCCGCGTAACGCTGTTTCATCGGCAACTTGAGGTTGACCACCGCTTCGCGGCAATGGCCCTCGCCAATCCACTCTTCAAGCATCGCGGCGTTGCGCGCCGGTTTCTCGACGATGTCGCAAACCATCCAGTCCACCGGTTGCTTGGGCTTGAAGGTGAAACCGTCGGCCATCAAGTGCTGCACCAGCCCCGTGTCCATCAAGCTTTCGGCCATCGGGCCGTTGTCGATGGCGGTCACCAGCATGCCGCGATTGACCAGTTGCCAGGTCCAGCCGCCGGGTGCGGCGCCCAGGTCGACGCCGGTCATATCGCCATGCAGGCGCTCGTCCCATTGGTCACGGGGGATGAAGTGGTGCCAGGCTTCTTCGAGCTTCAGGGTCGAACGGCTGGGCGCCTCACGGGGGAACTTCAAACGCGGGATGCCCATCGGCCACATCGCCGAGTTGTTCGACTCCGCCAGGCCCATGAATACTTCACGACCGCTCTTGAAGGTCAGCAGCAAGCGCGGCTTGTGGGCGTCTTCCACCAGCTTGCCGGCGGCCATCAGCGCCTTGCGCAGGTGAACTTCGAATTTCTTGCAGAAGTTCGACAGTTCCTTGCCGTCGTTGGTATCGACCATTTCCAGCCACAGGCTGCCGCACAGCGGAAAGTCCGCCATGTGGGCGAGGATCACGCTGATGCGGTCGGTTTCCGGCAAATCAATGAAAATCCCGCGGGCCCACTGGCGCGGGAAAATCAGTTGATCGAAACGCTGACCGCGCATCAGGCGTTCGGCGCCGTCTTCTTCGGTGCAGACAAATTCGGCGCAGGCGCTGGCGGTCTTGGCCTTGGCGTAACCGGCCACGTTCAGCCGTGCGGCGAGGTCGGAAATCTCGGAACAGACTTCACCTTCGAAGCCCGGCCGGCAATGCATAAAGAGGGTGTTCATTGAATCTCCTGGGCAATCGGCAAGGAATTAATGCGCAAACTTGCCCTGTAGCAAAGCCTGTCACGAAAACCGGCGCATGATAGCCGACTTCGGAACCTCGGACTTGCCCATAGAGTCCAGTTATTAGCCAGCTACTGAAAACAGGGCTAGGTTTAATGCTCTGCCCGTCCCCTCAGTCCGTAGCCGTGCGGACTCAAAGGAGTGATCGTAATGCCGTCCCTTGATAGCTTGAACACCCTCAAAACCCTGCAAGTCGATGACAAGACCTACCACTATTTCAGCCTGCCGGAAGCCGCCAAGAGCCTGGGCGATCTGGATAAGCTGCCGATGTCGCTGAAGGTGCTGCTGGAAAACCTGCTGCGCTGGGAAGACGAAAAAACCGTCACCGGCGCCGACCTCAAGGCGATTGCCGCCTGGCTCAAGGAGCGCCGCTCCGACCGTGAAATCCAGTACCGCCCGGCGCGGGTATTGATGCAAGACTTTACCGGCGTGCCCGCCGTGGTTGACCTTGCTGCCATGCGGGCGGCGATGGCCAAGGCCGGCGGCGATCCGCAGCGAATCAACCCGTTGTCGCCGGTGGATCTGGTGATCGACCACTCGGTGATGGTCGACAAGTTCGCCACCAGTAGCGCCTTCGGGCAGAACGTCGACATCGAAATGCAGCGCAATGGTGAGCGCTACGCGTTCCTGCGCTGGGGCCAGAGCGCCTTCGACAACTTCAGCGTGGTGCCACCGGGCACCGGCATCTGCCACCAGGTGAACCTGGAATACCTCGGCCGCACCGTCTGGACCAAAGACGAGGACGGCCGCACCTACGCCTTCCCCGACACGCTGGTCGGCACCGATTCCCACACCACCATGATCAATGGCCTCGGTGTGCTCGGCTGGGGTGTTGGCGGCATCGAAGCAGAAGCGGCGATGCTCGGGCAACCGGTGTCGATGCTGATCCCGGAAGTCATCGGCTTCAAACTCACCGGCAAACTCCGCGAAGGCATCACCGCCACCGACCTGGTGCTGACCGTCACCCAGATGCTGCGCAAGAAAGGCGTGGTCGGCAAATTCGTCGAGTTCTACGGCGACGGCCTCGCCGATCTGCCGCTGGCGGACCGCGCGACCATCGCCAACATGGCCCCGGAATACGGCGCCACCTGCGGCTTTTTCCCGGTGGACGACGTGACGCTGGATTACCTGCGCCTGTCGGGCCGCCCCGTTGAGACCGTGAAACTGGTCGAGGCCTACAGCAAGGCTCAGGGCTTGTGGCGCCTGCCCGGTCAGGAGCCGGTGTTCACTGACAGCCTGGCGCTGGACATGGCCACCGTCGAAGCCAGCCTCGCCGGACCGAAGCGTCCACAGGATCGGGTCTCGCTGCCCAACGTCGCGCAAGCGTTCAGTGACTTCACCGACCTGCAATTCAAACCCACCAGCAAGGAAGAAGGTCGACTGGAAAGTGAAGGCGGTGGTGGCGTCGCGGTCGGCAATGCCGATCTGGCCGGCGAAGCGGACTACGAGTCCGAAGGTCAGACCTATCGGCTGAAAAACGGCGCCGTGGTGATTGCTGCGATCACCTCGTGCACCAACACTTCCAACCCGAGCGTGATGATGGCCGCCGGGCTGGTGGCGAAAAAGGCTGTGGAAAAAGGCTTGAAGCGCAAGCCGTGGGTGAAAAGCTCGCTGGCGCCCGGCTCGAAAGTCGTCACCGACTATTACGAAGCGGCGGGCCTCACCCAGTACCTCGATGAATTGGGTTTTGCGTTGGTCGGGTATGGCTGCACTACTTGCATCGGCAACTCAGGGCCGTTGCCGGAACCGATCGAAAAAGCCATTCAGAAAGCCGACCTGACCGTGGCTTCGGTGCTGTCGGGCAACCGCAACTTCGAAGGCCGGGTCCATCCGCTGGTGAAAACCAACTGGCTGGCCTCGCCTCCGCTGGTGGTCGCGTTTGCGCTAGCCGGTACGGTGCGCATCGATATCAGCAGCGAGCCTCTGGGCGAAGACCACGATGGCAATCCGGTGTACCTGCGGGATATCTGGCCGAGCAGCAAGGAAATCGCTGACGCAGTGAGTCAGGTCAACACCGCCATGTTCCACAAGGAATACGCCGAGGTTTTTGCCGGCGACGAGCAGTGGCAGGCGATCCAGGTCCCGCAAGCGGCTACCTATGTCTGGCAAGCGGATTCGACCTACATCCAGCATCCACCATTTTTCGATGACATCGGCGGTCCGCCGCCGGTGGTCAAGGACGTGGCGGGGGCCAGAATCCTTGCGCTGCTCGGCGACTCGGTGACCACCGACCACATCTCCCCGGCCGGCAACATCAAGGCTGACAGTCCGGCAGGCCAGTATCTGCGCGACAAAGGCGTGGAACCGCGGGACTTCAACTCCTACGGCTCCCGGCGCGGCAACCATGAAGTGATGATGCGCGGCACCTTTGCCAACATCCGCATCCGTAACGAGATGCTCAGCGGTGAGGAAGGCGGCAACACGTTCTACATTCCGACCATGGAGAAAATGCCGATCTACGACGCGGCGATGCGTTATCAAGCCGCGGGCACACCGCTGGTAGTGATTGCGGGCCAGGAATACGGCACCGGATCGAGCCGTGACTGGGCCGCCAAGGGCACTAATTTGCTCGGAGTGAAAGCAGTCATCGCCGAGAGCTTTGAACGGATTCACCGTTCCAACCTGGTGGGCATGGGTGTGCTGCCGTTGCAGTTCAAGCTCGATCAGAACCGCAAGAGCCTGAATCTGACCGGCAAGGAAACCTTGGATATTCTTGGCCTGACTGGCGTAGAGCTGACCCCGCGAATGAACCTGACCCTGGTCATCACCCGTGAAAACGGCAGCCGCGAGAAAATCGAGGTGTTGTGCCGGATCGATACATTGAATGAGGTGGAGTACTTCAAGTCGGGAGGGATTTTGCATTATGTGTTGCGACAGTTGATTGCGTCGTAAGCGCTTGCTGACACAGACACCGCCTTCGGGCGGTGTTTTTATTTGGGACGCCACCAATACAATCGCCTGCCTCTGGTCAAACTTTTTTCTGTGGGAGCGGGCTTGCCCGCGATAGCGGAGTGTCTAGCAGCACATATGTTGAATGTGCCGGCCCCATCGCGGGCAAGCCCGCTCCCACAAGGACTGAGGCTACCCGCAGATTCGCTTTGAGTTGTTCACGTATCCGATACCTCCCAGCTGACGCAAGAGTCATTTTGCGACGCACCACTGATTATCAAAAAATAACCTCAACAAATCCCCGCCGACGCCGATACAGCACTTGATAGCCTTGCGGATTAATAAGCCATGCGTAACAACCAGCCAATTACACAACGCGAACGGACCTTTCCGGCCCAGCAACGGTTGATTTCCACCACCGATGCCAAGGGCATGATCACCTACTGCAACGACGACTTCGTCGAGATCAGCGGGTTTTCTCGTGAAGAACTGATCCGCGCGCCGCACAACCTGGTGCGTCACCCAGACGTTCCGGCCGCGGTTTTCGCGCACATGTGGGCGACACTGAAACAAGGCTTGCCATGGATGGGCATTGTCAAGAATCGCTGCAAGAGCGGTGATCACTATTGGGTCAACGCCTATGTGACGCCGATCTTCGAAGGCAATCAGGTGATCGGTTACGAGTCGGTGCGGGTCAAGCCCACCGCCGAGCAGATCCGCCGCGCCGAAGCGCTCTACCAACGCATCAATCAGGGCAAGTCGGCCATTCCTTCGACCGATAAATGGCTACCGGTCCTGCAGGACTGGCTGCCGTTCATTCTGGTCAGCCAGCTGAGCTTCATGATCGGCGCCTCGCTCAACTCCCACTGGGGCTTTGCCCTGGCTGCCGGGCTTTCGGTGCCGTTGGGCTTGATGGGCCTGAGCTGGCAACAACGCGGGCTCAAGCGCTTGCTGCGCCTGGCCGAGCAGACCACGTCCGACCCGCTGATCGCGCAGATGTACACCGACAGCCGTGGCGCCCAGGCACGCCTGGAGATGTCGATCCTCAGCCAGGAAGCGCGCCTGAAAACCTGCCTGACCCGTCTGCAGGACACCGCCGAGCACCTGACCGATCAAGCGAAGCAGTCCGACAACCTGGCCCACAGCAGCTCTACCGGCCTGGAACGTCAGCGCGTCGAAACCGAGCAAGTGGCCACCGCCGTCAACCAGATGGCTGCCACCACGCAGGAAGTCGCCAGCCACGTGCAGCGCACTGCCGACGCTACCCAGCAAGCCAATTTGCTGACCGGTCGCGGGCGCGAAATCGCCGGGGAAACCCGCGAAGCCATTCAACGCCTGTCGGTGGTGGTTGGCGAAACCGGCCTGACCGTGACTCAATTGGCCAAGGACAGCGATGAAATTGGCGGTGTGGTCGATGTGATCAAAGGCATCGCCGACCAGACCAACCTGTTGGCACTGAACGCGGCCATCGAAGCGGCCCGTGCCGGCGAGATGGGCCGTGGCTTTGCGGTGGTGGCCGATGAAGTGCGGCAACTGGCGCAACGCACCAGCGAATCCACCGGGCAGATTCACGCCCTGATCGCCAAGCTCCAGCAGACTGCAGGCACGGCGGTGCAAACCATGGAAGCCGGGCATCGCCAGGCAGAAGAAGGCGTGGCGCGGGTGCTGGAAGCGGACCAGGCGCTGGTGGGGATCAGCGAAGCGGTGGCCAACATCACCGACATGACCACCCAGATCGCCGCTGCGACCGAAGAGCAAAGCGCGGTCGCCGAAGAGATCAGCCGCAACATCAGCAACATCTCGCACCTGGCTGACCAGACTTCGGAACAGGCGCAGAACTCGGCGTTGCTGAGTGAAGAGCTGACCAAGACGGCGAATACCCAGTATTCGTTGGTGGAGCGGTTTAACCGCTAAAAAGATCGCAGGCTGCGCCAGCTCCTACAGGGATCACAGTCCCCTGTAGGAGCTGCCGAAGGCTGCGATCTTTTGATCTTGCTCCTCACAAAAACCCCGCTACCTTATCTGCCGCAACCGCCAAATGCTGCTCATGACTAAACCCCGAAGCCTTCAACGGTTTCAAATCATGATCCCCCGCCACCAGCCAGAACACCTCGATATTCGGTGACAAGGCATAGCCCTCGACCGCCTCGCGATTACCCAACGCATCCCGCTCGCCCTGCACGATCAACGTCCGCGTCTTCAACGCCGCCAAATGCTCGACCCGCGGCTTCTCCGGTTTGCCCACGGCATAAAACGGATAGCCCAGGCACACCAACGCATCCGCGCCCAACTCATCCGCCAGCAAACTCGCCATGCGCCCGCCCATGGACTTGCCGCCAATGGCCAACGGCCCAGCGACATGGCGTCGCACTACGGCATACACCTCGCGCCAGCATTCCAGCAGCTTCGGCGCTGGATTGGGCGGCCGCTTGCCGCCGTCGACACGCCGTTGCGCCATGTACGGAAATTCGAAGCGCAACACGTTGACGCCACGTGCGGCAAGGCGCGCAGCCATGTTGTTCATCCAGTCGCTGTCCATCGGCGCGCCGGCGCCGTGGGCCAGGATCAGCGTCGTCGATGCCAGCGCCACGGCGGCGTCCCACAACCATCCATGTTCCCGCACACACTGCGCCCATTGATCCCCGTCAATACCGGCCTTGTGCCCTTTGTCCATGCTTGCCTCGCTTTTAGTCTGCCTATAACTCCGGCCGAAGGGCGCGCCGCTTGCGCTTCCTTCGGCTGAACCGTGGATGGGGAACCATGAACACTTCTATCAGTACCGCCTACAACTACAAGGTGGTCCGCCAATTCGCCATTATGACGGTGGTGTGGGGCATCGTCGGTATGGGGCTCGGGGTTTTTCTCGCCGCCCAGTTGGTCTGGCCCGAACTCAACTTCAATTTGCCGTGGACCAGCTTCGGCCGCTTGCGCCCGCTGCACACCAACGCGGTGATCTTCGCCTTCGGCGGCTGCGCCTTGTTCGCCAGTTCGTTTTACTCGGTGCAACGCACCTGCCAGGCGCAATTGTTCGCACCGAAAATCGCCGCGTTCTGCTTCTGGGGCTGGCAGCTGGTGATCCTGTTGGCGGCCATCAGCCTGCCGCTGGGCTACACCAGCTCCAAGGAATACGCCGAGCTGGAATGGCCGATCGACATCCTGATCACCATTGTCTGGGTCGCCTACGCCGTGGTGTTTTTCGGCACGATCATGCAGCGCAAGACCAAGCACATTTATGTCGGTAACTGGTTCTTCGGTGCGTTCATCATCACTGTGGCGATTCTGCACATCGTCAACAACCTTGAGCTGCCGGTGAGTTTCACCAAGTCCTACTCGCTGTACTCCGGCGCAACAGACGCGATGGTGCAGTGGTGGTACGGGCACAACGCCGTGGGCTTTTTCCTCACCGCCGGTTTTCTCGGGATGATGTATTACTTCGTGCCGAAACAGGCCGAGCGTCCGGTGTATTCCTATCGTCTGTCGATCGTGCACTTCTGGGCGCTGATCACCCTGTACATCTGGGCCGGTCCGCACCACTTGCACTACACCGCATTGCCGGACTGGGCGCAGTCGCTGGGCATGGTGATGTCGCTGATCCTGCTGGCGCCGAGTTGGGGCGGGATGATCAACGGCATGATGACCCTATCGGGCGCCTGGCATAAGTTGCGCAGCGACCCGATCCTGCGTTTCCTGGTGGTGTCGCTGGCGTTCTACGGCATGTCGACCTTCGAAGGGCCGATGATGGCGATCAAGACGGTCAACGCGCTGTCTCACTACACCGACTGGACCATCGGCCACGTCCACGCCGGCGCGCTCGGCTGGGTGGCGATGATTTCCATCGGCGCGCTGTACCACATGATCCCGAAAGTCTTCGGTCGCGAGCAGATGCACAGCATCGGCCTGATCAACGCGCATTTCTGGCTCGCCACCATCGGCACCGTTTTGTACATCGCCTCGATGTGGGTCAACGGCATCGCCCAGGGCCTGATGTGGCGTGCGGTAAACGAGGACGGCACGCTGACCTACTCCTTCGTCGAAACCCTGGTGGCCAGCCACCCAGGCTTCGTCGTGCGGTTGGTGGGTGGTGCGATCTTCCTCAGCGGCATGTTCCTGATGGCTTACAACACCTGGCGCACCGTGCGGGCCTCACAGCCTGCCGAAGCCGCCGCTGCCGCGCAGATGGCCTGAGGAGTCCGCCATGAAACACGAAACAATCGAGAAAAACGTCGGCCTGTTGCTGCTGCTGATGATCCTGGCCGTGAGCATCGGCGGCCTGACCCAAATCGTCCCGCTGTTCTTCCAGGATGTGACCAACAAACCGGTGGAAGGCATGAAGCCCTACACCGCGCTGCAACTCGAAGGCCGTGACATTTATATCCGCGAAGGATGTGTCGGCTGCCACTCGCAGATGATCCGCCCGTTCCGCGCCGAGACCGAGCGCTACGGGCACTACTCGGTGGCCGGTGAAAGCGTCTGGGATCACCCGTTCCTGTGGGGCTCGAAACGCACCGGGCCGGACCTGGCCCGGGTCGGCGCGCGCTATTCGGATGATTGGCATCGCGCGCACTTGTACAACCCGCGCAACGTCGTGCCGGAATCGAAAATGCCGGCGTACCCGTGGCTGGTGGCCAACCAGCTCGACAGCAGTCACACCGAAAGCAAGGTCAAGGCGATGCGCACGCTCGGCGTGCCGTACACCGACGACGACATCGCCAGCAGCGTCGAGTCGCTCAAGGGCAAGACCGAAATGGACGCACTGGTCGCCTACCTGCAAGTGCTCGGCACTGCGATCAAGAGCAAGAGGTGAGCCATGGTCTTTGAAATGAGCAGTGGAATGATCCGCGGCCTGGGCACGGTCGTGGTGTTCGTGGCCTTCGTCGGCCTGACGCTGTGGGTGTTCAACAGCAAGCGCAATCCTGAGTTCGCCGAGGCGCGCCTGCTGCCGTTCGCCGACGAATCACAATCCGACATCACCCAAGAACCCGCAACAAGGAGTACCCGGCCATGACCACCTTCTGGAGTACGTGGATCTGCGTACTGACCATCGGCAGCCTGATCGGCCTGACCTGGCTGCTGATCGGCACCCGCAAGGGTGAAACCAAGGGCAGTGTCGACCAGACCATGGGCCACAGCTTCGACGGCATCGAGGAGTACGACAACCCGTTGCCGCAATGGTGGTTCATGTTGTTCGCCGGCACCCTGGTGTTTGCCGTCGGCTACTTGATCCTTTATCCGGGCCTGGGCAACTGGAAAGGCATCCTGCCCGGTTACACCAACGGTTGGACCGGCGTGCACGAATGGGAAAAGGAGATGGACAAGGCTGATGCCAAGTTCGGACCGATTTTCGCCAAATTCGCTGCAATGCCGGTGGAAGAAGTGGCCAAGGACCCGCAAGCGTTGAAAATGGGCGGTCGCCTGTTTGCCTCCAATTGCTCGGTGTGCCACGGCTCGGATGCCAAGGGCGCGTTCGGCTTCCCCAACCTGGCGGACAGCGACTGGCGCTGGGGCGGCCATGCCGAAACCATCAAGACCACCATCATGGGCGGGCGTATGGCGGCGATGCCGGCCTGGGGCGAAATCCTCGGCGACGCCGGCGTGAAGAACGTCGCGGCCTATGTGCGCCATGAACTGGCCGGCCTGCCACTGCCTGCCGACAGCGATGCCGACCTGCAAGCCGGCCAACAAGCGTTCAGCACGACCTGCACTGCTTGTCACGGGGCAAACGGCCAGGGCACTGAAGCCATGGGCGCGCCGAACCTGACGCACCCGGCCGGTTTTATCTACGGTACAAGCCTGGCGCAACTGCAACAAACCATCCGCCATGGTCGCCAGGGGCATATGCCGGCGCAGAACGAACTGCTCGGCAACGATAAGGTTCAGCTGCTGGCCGCTTATGTGTACAGTCTGTCGCACTCTGCCGGCGCCGAGCGTTTGCAGGCCGAAAGCAAAGGCAAATAAATCTTGAGCGCTCTACTGCCGCACTCTCCGGAATGCGGCAGTTCCCTGCCCCTTTGCGACCCATTGTCGCACCCTCCTTCAGTCTTCCTTTCGGATCGCCAGATTCGGGTCTAAGCTTCCCCCGATGCGGACTGGCCAGTGCTGGTTCCAGGTCGACCCTGAACGATGTGTTCGACGAATCTGCCCGATGACAAGCCGCAAAGGCTGGTAGATACCGGCTGTCGCGCCAATTGCCTTCGGTCACTCATTCGTTGCGTTTGAACACACCCTGTTACACCCGACCTGACCCCCTCGCTTGATCTCTCCGCCGGGACGATTTGTCCATGGGTAATTTTACCCTTACGCGGCGCATGGAAAGGCCGCAGAATCAGCATTTGAAAGCATTGACCCAGGTCATGGCGCGTTGCAATGACCCCCCGCTTTCTACATACTTGCGGCCGATTTTTAATCCTAATAAAACACCCAAACCGTGGAACCTTAGAATGAGCACAGCAATCAGTCCGACTGCTTATAACTATAAGGTAGTCCGCCAGTTCGCCATCATGACGGTGGTCTGGGGGATCCTTGGCATGGGGCTCGGTGTCTTCATCGCCTCGCAACTGGTCTGGCCGGAATTGAATTTCGGTCTGCCCTGGACGAGCTTTGGACGCTTGCGCCCGTTGCACACCAACCTGGTGATTTTCGCCTTCGGTGGATGTGCACTGTTTGCCACTTCTTATTACGTCGTGCAGCGAACCTGCCAAACGCGACTGATTTCCGACAGCCTTGCGGCCTTCACCTTCTGGGGTTGGCAAGCGGTGATTGTCGGCGCCATCGTTACCTTGCCGCTGGGTTACACCACCACCAAGGAATACGCTGAGCTCGAATGGCCGATCGCTATTCTGCTGGCCATTGTCTGGGTCACCTACGGCCTGGTGTTCTTCGGCACCATCGTCAAGCGCAAAACCAAGCACATCTATGTGGGCAACTGGTTCTACGGTGCCTTCATCGTCGTGACCGCGATGCTGCACATCGTCAACCACGCTTCCCTGCCGGTGAACTTATTCAAGTCCTACTCGGCCTACTCGGGTGCGACGGACGCGATGATCCAGTGGTGGTACGGCCACAACGCCGTAGGTTTCTTCCTGACCACCGGCTTCCTGGGCATGATGTACTACTTCGTGCCGAAACAGGCCGAGCGTCCGATCTACTCCTATCGTCTGTCGATCGTGCACTTCTGGGCGCTGATCACCCTGTACATCTGGGCCGGTCCGCACCACTTGCACTACACCGCACTGCCGGACTGGGCCCAGTCCCTGGGCATGGCGATGTCGATCATCCTGCTGGCTCCGAGCTGGGGCGGCATGATCAACGGCATGATGACCCTGTCGGGCGCCTGGCATAAGCTGCGCACCGACCCGATCCTGCGCTTCCTGGTCGTGTCCCTGGCGTTCTACGGCATGTCCACCTTCGAAGGCCCGATGATGGCCATCAAGACCGTGAACTCGCTGTCTCACTACACCGACTGGACCATCGGCCACGTACACGCCGGCGCGCTTGGCTGGGTGGCGATGATCTCGATCGGCGCGATCTACCACATGATCCCGAAACTGTTCGGTCGTGCGCAGATGCACAGCATCGGCCTGATCAACGCGCACTTCTGGCTCGCGACCATCGGTACCGTTCTGTACATCGCTTCGATGTGGGTCAACGGCATCACCCAGGGTCTGATGTGGCGTGCCATCAACGATGACGGCACCCTCACCTACTCGTTCGTCGAAGCGCTGCAAGCCAGCCACCCGGGCTTTATCGTTCGCGCCCTGGGCGGTGCATTCTTCGCCGCCGGCATGCTGTTCATGGCCTACAACGTATTCCGTACCGTACGCGCCTCGAACCCGGTAGAAGCCAAAGCCGCCGAACAGATCGCTGTAGTTGGAGCTCACTGATGAAGCATGAAGCAGTCGAGAAGAACATTGGCCTGCTGGCCTTCTTCATGGTTATCGCCGTCAGCGTCGGCGGCCTGACCCAGATCGTTCCGCTGTTTTTCCAGGACGTTACCAACAAGCCGGTCGAAGGCATGAAGCCTCGCTCCGCCCTTGAACTGGAAGGCCGCGACATCTACATCGCCAACGGATGCGTCAGCTGCCACTCGCAGATGATCCGCCCGTTCCGTGCTGAAACCGAACGCTACGGCCACTACTCGGTCGCCGGTGAAAGCGTCTGGGACCACCCGTTCCTGTGGGGTTCCAAGCGTACCGGTCCGGACCTGGCCCGTGTCGGCGGTCGTTACTCCGATGACTGGCAGCGTGCGCACTTGTACAACCCGCGCAACGTAGTGCCCGAGTCGAAAATGCCGGCCTACCCGTTCCTCGTGGAAAACAAGCTCGACGGCAAAGACACCGCCAAGAAAATGGAAGTCTTGCGCACGCTCGGCGTCCCTTACACCGACGAAGACATCGCCGGCGCCAAGGATGCTGTGAAGGGCAAAACAGAAATGGACGCGCTGGTGGCCTATCTGCAAGGCCTGGGCACCATCATCAAAAGCAAACGGTGATCTAGATGGATATCGGGATGATTCGTGGCCTGGGCACTGTTGTCGTGATGGTGGCCTTCATCGGTTTGGCGTTGTGGGTATTCAGCCCCAAGCGCAAGTCGGAGTTTGAAGACGCAACCTTGCTGCCTTTCGCGGATGATCCCGAAGCCATCAAGCACGTCGAGCAAGCTTCTAGGAGTAACAAAGAATGACTACATTCTGGAGTCTGTACGTCACAGTCCTCAGTCTCGGTACGATCTTTTCCCTGACCTGGCTGTTGCTGTCGACCCGCAAGGGCCAGCGCAGCGAAGCCACCGAAGAGACGGTTGGGCACTCCTTCGACGGGATCGAGGAGTACGACAACCCGCTGCCGAAATGGTGGTTCATGCTGTTCGTGGGCACCATCATTTTCGCCCTGGGTTACCTGGTGCTGTACCCGGGCCTGGGCAACTGGAAAGGCCTGCTGCCAGGTTACAACTACCTGGATAACGAAAAGCAGACCGCGTTCGCCAACGGCCAGACCGGCTGGACCGGCGTTCACGAGTGGGAAAAGGAAATGGCCCGTTCGGACGCCAAGTTCGGCCCGATCTTCGCCAAGTTCGCTTCCATGCCGATCGAAGAAGTCGCCAAGGACCCGCAAGCCCTGAAGATGGGTGGACGCCTGTTCGCCTCCAACTGCTCGGTTTGCCACGGTTCCGACGCCAAAGGCGCTTATGGCTTCCCTAACCTGACCGACGCCGACTGGCGCTGGGGCGGCGAAGCGGAAACCATCAAGACCACCATCATGGGCGGCCGTCACGCGGTCATGCCGGCGTGGGCTGAAGTGATCGGCGAGCAAGGCGTGGCGGACGTTGCTGCATTCGTCCTGACCAACCTCGATGGCCGCAAGCTGCCGGAAGGCACCAAGGCTGACCCGGTTGCCGGGCAAAAACTGTTCGCCGCCAACTGCGTGGCTTGCCACGGCCCGGATGGTAAAGGCACACCAGCGATGGGCGCCCCTAACCTGACTCACCCGGCCGCGTTCATCTACGGTTCAAGCTTCGCGCAACTGCAGCAGACCATCCGTTACGGCCGTCAGGGCCAGATGCCTGCGCAAGAAGCCATGCAGGGCAACGACAAGGTTCACCTGCTGGCCGCTTACGTATACAGCTTGTCTCACGGTGAGAAAGCTCCGGCGGCGGACGCCCAGTAAGGCAAACGCTTGATGCAATAAAAAACGGCTCCGTCATTCGACGGGGCCGTTTTTGTTTAGCCCTACGGGACATCGATTGTTACGACCTCATTGCCGCCGGGATCAGTTGCAATGATAGGTTTCTACAAGCTGTCCAGATAAAAAGCTCATACCCTGCTCGTCATTCACTCATATTCAAACAAGAGGCAAGGATGCCCTTCTCGATTACGACAACGCATCACGTGACCACCCCGCGCCCTGGGGAAGTATCTTGTGGCCGCGTTGCAACCGCAATCAAGCATTGCGGTAATGTGCCACTGACGCTGGCTAAGGCTCCGATCAACGTCAAGAGTTTGCCTGGCGATGAAATGACGTTGCAGTCCAGGTTGGCAAAGCCTTCTTCGACGTCCCCGCTTTCTATTCAAACCTTGTTCGTACTTCAAAAATACAATGTGGAAGCGGCAGCGCTCGCACTCAGCCAACAGGGCAAAGACACAACGGTACTCAAACATATTTCTGACCAGCTGGAAGCCTCTTCCTTCAAAGACAACAGAGCGGCAACCAAGGCTGAACTGAAGGCGACCGAGCGTCTGGACAAGGACATGATTGCGTTCATCGCAAGCCACTTGCAGCGGCCGGGGATAACTTCCAAAACGGTGATGCGGGAGGCAAAGACGGCGTTTATCAGCGCCAGGCAAGCGGTGCTAAACGGCAAAGCATGGAACAAGGTGGAAACCGGTTTCCAACACAATACCCAACACTATGCCTGCACGATGACGCCTGCGGCGCAGATGAAGCTGGGTGACAAGGATATTTTTCCGGTTTCCTACCGTGGCTGTGGCGTTACTTCGAAATCCACCCGCGAGATTACACACGCCACCAATTTGTGGACGTCGGAAATCCGGGCGCAGGGGCACGACGGTCAGGAACAAACACTTTTCAAGGGCGTCCGTCACGGCACTCTATCGCCCTTTGGGCTGGAGGAAAGAAGTGAGCAGCGGCGCTTAGGCGCGCAGTCGCGGGCGCTCGAGGTGGTGACTGCATCGCTGTTTGCGCGTCCCGACTTACTACAGTTGGCGCTAGCGGGGGATGTGATCCCGCTGCAGCTGGTATCAACATCGCTGTTGACCGGCGGGCTATGTGGGGAAGGTGAAATGCTGAACGATCAAATAAGGGCGTGGCGGGAGCTTTGTCAGACGCGGCCGTTGGTCTTGCCCCTGATTACGGGTGATGACAAGCAATGCGATGTCCGCGTCAACCTGGAGGTCGCGGCATTTAATTTTGGAGTCAATGAATTTGCGCTTAAGTTTCCCGTCGGCAGCACACAATCTGATGGTTACAACGTCACTGCATTTCGAAAACTACTTGGGTGTGATCTGAGGCGTTCTGCCGCGCCGGGGGGCTGGGTGGGAGAGTATTTGCAACGCGATCCGAGTCCCATGAACGCCAATCGAGTGGAGTTGCTGAGCCGCCAGTTGAAGGATATCTGGGCTGCCAAGACATATAACCGTGACGGTGGCGAACCTTACAAAGCAGCGCAGCGTGTAGCGATGCTGGCGTTCGAAATTGGCGCAGTGCCTTGCTGGAACTGCAAGAGCGGCAAGGATAGAACCGGCATGCTGGATGTTGAGTTGAAACGCGAGGCGGTAGCTTTGCATCAAAACAGCGAGCTTGCTCCCGGAAGTCCGCTGACAGATGACCACCAGCGACTGCTGCAGCAAGCACTGCTCTATGGCGGTAACTTCGAGGTGCAAACTTAAAATACCGGGGCGCCGGGTAACAAAGTGATGATAGACGTGCCAGTCTTTGGTCTGTCGTACCGATCACGCATAGGCGATGACGAGGTCTGGAAACAGGTGAAAGGCCTTTCTCGACTGGTCTGAATTCCTGGGAGCAGAATCCTGTGCTTAGCGGCATGCGGATGACAACGAAAAAGGCTCTGTCACCTGACAGGGCCTTTTTACGCATTGAAAAAAGGTCATCGAACAGCGAGGCTGGCGATTTCCCGACGATTCGGCCAATTATTGCCATTAACCTGGTGCACCTTCAGCGTCTTGCGATCCAGAGCAATGTCAGCAATCAGGTAAGTCTGATTGGAAGCACCGCCACTGAGAAACACCGGCACGTCACCGAAGTAGTCGCGGCGGTTCCAACCCTGGTAAAGACCCGGCTCCGTGTGAAAATGACCGGCAAATATCGCACTGACCTTGTATCGCTCGATCATTGCCCTGAAGCGGGCTATCTGCTCGTCACTACCCTTCCATCGCTCGGGCTTGTGCATGTTCAAAATGATGATTTTGCCCTGGCTATGCGCACGCCGCAGATCGCGTTCCAGCCAGTCCAGCGCGTCGGCAATTTCGAATGCGATCCTGTTCAACGGGAAACCTGAAGAAAAATTTACCGAGTAAGTCGGTTCATTATTCAATTGAATGAGATGAACATCGCCCACCGTTTTAGAGTAAGCAAGACTGCCATAAAAGATCTTCACCCCACCCTCGATGCGCGCGAACAGATCCATGTCAACTTCCCCCCAATACCGTTCCTTCAACTCCATGATGCTGCCGGCCGCACAATTGTTTTCCGGAAACTTGCAATCATCTATATTATTTTCGTAATCATGATTACCCAATCCGTAGTCATAAACCCCTTCCAGTTTTTCCTCAAAGACCGACCTCATGTAAGAGCGCTCAGCACCGTGACCAAAAGCGGTAATATCTCCGTTAATCATGACCGGTACTTGTATCGCACCACCGTTGAGCTTTCTGAAACTGGCAATATCCGAGTACTGGGCCTCAATTAGCTCTTCAGCACGCTTATCGCCCGGATCAGGCAGGCCGGCGTCAGTCAGATCACTCCAGGGGTATTGGGGGTCTGACACGAACACCAGATAGCGTGGCGCGTCTACAGAAGCTGCAGCATAGAGCGGATTGAAAAACACGAACAATACGATGACGGCAAGTTTACTTCCTTCAAATAACTTCATAGACATCCATTTCCTTTTGATAATCTTCAACCAAACCAATACACCACCCCAAGAAAACACACAATCAACAAAAAATCACGACACACATTTAATTAAAATTACAAATAAGCATTTGCACACAAAGACCGGAAAACATAACTTCACCACGCAGAAGCTTTTCACAACACCACATTGAAACAAACCATTGGAATGGATTCCCATGAAACTATTAAGTCATCTCAAACTGTGTGCCGGCATGATATTCGCCGGCAGTCTACCCGCCATGTATGCCGTCGCGGTTGAACCATCACCCACTCACCTTGTATTTGCCTCAGACCCGAAATTCCCCTCAAGTGAAAAATCCGATAGTCGCGAAGATGAGTCCGCCGCCGACACAGAAACGCGTTCACGGTGGTTGATCGATGCGCAGTACTCCAGCATTGCTGATTTCAGGACGCAGTCGGGTGGAGCCGCTGCGGTTCCCGTCATGATCAATGGCAACCTGACCGCCTTCGGCCGAGACAGCGAACGCTCTTACATCAAGGCCGTCCTGCAAAACAAACTCGGCAATGTCTATGACTATGGCCTGGGCAATCATGACTACGACTTCAACGTCGCGACCTGCTCCGATTGCGCGGCGGGAAGCGTCGATGACCTCAAGAACCGATACTGGGGAAAAGTGCCGAACATGGACCTCGCTGCCAGGGCGTCAGGCTTCACGAAAACCTGGTACGGAAGCCTGGCGTACTCCAGGGATTTTGGCGATGTCCACCTGATCCAGCTGAATAATGAACCGACGTATGAGGCCAACTTTTCCACCCAATCCGTTTTCAGTACCACTGCGTACGAGATCACCTCATCTCTGGACTGGCTGGAACGCGACCTGAAACAAGCGCGTACCCAGGGGAAAATTATCTTGCTGAACCTGCATCAGCCGTTCAAATGGTCGGTCAACGAAAGTGAAATCATGCGTTTCAAAACGATGATTGAAGACTACGGTGTGACCGCCGTCTTTTCCGCCAATGCGCATAAACAAAGCGGAATGTACCCTTCCAGCAACTACATCTATGGCGACACTCCATTATTCATGAGCGGTTCGGCAGCATTGCAGAGCTGGTTGTACGCCAGCTTTTCTGCCGATAGAAAGCAGCTGACCGTCAATGTCATTGACGGTAACGATTGGCGCAATCCTGTTGCTTTACACACGATCCCGGTCAAATAGGCCTCCAACGACGCCAGCGGGATAATCGCGGGCGTCGTCGATTTCAGATATCAGCTTCGCCAACGAATGTTTCCCAAGCCGGGTCAGTCCGCAGCGACCGATGGTCGAATGTTCC
This sequence comes from Pseudomonas sp. GL-RE-29, assembly GCF_019947275.1. Taxonomy (NCBI): domain Bacteria; kingdom Pseudomonadati; phylum Pseudomonadota; class Gammaproteobacteria; order Pseudomonadales; family Pseudomonadaceae; genus Pseudomonas; species Pseudomonas sp. GL-RE-29. The sequence goes on from NZ_JAGYGD010000001.1 coordinate 297,103, forward strand.
GGTTACGAGGTTGCGAGACTTAAAATCAGGTAGTAACGTTGCTACATACGTGTATTCAGGAGGGTCACACATGATGGCCATCACCACCATTTCCAGCCGTGAATTCAACCAGGACACAAGTGGTGCCAAAAAAGCCACGCGTCAGGGGCCGGTTTTTATCACCGACCGAGGTAAACCGGCCCATGTGCTGCTAAGCATTGAGGAGTACCAAAAACTCACGGGCACCAACGCCGACATCGTCGAACTACTGGTCATGCCAGAAGCGGCAGATATCGAGTTCGAAACCGAGCGTGCCGTGATCACTCATCGCCCTGTGGATTTGTCTTGATGTACCTACTCGACACCAACGTGATTTCCGAACTCCGCAAACCCCAGGCTGACGCAAACGTCGTCGCCTGGGCCAAAAGCATCATCGCTCCACGCATGTTCATTTCAGCCATTACCTTGAAGGAACTGGAGACAGGGGTGCTACGCATGGAGCGCCGCGACCCCGTTCAGGGCAAAGTGTTGCGCACCTGGCTCAAGCGTCATGTCCTTCCGGCGTTCGATGCCCGTATCCTGCCGATCGATGCTGCCGTGGCCCTTCGCTGTGCCGGCTTGCACGTTCCAGATCGCGCAAACGAAGCCGATGCGTTGATTGCAGCGACAGCGCTGGTTCATGGTTTGACGGTGGTCACCCGTAACGTCGACGATTTTCAATCCAGTGGCGTGCCGCTGATTAACCCATGGGCCGATTGAGCGTCACCCCTCAGAAAAGCGTCCATAATTCACAAGTCAATTGATACAAGTCATTACACCATCGGTTAATTTCTCCCAACGTGACCAAAGGTCGCACCCTTGGGCTAGAGCGACAGGCGTATCATTGCGCCACTGCTACGCCCCTTTTTGACCGCGGTCGGCACGTACTGACCGAGGCATTTTTCCACTGCCGTGGGATGCAATGATGAGCAACCAGATTCCGGTACACGACGTCACTCCACCCAGCAAGAACGCGAACAACAGCGTCGACCTCTACGCCTCACGAGAAAAGATCTACACCCGCGCCTTCACCGGAATCTTCCGCAATCTACGGATGATGGGTGGCGCCTTTTTGTTTCTGTTGTATTTCGGCACGGTGTGGTTGAACTGGGCAGGCCATCAGGCCGTCTGGTGGAACCTGCCGGAGCGTAAGTTCTTTATTTTCGGTGCGACCTTCTGGCCGCAGGATTTCATTCTGCTCTCAGGCATCCTGATCATCAGCGCCTTCGGCCTGTTCTTCATTACCGTGTACGCCGGTCGGGTGTGGTGCGGTTACACCTGCCCGCAGAGTGTGTGGACCTGGATCTTCATGTGGTGCGAAAAGGTCACCGAAGGCGACCGCAACCAGCGCATCAAGCTCGACAAGGCGCCGATGAGCGCCAACAAGTTCCTGCGTAAATTCAGCAAGCACCTGATGTGGCTGTTGATCGGTTTCGTGACCGGCATGACCTTTGTCGGCTACTTCTCGCCAATTCGTGAACTCACCATCGACTTCTTCACCGGTGAAGCAGATGGCTGGTCGTATTTCTGGGTCGGCTTCTTCACCCTCGCCACCTACGGCAACGCCGGTTGGCTGCGCGAGCAAGTGTGCATTTACATGTGTCCGTATGCGCGCTTCCAGAGCGTGATGTTCGACAAGGACACGCTGATCGTTTCCTACGACCCACGCCGCGGCGAAAGCCGAGGCCCGCGTAAAAAAGGCATCGACTACAAGGCCGAGGGCCTGGGCGATTGCATCGACTGCACGATGTGCGTCCAGGTTTGCCCGACCGGTATCGACATCCGCGACGGCCTGCAAATCGAATGCATCGGTTGCGCCGCCTGCATCGATGCCTGCGACGCCATCATGGACAAGATGGAATACCCGCGCGGCTTGATCAGCTACACCACCGAGCACAACCTGTCCGGGCAGAAAACCCATAAACTGCGACCGCGCCTGATCGGCTATGCCGTGGTGCTGCTGGCGATGATCAGTTTGCTGGTGGCCGCGTTTTTCATGCGTTCGCTGGTCGGGTTCGATGTCAGCAAGGACCGCGTGCTGTACCGCGAGAACGCCGAGGGCCGGATCGAAAACGTCTACAGCCTGAAGATCATGAACAAGGACCAGCGCGACCACACTTACCTGCTGGAAGCCGCCGGCCTGCCGGACCTCAAGCTGCAAGGCCGACGGGAAATCAAGGTCGCGGCCGGCGACATCGTCAGCCAGCCGGTCGAACTGTCCGTGGCCCCGGAACAATTGCCATCGAGCACCAACGAGGTGAAATTCATCCTCAAGGATGCCGACGACGCCAGCATTCACGTTGAAGCCAAGAGCCGGTTCATCGGCCCACAAAATCGTTGAGAGAAGTGAACATGCCCGCAGCAAACGCCGCAAGTCCCTGGTACAAGCACCTATGGCCGTGGATCATTATCGGGATCCTGGCCTGCTCGGTGACTTTGACCTTGTCCATGGTGACCATCGCGGTGAAAAACCCGGACAACCTGGTCAACGACAACTACTACGAGGCTGGCAAAGGCATCAACCGCTCCCTCGACCGTGAACTGCTGGCGCAAACCCTGTTGATGCGCGCCAGTGTCCATCTGGACGACATGACCGGCGAAGTCGACCTGCGCCTGAGCGGCAACAGCCAACCGCAAACCCTGGAACTGAACCTGATCTCGCCGACCCAGCCGGAGAAGGATCGCAAAATCACTCTCGCCCGTAGCGAAACCGAACAGGGGCGCTACATCGGCCAGTTGAGCGACAAAATCGAAGGTCGGCGCTTTATCGAATTGCTCGGGACTCAGGACGAGCATATCTGGCGCATGTTCGAAGAAGAAATGGTCAGCCATGACAAAGACCTGCTGCTCGGCGATGAACCGCTGCAGGGCGCGGAAGATCTGAAGAAGTAATAACCTGCGAATGCGATCAAATGTGGCGAGGGAGCTTGCTCCCGCTGGGTCGCGAAGCGCGCCCAAAACCTGCAAACCGGTCCTTTCAGTCTCAGCGAGTTCGCCGACTTGCGACTGCTGCGCAGTCGAGCGGGAGCAAGCTCCCTCGCCACAATGGTTTTCATGGCAACACACATGACCACTCCACTCTCCTGCTACCACTGCGCCCTGCCCGTCCCGGCCGGCAGCCGCTTCACCGCTGCCGTCCTCGGGGCCACCCGCGAGTTCTGCTGCCCGGGTTGCCAGGCCGTGGCCGAAGCGATAGTCGCCGGCGGTTTGGAAAGTTACTACCAGCATCGCAGCGAATCGTCAGCCAACCCCGAAGCGTTGCCGGTGCAGTTGGTCGATGAAATGGCGCTGTACGACCGCGCCGACGTGCAACAACCCTTCGTCCGCCACGACGGCGAACTCGCCGAAACCACACTGTTGATGGAGGGCATCAGTTGCGCCGCGTGCGGCTGGCTGATCGAGAAACACCTGCGTGCCTTGCCGGCAGTGGCCGAAGCACGGCTGAACCTGTCCAATCATCGCCTGCACGTGCGTTGGGCCGATGCGCAACTGCCGCTGAGCCGCGTCCTCAGCGAACTGCGCCACATCGGCTATGCCGCCCACCCCTATCAAACCGACCGCGCCAGCGAACAACTGGCCAGCGAAAACCGCCTGGCCCTACGCCAGCTCGGCGTGGCCGGGTTGCTGTGGTTCCAGGCAATGATGGCGACCATGGCCACCTGGCCGGAATTCAACATCGACCTCAGCCCCGAACTGCACACGATCCTGCGCTGGGTCGCGCTGTTCCTCACCACGCCGATCGTGTTCTACAGCTGCGCGCCGTTCTTCAAGGGCGCCATGCGCGATCTGCGCACCCGCCACCTGACCATGGACGTCTCGGTGTCGCTGGCCATTGGCAGTGCCTACATTGCCGGGATCTGGACCTCGATCACCGGGGTCGGTGAGCTGTATTTCGACGCCGTTGGCATGTTCGCGCTGTTCCTGCTGGCCGGGCGTTACTTGGAGCGCCGCGCCCGCGAACGCACCGCCGCCGCCACCGCACAACTGGTCAATCTGTTACCCGCTTCGTGCCTGCGCCTGAGTGCTGATGGTCAGAGCGAACGAATCCTGCTCAGCGAATTGCACGTCGGCGATCAAGTGCTCGTGCATCCGGGCGCCATCCTCCCGGCGGACGGAAAAATCCTCGACGGCCAATCGAGCATCGACGAGTCGCTGCTGACCGGCGAGTATCTGCCGCAACCACGCACCCCGGGCGACCCCGTCACCGCCGGCACCCTGAACGTTGAAGGCGCGCTGACCGTCGAGGTCATGGCCCTCGGTCAGGACACCCGGCTTTCAGCCATCGTCCGTTTGCTGGATCGCGCCCAGGCCGAAAAACCACGACTGGCAGAAATCGCCGACCGCGCCGCGCAATGGTTCCTGCTGCTGTCGCTGGTCGCCGCCGCCGCCATCGGTCTGCTCTGGTGGGAACTGGATTCGTCGCGAGCCTTCTGGATTGTGCTGGCAATGCTCGTCGCGACCTGTCCGTGCGCTTTGTCCCTGGCCACACCGACCGCCCTTACCGCCGCCACCGGCACCCTGCACAAACTCGGCCTGCTGCTGACTCGCGGCCATGTGCTGGAAGGCCTGAACCAGATCGACACGGTGATTTTCGACAAGACCGGCACGCTCACCGAAGGCCGCCTCGCTCTGCGCTCGATCCGCCCCCTCGGCGCCCTGAACAGCGATCAATGCCTGAGCCTCGCCGCCGCCCTGGAGAATCGCTCCGAACACCCAATTGCTCGCGCTTTTGGCCGCGCACCATTGGCCGCTGAAGAAGTGCACAGCACGCCGGGGCTTGGCCTCGAAGGGTTGGTTGGCGAACAGCGCTTGCGCATCGGGCAACCGGGTTTTGTCTGCGAACTCAGTGGCGCCGCCATGCCATCAATGCCGGATGAAGCCGGGCAATGGCTGCTGCTCGGCGATCGCCAAGGGCCACTGGCGTGGTTCGTTCTCGACGACCGCCTGCGCGCCGACGCCCCTGCCCTGCTGGCGGCCTGCAAGGCGCGCGGCTGGCGCACGTTGTTACTGTCCGGCGACAGCTCGCCGATGGTTGCCAGTGTTGCGGCCGAACTCGGCATTGACGAAGCCCGTGGCGGTTTACGCCCGGACGACAAGTTGCAAGTGCTGCAACAGCTGCACAAGGAAGGTCGCAAGGTGCTGATGCTCGGTGACGGGGTCAACGATGTGCCGGTGCTGGCCGCCGCCGACATCAGCGTGGCCATGGGTTCGGCCACCGACCTGGCGAAAACCAGCGCCGATGCGGTGCTGCTGTCCAATCGCCTCGACGCCCTGGTGCAAGCCTTCAGCCTGGCCCGGCGCACGCGCCGCGTAATCATCGAGAACCTGCTATGGGCCGGGCTGTACAATGGCCTCATGTTGCCGTTCGCCGCTCTCGGCTGGATCACCCCGGTATGGGCCGCGGTCGGCATGTCCATCAGTTCGTTGACCGTGGTGCTGAACGCGCTGCGCCTGACTCGCCTGCCGAGCGCGCCTATCGCCAGCACCACGCCAGAAACCCGCCCGCTGCCGGCCTGAGCCGCGCGGGCATGGAGTCCAGATGCCAGCTCTCTACGTGATGATCCCGGCCGCGCTGCTGATCGTGGCCATCGCCATCTTCATCTTCTTCTGGGCCGTCGACAGCGGTCAGTACGATGACCTCGACGGCCCGGCCCACAGCATCCTGTTCGACGACCAGGACCCGAACCACACCGCGGCAGTCGACGAAGCCAGCGGCCATCCGCCCAAACCCGACGACAAGGCGCCGCCCGATGTTTGAATTGGCGCCACTGTTGGTGTCTGCGGTGATTCTCGGTCTGCTCGGTGGCGGCCATTGCCTGGGCATGTGCGGCGGCTTGATGGGCGCGCTGACCCTGGCGATTCCCAAGGAACAACGTAGCCGGCGCTTTCGCCTTTTGCTGGCCTACAACCTCGGGCGAATTCTCAGCTATGCCACCGCTGGACTGTTGATCGGCCTGGCGGGCTGGGCGGTCGCCAACAGCCCGGCGGCGATGTTCATGCGAGTCCTCGCCGGATTGCTGCTGATCGCCATGGGCCTGTACCTGGCCGGTTGGTGGAGCGGTTTGACGCGCATCGAAAGCCTCGGTCGCGGGCTGTGGCGGCATATCCAGCCGATCGCCAACAAACTGCTGCCCGTGTCGAGTGTTCCGCGTGCGCTGTTGTTGGGTGGGCTTTGGGGCTGGTTGCCGTGTGGTCTGGTTTACAGCACGTTGTTGTGGTCGGCCAGTCAGGGCAATGCACTGGACAGTGCGTTGTTGATGTTGGCGTTTGGGTTGGGCACGTGGCCGGTGTTACTCGCAACGGGTCTTGCGGCTGAGCGGGTGACGGCAGTTTTGCGTAGGCGTAGCGTGCGCATGGCGGGTGGATTGCTGGTGATGTTGTTTGGAATCTGGACTTTGCCGGGGCCGCATCAGCATTGGTTGATGGGCCACTGAACTGTGGCGAGGGAGCTTGCTCCCGCTGGGGCGCGAAGCGGCCCCCTGCCCTTCAAAAAAGCAGGGGCCTGCTACGCAGTCCAGCGGGAGCAAGCTCCCTCGCCACAAAATCCGATCACGACCACCTTTTACCCTTGACGCAAATCAAGATGCCCCAACAGCGCGCCCCCTAGACTGGCCGACACTGCCAGCCTATCCGGGGGAACGCCCGCATGATGCTCGACGCCATTCGTTGGGACACCGATCTGATCCGCCGTTATGACCTGGCGGGACCGCGCTACACCTCCTATCCGACCGCCGTGCAATTCAACAGCCAGGTCGGCACCTTCGACCTGTTCCACGCCCTGCGCGACAGCCGCAAGGCCCTGCGCCCATTGTCGCTGTATGTGCACGTGCCGTTCTGCGCGAACATTTGCTACTACTGCGCCTGCAACAAAGTCATCACCAAGGATCGCGGCCGCGCCCAGCCTTATTTGCAGCGCCTGGAACAGGAAATCCAGTTGATCGCCTGCCATCTCGACCCGACGCAGAAAGTCGAGCAACTGCACTTTGGCGGCGGCACGCCAACATTTCTCAGCCACGACGAACTGCGTCAGTTGATGGCGCACCTGCGCAAACACTTCAACTTGCTGGACGACGATTCTGGCGACTACGGCATCGAAATCGACCCACGCGAAGCCGACTGGTCGACCATGGGCCTACTGCGCGAACTGGGTTTCAATCGGGTCAGCATCGGCCTGCAAGACCTCGATCCAGCGGTGCAGCGCGCGGTCAACCGCCTGCAAAGCCTGGAAGAAACCCGCGCGGTGATCGACGCCGCGCGCACCCTGCAATTTCGCTCGATCAACATCGACCTGATCTACGGCTTACCGAAACAGACCCCGGAGAATTTCGCCCGCACCGTCGATGAAGTCATCCGCCTGCAACCGGACCGGCTCTCGGTGTTCAACTACGCGCACCTGCCAGAACGCTTCATGCCGCAGCGGCGGATCAACAGCGACGAACTGCCGACACCGGCGCAAAAACTGGAAATGCTGCAGCGCACCATCGAACAACTGACCGCCGCCGGTTACCGCTACATCGGCATGGACCACTTCGCCTTGCCGGACGATGAACTGGCGATTGCCCAGGAAGAATCGACCCTGCAACGTAATTTCCAGGGCTACACCACTCACGGGCATTGCGATTTGATCGGCCTGGGCGTGTCGGCGATCAGTCAGATCGGTGACTTGTACTGCCAGAACAGCAGCGACCTCAATCAATACCAGAGCACGCTGGCCACGGCGCAACTGGCCACCAGCCGTGGCCTGCTGTGCAACGCGGATGATCGTCTGCGGCGTGCGGTGATTCAGCAGCTGATCTGCAATTTCAGCCTGGAATTCGCCCTGATCGAACACGCGTTCAATATCGATTTCCAAGGCTATTTCGGCGAACTTTGGCCGCAATTGCAGGGCATGGCCAAGGATGGCCTGATCGAACTGGATGGCGAAAAAATCACTGTGCTGCCAGCGGGACGCTTGTTGGTGCGATCGGTATGCATGGTGTTTGATGCGTACCTGGAGCAACACAGTCGCCAACGGTTCTCCCGAGTGATCTAGACTTGCGGCAAATCCGCCGTGCGCTGGCCTCAATGTCCTCTGGTGGGTTACCCTTACGTCTTATGTGTGTTTTCCCACAAGGATTGAAGAAATGTCCGAGCCAGTAAAATTGCGCGCTCATACTCAGGCCCATTGCAAGGATTGCAGCCTGGCCCCACTGTGTTTGCCACTTTCGCTGAACCTGGAAGACATGGATGCGCTGGACGACATCGTCAAACGTGGACGCCCGCTGAAAAAAGGCGAATTCCTGTTCCGCCAGGGCGACACGTTCGATTCCGTTTACGCAGTACGCTCCGGCGCCCTGAAAACATTCAACCTGAGCGATGCTGGCGAAGAGCAATTGACCGGTTTCCACCTGCCGAGTGAACTGGTCGGCCTGTCGGGCATGGACACTGAAAAACATCCAGTGTCGGCGCAAGCGCTGGAAACCACGTCGGTCTGCGAAATTCCTTTCGAACGCCTCGACGAACTGGCCCTGCAATTACCGCAGTTGCGCCGTCAATTGATGCGGGTGATGAGCCGTGAGATTCGTGATGATCAACAGATGATGTTGCTGCTGTCGAAAAAAACCGCCGACGAGCGCATTGCCACCTTCCTGGTCAACCTGTCGGCACGCTTCCGCGCCCGAGGCTTCTCGGCCAATCAGTTTCGCCTGAGCATGTCGCGCAACGAAATCGGCAACTACCTGGGCCTGGCGGTGGAAACCGTATCGCGGGTGTTCACGCGCTTCCAACAGAACGAACTGATCGCTGCCGAGGGCAAGGAAATCCGTATCCTCGACCCGATTCAGCTCTGCGCCCTGGCCGGTGGCTCGCTAGAAGTCTGATTCGGACGAGCGCGGCTGAGCGAAACGGTTCAGCCGCCGTTATACTGTGTCGTTTGCAGCCTGCCAGGACACCTCGACGATGGTCTTCGATTCCTTCGACATCAAATCCCTCATTCGCCCCGTGATCGACTTCCCGAAACCGGGCGTGATTTTTCGCGACATCACCCCGCTCTTCCAGTCGCCCACGGCCCTGCGCCTGGTGATGGACAGCTTTGCCCATCGTTACGTCGAAGCTGACTTCACCCACATCGGCGCCATGGATGCCCGTGGCTTCCTGATTGGCTCGGTGCTCGCCTATCAGTTGAACAAGCCACTGGTGTTGTTCCGCAAGCAAGGCAAGCTGCCGGCCGACGTCCTGGCCGAGGGCTATGCGACTGAATACGGCGAAGCCTTTCTCGAAGTCCACGCCGACAGCCTGTGCGAAGGCGACTCGGTGGTGATGTTTGATGACCTGATCGCTACAGGTGGCACCTTGATTGCGGCAGCGAACCTGATTCGGCGCATGGGCGCGCGGGTTCATGAAGCGGCGGCGATTATTGATTTGCCGGAGCTGGGTGGTTCGCAGCGTCTGGAAGATATGGGGATTCCGACTTTTTGCCTGACGCAGTTTGCCCTTACCGATAAGTAAGAGGCGGCTGTACTGACGCCATCGCTGGCAAGCCAGCTCCCACAGGGTTCTTTGCCATGCTCAGGATTTTTGCACGGCTCAGATACCTGTGGGAGCTGGCTTGCCAGCGATGGCGTCATTCGCCGCACCACCAACTACAGCCCCATCTGCTTGCTGATGATCTCGTTCATCACTTCCCGAGTCCCGCCACCGATCGAAAGAATCCGGTTATCCCGATACAACCGCTCCACCAGACTCTCACGCATGTAACCCATCCCGCCCAATATCTGCACCGCATCGTTAGTAATCCGGTCAGCCGTGTCAGTGGCAAAATTCTTGGCCATGGAAATCTCCTTGATCACACTCTGCCCCACCGCCATTTTCGCCGCTTGCCGATAGGTAAATTCCCTTGAGACTTCCAGCTCGGTAGCCATCTCGGCGAGGCGATGCTTGATCACCTGGAACTTGCCGATGGGTTTGCCGAAGGCTTCACGCTCCCGCGCCCATTTCAGGCTTTCCTCCAGCGCCAGCTGTGCGGTCATGTTGGCCATCAGCGCCAAAGCCAGGCGTTCGCTCTGGAAGTTACCCATGATGCAGGCGAACCCCATGTTTTCGCTGCCAATCAGATTGCCTACAGGCACACGGCAATTATCGAAGAACAATTCGGCGGTGTCCGACGCCCACCAACCCATTTTCTTCAGTTGCCGTCCCACGGTGAAACCGGGCGTGCCCTTCTCGATCATTAACAGGCTGATGCCGGCGAAACCCGGCTCGCCGGTACGCACCGCGACGGTGTAGAAATCCGCGCGTACGCCACTGGTGATAAAGGTTTTACTGCCGCTGACCCGGTAAACATCACCGTCACGCACGGCGCGGGTTTGCAGGTTGGCGACGTCGGAACCACCGCCGGGTTCGGTAACGGCCAAGGCACTGATTTTCTCACCGGACAACACCTGTGGCACAACCCGATCTCGGACGTCCGGCCTGGCCCATTTGAGAATCGGCGGCAAGCCGATATCCAGCGACCCCAGCCCCGCCACCAGGCCTCCAGAGCCACAGCGCATCAACTCTTCGCTGGCAGCGACCTTGGCGAACAGATCGCCTTCGTGGCTGCCACCGTATTGCTCCGGGTAGCCGATGCCGAGGATTCCCGCCGCACCGGCCTTGAGGTAGAGCTCGCGGGGAAAGCTTTCAGCTTCTTCCCACTGATCAATGTCCGGAAGAATCTCGCGCTCGACGAAACGTCTGACGCTGTCGCGGACCAATTGGTGGCTGGGATCGAAGTATTCCTGAAAGGCAGGCATCGGCGAACTCCACTGAAGGGTTCAGCGACGTTAACCGAGCGCTTGCTTGGTTTTCAACAGGATTGTTTGAATCAGGGGGATCGAGGTGTCTGCATCGCCAGCAAGCCGGCTCCTACAGATCGCAGGCTTGGTGGCGATGGCGTCTGTGCAGACGCCACGATTACTTGGTTTTACAAGAGAGAGATTGAATATCAAAAGATCGCAGCCTTCGGCAGCTCCTACAGAAAAACACCTATCCCTGTAGGAGCTGCCGAAGGCTGCGATCTTTTGCTGTTACAGCGAAATCGGCTTACGCCCCGCAAACGAATGCGCCAACGTCCCGCCATCGACCAACTCCAGCTCGCCGCCCAACGGCACGCCATGGGCGATGCGCGAAGCGATCAGGCCTTTGCTGCTGAGCAATTGGGCGATGTAGTGCGCGGTGGCTTCGCCTTCCACGGTCGGGTTGGTGGCGAGAATGACTTCAGCAAAGGTGCCCGCCTCTTCGATCCGCGCCATCAATTGCGGGATGCCGATCGCTTCCGGCCCCAGCCCGTCGAGCGGCGACAAGTGGCCTTTGAGCACGAAGTACCGCCCGCGGAACCCGGTCTGCTCCACGGCGTAGACATCCATCGGCCCTTCCACCACACACAGCAACGTGTCGTCGCGCCGGGTATCGGCGCATTGCGGGCAGAGGTCATCTTCGGTCAGCGTGCGGCACAAACGGCAGTGACCGACCCCATCCATGGCCTGGCTTAGGGCCTGCGCCAGTCGCGAGCCGCCGCTGCGATCACGCTCGAGCAACTGCAACGCCATGCGCTGGGCGGTTTTCTGACCCACGCCTGGCAAAACGCGCAGGGCATCGATCAGTTGGCGAATCAAAGGGCTGAAGCTCATGGGGAAAAAGTCCGACAAAACAACGAGACGCGGTTTATACCCGCGCCTCTGATTAGCGTCAAATAGCAGCGTCGATTAGTCAGTCCCGGGCGACCCGAATCACCAGTTTGCCGAAGTTGCGTCCTTCCAGCAGACCAATGAATGCTTCGGGCGCGTTCTCCAGGCCATCGACCACGTCTTCGCGGAACTTAACCTTGCCATCACGCACCCACGGCGCCATGGCGCTGACGAATTCCGGCTGACGGTCACCATAGTCGTCAAACACGATGAAGCCCTGAATCCGCACACGTTTGGTCAGCAGAGTGCGTTGCAATTGCGGCAGGCGATCCGGCCCACTCGGCGCTTCGGTTGCGTTGTAGGACGCAATCAGGCCACACAGCGGAATACGTGCCTTGGGATTGAGCAACGGCAGCACGCCATCGAATACCTTGCCGCCGACGTTTTCGAAATAGATGTCGATGCCTTTGGGGCACGCCTTGGCCAGTTCATCGGCGAAGTCCGGGCTCTTGTGGTCGACGCAGGCATCGAAGCCCAGCTCTTCGATCACATAACGGCACTTGTCCGCACCACCGGCCACGCCTACCACGCGCAGGCCCTTGATCTTCGCCACTTGCCCGACCACCGAACCCACTGCGCCGGATGCTGCGGCGACCACCAGGGTCTCGCCGGACTTCGGCTGGCCGATGTCCATCAAGCCCATGTACGCGGTCATGCCCGGCATGCCGAGCACGCCCAAGGCCATTGACGGGCTCGGCAGGCCCGACGGCACCGGGATGATGCTGCGACCGTCATTGATGCTGTGGCTCTGCCAGCCAGTCGAGCCGACCACCAGGTCACCTTCCTGAAACTTGGGATGCAACGAGCGTTCGACCCGGCTGACAGCGCCACCGGTCATCACCCCGCCGATTTCCACTGGGGCCGCGTAGGACGGCGCGTCACTCATGCGCCCGCGCATGTAGGGGTCCAGCGACAGAAAAAGGGTCTTGAGCAACACCTGACCGTCGGCCAGTTCGGGCAGCGCCACGCGTTCCAGGCGGAAATTCTCCGGCGTCGGTGCGCCTACCGGACGGGAGGCCAGGACGATGCGTTGGTTGAGGGTCATGGGGTCGGACATGTCAGCGTCTCCTTGAATGGGTGAATTCGGGGATATAGGGAGCAGACCTTTGTGGCGATTTCGCGTTCGATGTTTCTACCATACGACCGAGTGGACTTCATCGCGAGCAGGCTCGCTCCGCACTGGAATGCGTTCAACTGTGCGAGCCTGCTCGCGAAGGCGGCCTGACAGTCATCACATTACCGATAGCCAGAAACAAAAATGCCAGGCGCGATGCCTGGCATTTTTTTGTAGCTCATCTGCCGCCTGAAGGCGAATCAGAATGGCAGTTTCATACCCGGTGGCAGTTGCATGCCAGCGGTCATGCCGGACATTTTGTCCTGGCTGTTGGCTTCGATCTTGCGAACGGCATCGTTCACCGCTGCCGCGAACACCGCTTCGAGCATTTCCTTGTCGTCTTCGCTCAGGCCTTCGACCAGGCTTGGGTCGATGGTCACGCGCTTGACGTCATGACGACCGGTCATCACCACGGTGACCATGTCGCCACCGGCCTTACCGGTGACTTCGGCGTTGGCCAGCTCTTCCTGCATCTTGGCCATTTTTTCCTGCATCTGCTGTGCCTGCTTCATCAGGCCGGCCATGCCACCTTTCATCATGGGAATCACCTCAAAAGTACTTGGATAAAAACAGCGCACGGCCCTTACGACCGAACGCCTTCAGTTATTAGCCCTGACTGGCCAGGGCTTCGACAGGTTCAATAGTATCGTTACGGATCACCGCACCGAACTGCTGCATCATTTGCTGGATGAACGGATCACCGTGGATCGATTCCTCAGCCTCGCGCTGACGGTCGGCACGACGACGGGACGCCGCCTGCGCCGGGGTTTCCTGCTCGGGCTTGATCAGCTCCATGCTCAGGGTCAGCGTGCGCCCGTGAAACTGGTTCAACGCATCGTTGAGACGACGTTGCTGGGTCGCGTTGAACAAGGCGCTGTGGGCCGGGTCCAGGTGCAACAGCCAGTTGTCGCCATCCACGGCGATCAGCGTGCAGTTGGCGGCGATGCTGCCGGTCATGCCGGAAATCGGCAGTTTCGGGAACAGCTCCAGCCATTGCAGGGCCAGACCGGTTGCCGGCGCTGCTGCGGGCTCAGGCTCGGGTTCTGGCGCCGGCTCAGCGGCGTGCTCGCTGGCCAGTTCGTCGAGGTAACTGTAGGCCGAATCGATGTCCGGCTCGATGTAGTCTTCGTCCAGCGGCGGCTCGTCGTCCAGGTCCATGCCTGGCGTGGCGGCATCGACCTCGGCCACGGACGGTTCCGGGATTGGTGCAGCGGCCCATTCCGGCGCGTCCGGCACCACGCTGTCCGGCGTCGGCAACGGCATCGGCGGTAATTCGGGTTGTTCGCTGGTGGTTTCCAGTACCGGCTCGACCGCCGGCTGTTGAACAGGCGCAGGCTCGACCGGGTCATTCCACGGCAGGTCGACAACCTCCTCGACCACGACCGCCTCGACCACAGGCTCAGGCTCAGGCTCAGGTACGACGACCGGCGCAACAGGCTCAGGCTCGGCAACCACTGCCTCCGCAACCGGCGCAGGAACCACGGGTGTAACTGCCGCAGCGACTACCGGCGCAACAACTCGCACGGCAGCCACTGAATTTGCGGAATCAACTGTGGCCTGGCTGATCCCCACTGGCTTTAGCGGTTGCCTCGGGGCATCCGCAGTATCGGCGGGCCGGAAGGCGAGCATCCGCAGCAGGACCATTTCGAAGCCACCGCGCGGGTCCGGTGCCAGTGGCAAATCGCGGCGACCGATCAGGCCCATCTGGTAATAGAACTGCACGTCTTCAGCCGGCAAGGCCTGGGCCAGTGCCAGCACCCGGTCACGATCGCCGTGGCCGTTGTCGACGCCTTCAGGCAAGGCCTGGGCGATGGCGACACGATGCAGCACGTTGAGAATTTCCGAGAGCACGCCGTTCCAGTCCGGGCCTTGTTCGGCCAGATGACGAACGGCTTCGAGCAACCCCTTGGCATCGCCTTCGATCAGCGCATGCAGAACGTCATAGACCTGTCCGTGATCGAGGGTGCCAAGCATCGCCCGCACGTCGGCGGCCATGACTTTGCCTTCACCGAAGGCAATTGCCTGGTCGGTCAGGCTCATAGCGTCGCGCATCGATCCGTCGGCGGCGCGGCCCAGCAACCACAGTGCATCGTCTTCGAACGGCACGTTCTCGACGCCCAGCACGTGGGTCAAATGCTCGACCACCCGCTCCGGGGTCATGTTCTTCAGGGAGAACTGCAGGCACCGCGAGAGAATCGTTGCAGGAAGTTTCTGCGGGTCGGTGGTGGCCAGGATGAACTTGACGTAGGGTGGCGGCTCTTCAAGGGTTTTCAGCAGCGCATTGAAGGAATGGCTGGAGAGCATGTGCACTTCGTCGATCAGGTAGACCTTGAAGCGGCCACGGCTTGGCGCGTATTGCACGTTATCGAGCAGCTCGCGGGTGTCTTCAACCTTGGTGCGGCTGGCGGCGTCAATCTCGATCAGGTCGACGAAGCGGCCCTCATCGATCTCACGGCACACCGAGCACTCGCCACAGGGCGTCGAAGTGATACCTGTTTCACAGTTCAGGCATTTGGCGATGATCCGCGCGATGGTGGTCTTGCCGACCCCGCGGGTACCGGTGAACAGGTACGCGTGGTGCAGCCGCTGGCTGTCCAAGGCATTGATCAGAGCCTTGAGCACATGGGTCTGGCCGACCATTTCGCGGAACGAGCGCGGACGCCATTTACGTGCAAGAACCTGATAACTCATCGAAAACCATCACCACTGGAAAGCAGAAGCGGCTAATGCTAGCGGAGCAAGGCCAAAATTGCATCCGGTGGACTCGTCTAATCTGGCTAAGCTGCGTTTTGGGGGCTTTTTGTTTCATCGATAACGGAGCGTTTATGCGGCTGGCCTTGGGGGCATTGCTGTTGATCAGCCTGGATGGCGTGGCCGCTGACGCGCCGTTGCGCTTCGTGGTGCCCGACAGTTGGGCGATGCCGATGGTGCAACTTGAGCGTGGCCGACCGACTCAAGGCATCCTCTACGACGTAATGCTCAGCCTCGCGACCCAGGTCGGCGTGCCCGCTGAATTTCACGTATTGCCTCGCGGACGCGTGCAAAACGCCATGGAGCACGGCGAGGTCGATGTGCGCTGTTATGCCGCGCAGTCATGGATGCCGAACCAGTCTGGCGACTACATCTGGAGCATCCCGCTCTGGACGCAACCCGATTTGCTGATCAGCCGCCCTGCCGCGCCCGCCACGGTGATACCGGCGAAACTGTCACACCAGTCCATCGGCACCGTGCTCGGCTATAGCTACCCGACCCTTCAACCGCTGTTCGATGCCAACGAGCTCCATCGCGACGACGCCCGCAATCAGGAACAGGTCCTGGAAAAACTCCACGCCGGGCGCAATCGCTATGCCGTCAGCAATCAATGGACCCTGGACTGGTTCAATCAGCGCCTGTTGCCGGAGCAGCAATTGCAACGTGTGGCAGTGTTGCAGGAGCAGCGCGTCGGTTGCTATGTGCGCAATGACCCCAAGGTGCCGGTGCAACGGATTCTGCGGACCTTGCTGCGGATGAAGATGTCCGGGGAGATCGACGACATCATTCAGCTCTATATTGGCGGCAAGTCTTAGCCCAGCGCCGGGCATAAGACTGGTTTGGGGGCCGCTTCGCGACCCTGCGGGAGCAAGCTCCCTCGCCACGGGGTGGCCTTCTCCGCTTTTTTGGAGACGACAAAAAACCGCCCAGGACGATTAATCCATGGCAGTGCAATAAAAGTATTTTTAATCAGATAACGCGACAGAGGAATCGCGGTGCGTTATGGAGGCAACCCCACCAGCCACACCCCGGCACACAATGTTCCCGCTGTGGCTGCTGCCTTCCGGCTCTGACCAGGTTCACGGGTAATCGTTGCGGGGGGACCGATGGGGTCACCATAACGACGCTCACCTTACGGCGAGCCGCGCCATTGTACCTATCTGAGACGAACTTACAACCGTTCGGGCGGATTAAAAAATATGAGGCGCGTCAAGGACATGCGGGATACCGAAAAAGATCGCAGCCTTCGGCAGCTCCTACAGGTCTTTTACCACCTCATCCGCCCTGCCGCCCTCGCGCTGAATCACCAGGTGAATGAAATGCAGCTTGGCGATCACCGCTGGCGGCAACACGAAGGGATAGAAATCCGGCTGCCCCATGCTGCGTGACAGCTCATTGAGCATGCCAGCCAATTCGATCCACGCGTTGACGAATGACAGAAACGCCGCGCCGCCCGGATGCTGCGGATCGTAAAGCGTGCTCGACGGGAACGGTTGATAGTCGAAATCCATTTCCCGGGCACTCATGCCAAATCCGAGCGCGGTGTCCACCGCGTCCATCATGTGCAGGTAGTGAGCCCAGGTTTCCGCCCAGTCTTCCCAAGGGTGCATGGTCGCGTAGGCGCTGACGTAATGCTGCTGCCAGTCAAGCGGTGCGCCTTGCTGATAATGCCGCTCAAGAGCCTCGGCGTAGCTCTCACGCTCATCGCCGAACAAGCCGCGAAACGGTTCCAGCCAATCACTGTTGGCGATCAACCGGTCCCAGTAGTAATGCCCTACCTCATGACGAAAATGCCCAAGCAGCGTGCGATAGGGTTCGCGCATCTGCACTCGCACTTGTTCGCGATGGGCGTCGTCGGCCTCTTTGATGTCGAGGGTGATCAAGCCGTTGGCGTGGCCGGTAGTGGGTGCCTTGCCTTCGAGATCGACGCCGATGACATCGAAGGCCAGGCCCGCGTCTTCATCGACGGTTTTCGGGATGACCTGCAATCCGAGGCTGACCAACTGCGCGACCAGACGCCGCTTGGCGGTTTCCACCTTGCGCCAGCGATCGTGGTTTTGCGCAATCGACAAATCGGGAATGGTGCGATTCAGGCTACAGGCGATGCACAGCGCATCATGATCGTTGGCGGGCAGCAGCCAATTGCAGGCGGCCGGGGAATCGAGGTTGGCGCAGCGGCGCAATTCACCATATTCAGGATCGACGTCGAGCAGCCAGGTATCGGGTTGCGCGCCCGGTTGCAGCGAGGACAAGCGACTCTGCTCCGGTTGATAACCCAACGCTGCCGAACAGGCCAGGCACTGACTGTTGCTGAAGAACAGCGACTGCCCGCAACGGCAGGACCAGACTTTGCTGTTGCGCGAAATTTCGCCCATGAAAGGGGCGGCGATGCGCGAGCTGAGCTGCTCAAAGAAACGGTACATGGCGATCTCTCCCTGGGGCTTGCCAAGACTAGATCATCGCTTCGCCGTGATCGTTCCGTTTTGTAGATGACACTCGTGACGCAGAACCCTTTGTGGCGAGGGAGCTTGCTCCCGCTCGGCGGCGCAGCGGTCGCAAAACCAGAACATGCGGCGTGCCTGGTAAATGCGGTGATTGGATGGGGCTGCTTCGCAGCCCAGCGGGAGCAAGCTCCTTCGCCACAGGGAATTGCGTCAGGCTTCGATGCCGTGCTCTTTCAGGAACAGCACAAACGCCTCTTCATCCAGCACCTTCAGCCCCAGCTCATTGGCCTTGGTCAACTTCGAACCCGCACCCGGGCCTGCCACCACGCAATGGGTCTTGGCCGAAACCGAGCCCGCTACCTTGGCGCCAAGACTCTCGAGTTTGTCCTTGGCCACATCGCGACTCATCAACTCCAGCGAACCGGTCAGCACCCAAGTCTGACCAGCCAACGGCAAGCCTTCGACGACTTTCTTCTCGCTCTGCCAGTGCATCCCGAAATCAGCCAGTTGCTTTTCCGCCGCTTCAGCAAGCAGCCGGTTTTCCTCGACCGCGAAAAACTCGCGAACCGCATTGGCCTGTTTCTCCGGCAGCGCCTGGCGCATGTCCAGCCAATCGGCGCCAATCACGCCTTGCAACGTACCGAACCTGTCCGCGAGTTTCTGCGCCCCGCCCGGCCCGACCGAAGGAATGTGCAGCTTGTCGAGGAAACCGCCCAGCGTGGTACTGGCGGCGAACTCGGCACCCAACTCACCCTGATCCTGAATCTGCAAGCCGTGCTTGAGCAGATCGGCGATCACCTGTTGGTTATGCGCATCTTCAAAGAAGCTGTGAATCTCGTGCGCCACTTCCAGCCCGACATCCGGCAAGTACGTCAGCACTTGCGGCAAAGCCTGCTGCACCCGCTCCAGCGAACCCAGGGAGCGTGCGAGGACCTTGGCCGTCTCTTCGCCGACGTCCGGAATCCCGAGGGCGTAAATGAAGCGCGCCAACCCCGGCTTCTTGCTGTCTTCGATGGCGCTGAGCAATTTCTTGCTCGACAGCTCGGCAAAGCCTTCGAGATCGACGATGTCCTCGAACTTCAAGGCATACAGATCGGCAGGCGAATTGACCAACCCTTCATCCACCAGTTGCTCGACACTTTTGTCGCCGAGTCCTTCGATGTCCATGGCCCGGCGGGAAACGAAGTGAATAATCGCTTGCTTGAGCTGCGCACCGCAGGCCAGTCGACCGACACAGCGATACACCGCACCTTCGCTGACTGTCTCGCGACCTTTGCTGCGCTTGACCAGTTGCGTGCGCTCGACGTGAGAGCCACAGACCGGGCACTGCTCCGGGATCTGCACCGGACGTGCATTGTCCGGGCGACGTTCAAGCACCACTTGCACCACTTGCGGAATCACGTCGCCGGCGCGGCGGATGATCACCGTGTCGCCAATCATCAGCCCCAGACGTGCCACTTCGTCCATGTTGTGCAACGTCGCGTTGGCCACGGTGACACCCGCCACCTTGACCGGTTTCAGACGCGCCACTGGCGTGACAGCACCGGTGCGGCCGACCTGGAACTCCACGTCGAGCAACTCGGTAAGTTCTTCCATGGCCGGGAATTTATGGGCGATGGCCCAGCGCGGTTCGCGGGCGCGGAAACCCAGTTCACGCTGGGAGGCAATGCTGTTGACCTTGAACACCACGCCGTCGATTTCATAGGCCAGCCCGTTACGGCGTTCACCGATGTCGCGGTAGTAATCCAGGCACTCGTCGATGCCGTGAGCCAGTTTCAATTCGTGGCTGATTGGCATGCCCCAGGCCTGGAGCTGCTTGAGGTTGCCGATATGGGTATCAGCGATATCCGCAGAAATCTGGCCGATGCCGTAGCAGCAGAACTCCAGCGGCCGATTGGCGGTGATCTTCGAATCCAGCTGCCGCAAGCTGCCCGCCGCCGCGTTGCGCGGGTTGGCGAACGTCTTGCCGCCGACTTCCAGTTGCGAGGCGTTGAGCCGCTCGAAACCGGCCTTGGACATGAACACTTCGCCGCGTACTTCCAGGGTTGCCGGCCAGCCCGTGCCGTGCAGCTTGAGTGGAATGTTGCGCACGGTGCGCACGTTGACGCTGATGTCCTCGCCGGTGGTGCCGTCGCCGCGCGTGGCGCCGCGCACCAGTACACCGTCCTGATACAGCAGGCTCACGGCCAGGCCGTCGAGTTTGGGTTCGCAGCTGTATTCCACGGCCGCGCCGCCACCGAACAGATCGCCGGCGGGCAGATCCAGCCCTTCGGTTACGCGACGGTCGAATTCACGCATGTCGGTTTCTTCAAAGGCGTTACCGAGGCTGAGCATCGGCACTTCGTGGCGCACCTGCGTGAACGCCGACAGCGCCGCGCTGCCCACTCGCTGGGTTGGCGAGTCGCTGGTGATCAGCTCGGGATTGGCGGCTTCGAGCGCCTTGAGCTCGTTGAACAACCGATCGTATTCAGCGTCGGGAATACTCGGCTCGTCCATCACGTGATAGCGATAGTTGTGCTGATCGATCTCGGCACGCAGCTCTAGAATGCGGTTTTTGGCGGCAGTCATGGGTGTTCTCTCATAAAGCAAAAGAGCAGCCGAGGCTGCTCAATTTTTTAAATCACAGTAGCTCAAGGCTATGGACATTGTGGCGAGGGAGCTTGCTCCCGCTCGGCGGCGTAGCCGTCGTAAATCCTGCAACCTCGTCGTACCTGGCACAACGAGGCGGATGGCCTTGGGGCCGCTTCGCGACCCAGCGGGAGCAAGCTCCCTCGCCACAAAAGCGACTTTAGCGCTTCTGGGTCAACGCGCGGCGTTCGAACTCGACGATGCGCTGGCGGTAATGCTCGATCGTTTGCGCGGTCAGCACGCTGCGCTGGTCGTCCTTCAGTTCGCCGTTCAGCTCCTGTGACAGCTTGCGCGCCGCAGCGACCATCACGTCGAACGCTTGCTTCGGATGACGCGGACCTGGCAGACCGAGGAAGAAACTCACCGCCGGGGTGCTGAAGTGGTCGATGTCGTCCAGGTCGAAAACGCCAGGTTTGACCGCGTTAGCCATCGAGAACAGCACTTCGCCGTTACCCGCCATGCTTTCGTGACGGTGGAAGATGTCCATTTCGCCAAAACGCAGACCGCTTTCCAGAATATTCTGCAACAGCGCCGGGCCTTTGAAGCCGGCGGCGTCACGACAGATCACGCTGATGACCAGCACTTCTTCCGCTTGGGGCTGCTCTTTGTCACTAACCGACGGCGAAGCCTTGGTGTCTTCCGGGAAATCCTCGTCACGGCTGCTGAAGCTCGGGCCGCCATCCAGGTCCAGGCTGAGGTTCATGTCGCCCTGCGAAGGTTCGCCATGACCGCGCTTGCCGCGCTTGGAACCCGACTCACGGGCTTCACGGGCAGGCATGCTCACAGACGGCAGATCATGCTCGTCCAGTTGCGGTTCCTTGTGGTTATCCAGCACGCGGGGCGGGCCCAACAGCTCGGCGCTGGTGTCCTCGTCCGGCAGGTTGGACAGATTTCTATCAAGACGGAACTTCAGTTTTCCCTTGCCGCCGCGCATACGGCGCCAGCCATCGAAAAGAATACCGGCAATGACAATAATGCCGATGACGATCAGCCACTCGCGCAGACCGATTTCCATGTAATCCCGTGCCTCTATAAAAAATGCTGAAAAATAAGGGGTTTACAACCTGTAAACCGCTTTAAAACGTGGCGCCAACTCTATGTTCTGACAGGCGTTTTGCCCACGTATACGAAAAATTGACATTAAACTAGCACGACCAAAGGCAACTTTACACCGTCTGTCACAAAGGCTTGAGCGATTATGTCGATTTGCCAGCAAGTCAGGGCAGGTTAAAAAGTCTTACAACTAAAAAATACCCGCCTTACAAGCGCCGACTCAGGCATCCACCATCGCCATCGCCTCCTCGACATCCACCGCCACCAGACGCGAACATCCCGGTTCGTGCATCGTCACCCCCATCAGTTGATCGGCCATTTCCATGGCGATCTTGTTGTGGGTGATATAGATGAACTGCACCGACTGCGACATCTCCTTGACCAGCCTCGCGTAGCGTCCAACGTTAGCGTCATCCAGTGGCGCGTCAACCTCATCGAGCATGCAGAACGGTGCCGGATTCAGCTTGAAGATCGCAAAAACCAGAGCCAACGCAGTCAGGGCTTTTTCGCCACCGGAGAGCAAATGGATGGTGCTGTTCTTCTTGCCGGGCGGCTGCGCCATGATTGTCACCCCTGTATCGAGTAGATCTTCGCCCGTCAGTTCCAAATACGCGCGTCCTCCACCGAAAACTTTTGGGAAAAGCGCCTGTAAACCGCCATTGATCTGATCAAAGGTATCTTTGAAACGGTTGCGGGTTTCCTTGTCGATCTTGCGAATCACGTTCTCCAGCGTGTCGAGTGCTTCCACCAGATCGTCGTTCTGCGCATCCAGATAACGTTTACGCTCGGATTGTTGCTGGTATTCGTCGATGGCCGCGAGGTTGATCGCACCGAGGCGCTGAATCCGCGCGGCAATGCGTTCAAGTTCTTCCTCAGCAGCCTTCTCGCTGGCCTCGGCGGTCAGCGTGGCGAGCACGCCGTGCAGGTCGTAACCGTCCTCGAGCAACTGATCCTGCAACGCCTTGCGCCGCACGGTCAGGGCTTGCCATTCCATGCGTTGCTGTTCGAGTTGGCTGCGGATCAACTGGGATTGCTGTTCGGCCTGGGTGCGACGTTTCTCGGCCTCGCGCAGTTCGCGGTCGGCGTCTTCGAGGGCGATCTGCGCGGTCTTGAGTTCTTCGTCGACGGTCATGCGCTTGTCGAGCAACTCTTCAAGTTTCAGGCGCAGCTCTTCCAGCGGTGCCTCGCCCTCCTCCAGATTAAGGCTCAACTGCTCGCGCTTTTCGGTCAGGCGTTCGGACTGCATTTCCAGACGTTCCAGCGCCTGTCGCGTCGAATCGTGCTGAGCCTTGAGCGAACCCAGTCGCACCGCCAATTGATGCGCGTGATCCTTGTGTTGCCGGGCCTCCTGCCGCACCCGGTCCAAGCGCTCGCGCAAGCTGTCACGCTGGGCCAGCAGCAGCTCGCGCTGCTCGGTGTCCAGCGCCATGCTGTCGAGGGCTTCCTGCAATTGCAGGCGCGCCTCGCCGATGTTTTCGTGCTCCAGCGCGCGTTGCTCGCCCAGTTCTTCAATCTCTTCATCAAGACGCGTGCGGCGCAAGGTCAACTGCTCGGCTTTGGCTTTGCCGGCCGAAAGTTGAGCTTTCAATTCACCTTGTTGGCGCGCTTCGTCTTGCAGCAAACGACGCAAATGTTCGCGGCCGTTTTCCTGCTGACGCTGTTGCGCCCGCAGGTTTTGCAATTCGGTTTCCAGGGTTTCGACGGTCGCTTCGCGCTCTTCACGCTCAAGGCCCAGTTTCTGGATTTCCTGACCACGGGCGAGCATGCCGCTTTCCGCTTCGCTGGCGCGACGCACGCGCAGGAAGTGCCGGCCGACCCAATAGCCGTCGCGACTGATCAGGCTCTGGCCGACAGTCAATTGACCGCGCAAAGCCAAGGCCTGTTCGAGGCTGTCGACCGGTTTGACTTGCCCCAGCCATGGGGACAGATCGATCTGCGCCTCGACTTTGTCCAGCAAGCTGCCGGGCACACGTACGCCATCGGTAGCCGGGCTGAGCAAGCGCAGATCGCCTTGGGTAAACCCGGACAAATCGAAATCGTTGAAATCATCCACCAGCACCGCTTGCAGGTCGGCGCCAAGCACGGTTTCCACCGCCAGCTCCCAACCGGCTTCAACCTTCAGGCCTTCAGCCAGACGCGGGCGATCCGCCAGATGCTGGTCGCGCAGCCATTCGGCGGTGCCAGTGCCCGGATCGAGCGCAGCTTGTTGCAGGGCTTCCAGCGAAGCCAGGCGACCATTGAGACGCTGCAAATCACCCTGAGCCTGCTGTTGCGCCGACAGCGCGTGTTGCAGTTGCTGGCGCAGTTGCTCGAGTTTTTCGACCTGAGCTTGTTCGCTGGTCTGCAAATCCTCGAGGGTTGCCTCGGATTCAGCGAGTTGCTCGCTGAGCTCCATGATCGCTGCGTCTTCCGGGTCCGCCGAAAGCAAGGCGCGCTCTTCGCCAAGACGTTTCTGCCGGTCAGCCAGACGCTCCAGGCTGGTTTCCAGTTGCTGGATCCGCGATTGCTGGACTTCAGCCTGACGCCGCGGTTCGGCGGCGGTCAGGTTGAACGTGTCCCACTGCTCCTGCCAGCCGTGCATGGTGGTTTCGGATTCTTCCAGCGCGGCGGCGGCTTCTTCGGCGGCGGCGCTGGTGACTTCCTGCTCTGGCGTGAGCATGTCCAGCTCTTCGCCGAGGGTCAGCAATAGCGTGCGGTCATGGCCCAGGTGCGATTCGGTTTCCAGGCGCGCACGCTCGGCTTCTTTCAGGTCGTCCTGCAACTGACGCAAACGCTGCTGGCCGTGCTGGATGCTCTGCTCGACCCGAGCGATGTCGCCGCCGACCGAATAGAAGCGCCCTTGCACCAGATTGAAGCGTTCGGAGAGGTCGTGGTGCCCGTCACGCAAGCGTTCGATGCTCGCATCGGCGTTACGCTGCTCGGCGACCAGCGCTTCGAAACTGATTTCCTGGGTGCCGATGATCGCTTCGCGCTGGCCGACCTGTTCGTTCAGATCCTGCCAGCGCAGTGCCGAAAGTTGCGCCTTGAGCTGACGTTCTTCGCCTTTGTATTCCTGATACTTCTTCGCGGCCTCGGCCTGGCGGTGCAAGCGTTCGAGCTGGCGTTCCAGCTCTTCACGCAGGTCAGTCAGGCGGGCGAGGTTTTCGTGGGTGCGGCGAATACGGTTTTCGGTCTCGCGCCGGCGCTCCTTGTACTTGGAAATCCCCGCCGCTTCTTCGATGAAATTGCGCAGATCCTCAGGCTTGGACTCGATCAGCTTGGAGATCATGCCCTGCTCGATGATCGAGTAGCTGCGCGGGCCGAGGCCGGTGCCGAGGAAGATATCGGTGATGTCGCGACGACGGCATTTGGTGCCGTTGAGGTAGTAAGTGGTCTGGCTGTCGCGGGTCACTTTGCGGCGAATGGAGATTTCCGCGTAGGCGGCATATTCGCCGAGCAGTGTTCCGTCGGAGTTATCGAACACCAGTTCGATGCTCGCCTGGCTCACCGGTTTGCGGCTGGTCGAGCCGTTGAAGATGACGTCGGTCATCGACTCGCCACGCAGGTTCTTGGCGGAGCTTTCGCCCATTACCCAACGCACGGCGTCGATGATGTTCGACTTGCCGCAACCATTGGGCCCGACCACCGCCGCCATGTTACTGGGGAAGTTCACCGTGGTCGGATCGACGAAGGACTTGAACCCCGCCAGCTTGATGCACTTAAGCCGCAAGATCAGGCGTCCGTCAGGGCGGAGATCACCAGATCGCAGCTGCGCTGGCCGTAAGCGGTCAGCACTTCGCGGATCTGTGCAAAGTCACGGGCAATCACGGCGGCGAGCAAGCGCTCGAACAGTTCCAGATACTCGCTCATCGAGGCCTTGCGCTGATCCAGGGCAAGGAAATACGCGCGGCTCATGGCCGGCTGCAGATTTTCGACGGTTTCCTGCAAGTACGGGTTGTTGGCGAACGGATACGTGGCGCGCATCACATTGAAGCTGTCGTCGACGAAGGTATGAATGTCCTGGCGCTCGAAACTGGCTGTCAGGCGCTGCTGAATCTGCACGAACGGCGCCAGGTCGGCCTGGACTTTCCAGCCATTGGCCACGGCATTGGCGAGCAGGATGTACATCTCGCTCATCAGCGTGCACAGGCTCTGCACCTTGTGCGCGGTGAGCTCGGTCACATGGGCGCCACGTCGCGGCAGGATCGCGATCAGGTGGCGACGTTCAAGAATGAGCAACGCCTCGCGGACCGAGCCGCGACTGACATTGAGGGCCAGCGTGACCTTCTGTTCCTGGATGCGCTCCCCGGGCTTCATTTCGCCGCGAATGATGCGTTCGGCGAGGTGGTGAGCGATTTGCTCGGCGAGGCTGTCCGGCGCCTTGAACGTCATGGTTGTCCTTCAAACTCTTCGATTTGCACAAGCGGCGCAGTGTAGCGCAATTGATACGTCATGGCGGAGTGCCCGCCGGGTGGTTTTTGGCACGATTCAAGCAAAAAGCAGGCTAGCCCACGAGGGTCAATACTGAAGAAACCAGTGGTTAATCGACAAAATGGGCTTTCCTGACCTTTAAGTCAGAAAATCATTGACCGAAAAGTCAGACCTGCTAAATTCGGTTCATATCGGTTAACAACAATAATGAGTCTGCGAGGCCTTCCGTGATCCAGTTTTTACTAAACCAGGAACTCCGTAGCGAGCACGCCCTGGACCCGAACCTGACCGTGCTCAACTATTTGCGCGACCATGTGGGCAAACCCGGTACCAAAGAAGGCTGCGCCAGCGGTGACTGCGGCGCGTGCACCGTGGTGGTCGGCGAATTGCAGACCGATGAGGATGGCCGCGAACACATTCGCTATCGCAGCCTCAACTCGTGCCTGACGTTCGTTTCGTCCTTGCACGGCAAACAGCTCATCAGCGTTGAAGACCTCAAGCACAAAGGTGAGCTGCACAGCGTGCAGAAAGCCATGGTCGAGTGCCACGGTTCGCAATGCGGCTTTTGCACCCCCGGTTTCGTGATGTCGCTGTTCGCGCTGCAAAAGAACAGTGACGAGCCCGATTCCCATAAAGCCCACGAAGCGCTCGCCGGCAACCTCTGCCGTTGCACTGGCTATCGGCCAATTCTGGAAGCGGCCCAACAATCTTGCTGCGGCAAGCAGCCCGATCAGTTCGACGCCCGAGAAGCCGAGACCATCGCCCGCCTGAAAGCCATCGCACCCACCGACATCGGCGAACTCAACAGCGGCGACAAACGCTGTCTGGTGCCGCTGACCGTGGCCGATCTGGCCGATCTCTACGACGCTTACCCACAAGCCCGCCTGCTCGCCGGTGGCACCGACCTGGCGCTGGAAGTCACGCAGTTCCACCGCACCCTGCCGGTGATGATCTACGTCGGCAACGTCGCCGAAATGAAACGTATCGAACGCTTCGACGACCGCCTGGAAATCGGTGCCGCCACCGCCCTCTCCGATTGCTACGAAGCGCTGAAGGCCGAGTACCCGGACTTCGGCGAATTGCTGCAGCGCTTCGCTTCCTTGCAAATCCGCAACCAGGGCACCCTGGGCGGCAACATCGGCAACGCTTCGCCGATCGGTGACTCGCCACCGCTGCTGATTGCCTTGGGCGCGCAGATCGTCCTGTGCAAGGGCGAAACCCGCCGGACGATGGCGCTGGAAGATTACTTCATCGATTACCGCGTCACCGCACGTCAGGAAAGCGAGTTCATCGAGAAGATCATCGTGCCCCGCGCCAGCGCCGAACAGCTGTTCCGCGCCTACAAGGTTTCCAAGCGTCTGGACGATGACATCTCTGCTGTCTGCGCCGCCTTCAACATCCGTCTGGAAAACGGTGTGATCGCCGACGCCCGCGTTGCCTTCGGCGGTATGGCGGCCATTCCGAAACGTGCCAACGCCTGCGAAACCGTATTGCGCAATGCGCCGTTCAACAGCGCCACGCTCGAACGCGCCTGCGCCGCACTGGCCGAAGATTTCACGCCGCTGTCGGACTTCCGCGCCAGCAAGGAATATCGCCTGCTCAGCGCGCAGAACCTGCTGCGCAAATACTTCATCGAACTGCAAACACCGCACATCGAGACCCGGGTGACCGCTTATGTCTAATCATCACGCCGCAGAGAAGACCCAGGCCGAACTGGCGGAACTGTTCGCCAAGGACCTGACCACCGGTGTCGGCCGCAGCGTCAAGCACGACAGCGCCGCCAAGCATGTGTCCGGTGAAGCGCAGTACATCGACGATCGCCTGGAATTTCCGAATCAGCTGCACGTCTATGCACGCCTGTCTGACCGCGCCCACGCGAAAATCATCAGCATCGACACCCAGCCCTGCTACGCCTTCGAAGGCGTACGCATCGCCATTACCCACGAAGACGTACCGGGCCTGAAAGACATCGGCCCGTTGCTGCCGGGCGATCCGTTGCTGGCGATCGACACCGTGGAATTCGTCGGCCAACCGGTGATCGCCGTCGCCGCGAAAGACCTGGAAACCGCGCGCAAAGCAGCGATGGCCGCGATCATCGAATACGAAGATCTGGAGCCAGTGCTGGACGTGGTCGAAGCCCTGCGCAAACGCCATTTCGTGCTCGATAGCCACACCCATCAGCGCGGCGATTCGGCGACTGCCCTGGCCACTGCTGAACATCGCATCCAGGGCACGCTGCACATCGGCGGTCAGGAACACTTCTATCTGGAAACCCAGATCTCGTCGGTGATGCCCACCGAAGACGGCGGCATGATCGTCTATTGCTCGACCCAGAACCCAACCGAAGTGCAGAAGCTGGTGGCGGAAGTGCTGGACGTGTCGATGAACAAGATCGTCGTCGACATGCGTCGCATGGGCGGTGGTTTCGGCGGCAAGGAAACTCAAGCCGCGAGCCCGGCATGTTTGTGCGCGGTGATCGCGCACCTGACCGGCCAGCCGACCAAGATGCGTCTGCCGCGCGTCGAAGACATGTTGATGACCGGCAAGCGTCACCCGTTCTATGTCGAGTATGACGTCGGCTTCGACAGCACCGGTCGCCTGCACGGGATTGCTTTGGAACTGGCCGGCAACTGCGGTTGCTCGCCGGACTTGTCGGCGTCGATTGTCGACCGCGCGATGTTCCACTCGGACAACTCGTACTACCTGGGCGACGCGACCATCAACGGTCACCGCTGCAAGACCAACACCGCGTCGAATACTGCTTACCGTGGTTTCGGCGGCCCGCAAGGTATGGTCGCCATCGAAGAAGTAATGGACGCCATCGCCCGCCATCTGGCCCTCGATCCGCTGGCGGTGCGCAAGGCCAACTATTACGGCAAGACCGAACGCAACGTCACCCATTACTACCAGACCGTCGAGCACAACATGCTCGAGGAAATGACCGCCGAACTGGAAGAAAGCAGCCAGTACGCCGAACGTCGCGAAGCGATCCGCCGCTACAACGCCAACAGCCCGATCCTGAAAAAAGGCCTGGCGCTGACCCCGGTGAAATTCGGTATTTCCTTCACCGCCAGCTTCCTCAACCAGGCCGGTGCGCTGGTGCATGTCTACACCGACGGCAGCATCCACCTGAACCACGGCGGCACCGAAATGGGCCAGGGCCTGAACACCAAAGTCGCGCAGGTCGTGGCCGAAGTGTTCCAGGTGGAAATGGACCGCGTACAGATCACCGCGACCAACACCGACAAGGTGCCGAACACCTCGCCAACCGCTGCTTCCAGTGGTGCCGACCTCAACGGCAAAGCCGCGCAGAACGCCGCTGAAATCATCAAGCAACGCCTGGTGGAATTCGCCGCGCGGCAATACAGGGTCAGCGAAGAAGACGTGGAATTCCACAACGGCCACGTGCGGGTTCGCGACCACATCCTGACCTTCGAAGCGCTGATCCAGCAGGCGTACTTCGCCCAGGTTTCGCTATCGAGCACCGGGTTCTACAAGACCCCGAAAATCTACTACGACCGCAGTCAGGCTCGCGGCCGTCCGTTCTACTACTTCGCTTTCGGCGCGGCGTGCTGTGAAGTGCTGGTCGACACCCTGACGGGCGAATACAAAATGCTGCGCACCGACATCCTCCA
Organism: Pseudomonas sp. GL-RE-29; assembly: GCF_019947275.1. NCBI lineage: Bacteria > Pseudomonadati > Pseudomonadota > Gammaproteobacteria > Pseudomonadales > Pseudomonadaceae > Pseudomonas > Pseudomonas sp. GL-RE-29. The sequence goes on from NZ_JAGYGD010000001.1 coordinate 326,858, forward strand.
TGACGTCGGCGCTTCGCTGAACCCGGCCATCGACATCGGTCAGGTCGAGGGCGGCTTCATCCAGGGCATGGGTTGGCTGACCATGGAAGAACTGGTGTGGAACAACAAAGGCAAGTTGATGACCAATGGCCCGGCCAGCTACAAGATCCCGGCCGTGGCGGACATGCCCCTGGACCTGCGGGTGAAGCTGGTGGAAAACCGCAAGAATCCGGAAGACACGGTGTTCCACTCCAAGGCTGTGGGCGAGCCGCCGTTCATGCTCGGCATCGCCGCGTGGTGCGCGATCAAGGACGCCGTGGCGAGTTTGGGCGACTACAAGCATCAACCGAAAATCGACGCACCGGCGACCCCGGAGCGGGTGTTGTGGGGTTGTGAGCAGATGCGCCAGTTGACGGTGGCGAAGGCTGTCGAGGCTGAAACCGAGTTGGCTCCGCTCTAAGGACCGAGGTGCGGCCATCGCTGGCAAGCCAGCTCCCACAGGATTTGTGTGAATCCAAATTCTGTGGGCACCACAAAGCACTGTGGGAGCTGGCTTGCCAGCGATGAGGCCCGAACTGACAACAGAGATGTTGAGGTGAAACATGTACAACTGGATCGACGCCCTCGCCGACCTGCAGAACCGGGGTGAACCCTGCGTGTTGGTGACCATCATCGAAGAGCTCGGCTCGACGCCGCGCAATGCCGGTTCGAAGATGGTCATCAGCGCCCGCCAGGCCTTCGACACCATCGGTGGCGGGCACCTGGAATACAAAGCCATGCAGATCGCCCGCGACATGCTCGCCAGCGGCAAGCAGGATACGCATCTGGAACGCTTCAGCCTCGGCGCCAGCCTGGGCCAGTGCTGCGGCGGCGCGACCGTTTTGCTGTTCGAACCGATGGGCCAGGTGCAAGCGCAAATCGCCGTGTTCGGCGCCGGTCACGTCGGCCGCGCACTGGTACCGCTGCTCGCCAGCCTGCCGTGCCGGGTGCGCTGGATCGACTCGCGGGATGACGAATTCCCTGAGCAGATCCCCCACGGCGTGCGCAAGATCGTCAGCGAAGAACCGGTCGATGAAATCGACGACCTGCCCGCCGGCAGCTACTGCATCGTCATGACCCACAACCACCAGCTCGACCTCGAACTCACTGCCGCGCTCCTCAAACGCAACGACTTCGCCTACTTCGGCCTGATCGGTTCGAAGACCAAACGGGTGAAGTTCGAACATCGCCTGCGTGATCGCGGTTTCGACAGCAGCGTGGTGCAGCGCATGCGCTGCCCGATGGGCATCGGCGAAGTCAAAGGCAAGTTGCCTGTGGAAATCGCCATCTCCATCGCCGGCGAGATCATCGCCACCTATAACGCGAATTTCGGCCAGCAGACTGTCAGCGCCGGATCATCGATTGCCAAACTGCTGCCTGCTTCACGCCGCAGCCAAGCCTCTAATTGAGAATGACCATGCCTTTGACTCGCAAAGCCTACCGCGCCGCCATTCTGCACAGCATCGCCGACCCCGCCGAAGTCGGGATCGAAGCCTCCTTCGAGTATTTCGAGGACGGCCTGCTGGTGATCGATAACGGCAAGATCAGCGCCCTCGGTCACGCCTCTGAATTGCTGCCAACCCTGCCGGCCGACATCGAAATCACCCATTACCAGGATGCGCTGATCACTCCTGGTTTCATCGACACCCACATCCACCTGCCGCAAACCGGCATGGTCGGTGCGTACGGCGAACAACTGCTGGATTGGCTCAACACCTACACCTTCCCGTGCGAAAGCCAATTCGCCGACAAGGCCCACGCCGATGAAGTCGCGGACATTTTCATCAAGGAACTGCTGCGCAACGGCACCACCACCGCGCTGGTATTCGGCAGCGTGCATCCGCAATCGGTGAACTCGTTCTTCGAAGCCGCTGAACAGCTCGACCTGCGGATGATCGCCGGCAAGGTGATGATGGACCGTAACGCCCCCGACTACCTGACCGACACCGCGGAATCGAGCTACGTCGAAAGCAAGGCGCTGATCGAGCGCTGGCACGGCAAGGGTCGCCTGCACTACGCCGTCACCCCGCGCTTCGCACCGACCAGCACCCCGGAACAGCTGACCCTCGCCGGCCAGTTGCTCAGCGAATTCCCTGACCTTTACATGCAGACCCACATCAGCGAAAACCTCAAGGAAATCGAGTGGGTCAAGGAGCTGTTCCCGGAGCGCAAAGGCTACCTGGACGTTTACGATCACTATCAGCTGCTGGGCGAGCGCTCGGTGTTTGCCCACGGCGTGCACCTGTGCGACGACGAGTGCGCACGCCTAGCGGAAACCGGCTCGGCGATCGCCTTCTGCCCGACGTCGAACTTCTTCCTCGGCAGCGGCCTGTTCAACCTGCCGATGGCCGAGAAGCACAAACTGAATGTCGGTATTGGCACCGACGTCGGTGGCGGCACCAGTTTCTCACTGCTGCAAACGTTGAACGAAGCGTACAAGGTCATGCAGCTGCAAGGTGCGCGCCTGAGCCCGTTCAAGTCGCTGTACCTGGCAACCCTCGGCGGCGCTCGTGCGCTGCGTCTGGAAGACAAGATCGGCAACCTGCAACCGGGCAGCGATGCGGACTTCCTGGTGCTGGACTACAACGCCACGCCGTTGCTGGGTTATCGCTTGAAGCAGGCGAATAACATTGCCGAGACGTTGTTTGTGTTGATGACGCTGGGGGATGACCGGACTGTGCAGCAGACCTATGCGGCGGGAAATCTGGTGCATCAGCGCTGAGTTTTTTCCGGGCATAAAAAATCCCCCATCGCTTTTCAGCCTGGGGGATTTTTATTGCCTGTCAGTCCGCCATCGCTGGCAAGCCAGCGATAAACACACCTCGGTCTGTCAGAGTTTCGCGGCCGACCGCCCTGGCTTCTTGGTCTGCAACAGATGCGAAAACACCGCATGCAAATCATCCGACGCACTTTCTTCGTCGAGGTTGAGTTTGCTGTCGATGTGATCCATGTGGTGCATCATCAGGTTCACCGCCAGTTCAGCGTCGCGCTTTTCAATGGCGTCGATCAACTGGGTATGCTCGTCGTACGAGCAATGGGAACGGTTGCCGCTTTCGTACTGGGCGATGATCAGCGAAGTCTGCGACACCAGGCTGCGCTGGAAGCTGATCAACGGCGCGTTTTTCGCCGCTTCGGCCAGTTTCAGGTGGAATTCACCCGACAGACGGATACCCGCACCGCGATCGCCACGGGAAAAGCTGTCGCGTTCGTCGTTGACCATCTGCCGCAATTCGGCGATTTGCTCGGCGGTGGCGTGCTGAACCGCCAATTCAGTGATTGCGCGTTCTACCAGACGCCGGGCCATGAACACCTGGCGCGCCTCTTCGACGCTCGGGCTGGCCACGACTGCACCACGGTTCGGACGCAGCAGAACCACGCTTTCATGGGCCAGGCGCGACAGCGCGCGGCGAATGATGGTGCGGCTGACCCCGAAAATTTCCCCCAGCGCTTCTTCGCTCAACTTGGTGCCGGGCGCCAGACGCTGTTCGAGGATCGCCTCGAAGATATGCGCGTAGACAATATCGTCCTGAGTACCGCTGCGGCCGGCTTTGCCTGCTCGCGGTTGTTTCTTGAGGGGCTGCAACTGTTCGTTCATGGGCACTCGAGTCGGGAGAACTGCGGCGAATTGACCGTGACTGTAATACGGCACAGTGGGTCGCTGGCAAGTATCGCGTAAAAAACATGGCGATTGTACACAATGCTTAGTGGCAACACGACTGTACGGCTGTTTGTCACTTCCGCTGTATCGCAACGATCCATTACGTTTGAGTTTAGGCTTGATCGCAGAATCCGCCGCGCTTGAAACCCTATAGGAGCCGGCTTGCTGGCGATTCAGCCTTGAGGCTTGCGCAGACTTAAGGGCGCTATCGCCAGCAAGCCGGCTCCTACAGAGGGTTGCGGCGTTGCGAACATCTTCACCCGTATAAGGAACGCCCCGTCATGAACGACGCCACGCACACCCAGTTGCGCCCATTGGCCGACACTTCGCCTTCGGCCATCGTCGCCGGCTTCATCGCGATGATGACCGGCTACACCAGTTCCCTGGTGCTGATGTTCCAGGCCGGGCAAGCAGCGGGGCTGACCAGCGGGCAGATTTCGTCGTGGATCTGGGCGATTTCCATCGGCATGGCGGTGTGTTCCATTGGCCTGTCGCTGCGCTATCGCACGCCGATCACCATTGCCTGGTCGACCCCCGGTGCCGCGCTGCTGATCACCAGCCTCGGTGGGGTGAGTTATGGCGAAGCCATTGGTGCATATATTACTTGCGCGGTGCTGGTGACCATTTGCGGGCTGACCGGCAGCTTCGAACGCCTGGTGAAAAAGATCCCGGCATCGTTGGCAGCCGCATTGCTGGCGGGGATTCTGTTCAAGATCGGCAGCGAGATCTTCGTTGCCGCCCAGCACCGCACCGCGCTGGTGCTGGGCATGTTCTTCACCTATCTGGTAGTCAAACGCCTCTCCCCCCGCTATGCGGTGCTAGGCGCGTTATTGATTGGCACGGCGCTGTCCGGATTCATGGGCCTGCTGGACTTCAGCGGTTTTCATCTGGAAGTGGCAACGCCCGTCTGGACCACCCCGCACTTCTCCCTGGCGGCGACCATCAGCATCGGCATTCCGCTGTTCGTGGTGGCGATGACCTCGCAAAACATGCCCGGTATCGCCGTGCTGCGCGCCGACGGTTACAACGTGCCGGCCTCGCCGCTGATCACCACCACCGGCATCGCCTCGCTGTTGCTGGCGCCGTTTGGCTCCCACGGGATCAACCTGGCGGCCATCAGCGCAGCCATCTGCACCGGGCCGCATGCCCACGAGGATCGCAACAAGCGCTACACGGCGGCTGTCTGGTGCGGGATTTTCTACGGGATCGCCGGGGTGTTCGGCGCGACGTTGGCGGCATTGTTTGCGGCGTTGCCTAAAGAGTTGGTGCTGTCGATTGCCGCGCTGGCGTTGTTCGGCTCGATCATCAATGGCTTGAGCATTGCCATGAGCGAAGCGAAAGAGCGGGAAGCGGCGCTGATCACCTTCATGGTCACGGCGTCGGGGCTGACGCTGTTTTCCATCGGTTCGGCGTTCTGGGGGATTGTGGCGGGGGTTTTGACGCTGGTGATTTTGAATTGGCGTAAGGTCTGAAAAGCATCGCCAGCAAGCCGGCTCCTACGAGGTTCACGCAGGCCCTGTAGGGGCTGCCGAAGGCTCGGGCCGCGTTCGGACGATCTTTTGATCTTCCAAAAAAAACGGCGACCTTAAGGTCGCCGTTTTTCATGACATCAAGCTACCGGATTGATCGGCTTTTCCGGGTACCAGACGTCGATCAGCGGGCTGACAGTCGCTTCGGTCAGTTCGCTGCGGCCTTTGAGCCAGGCTTCAACCGCTGCACGCTGCTCTTCGGACACCGAGCCACGCTTCTGCAGGCAAACCAGACCGAAGTCGTCGCCGCCAACATAGCCCAGACCGTTGGCTTCCATGGCTTCTTTGAGGAACGCGTCGAGGAAAGCATCAATGGCTTCATCAGCCAAATCTTCTTTGAAATCCAGGTTCAGCTCGAAACCCAGCTCTTGAAATTCATCGACGCACAGTTTTTTGCGCAGACGCTGGGAACGGTTAGTCGCCATTGGAACAATCCTCATAAGTAATAACGGGCGGCACTTTAGCAGTTTAAGCCGCCGATTGCCCGTCTCTGAACGGCGCCACGCCTACCGTCGGTAAAAAAATAGCGGATTAGTGGGCCAAGGCAAGGCACAAGCCGCGACACCTTGGGGCATAATGCCGACACTTTCATGACCACTGAGGGAATTTATCTTCATGCCCTCGTTTTTTTCCCCTCGGCTGTAGGGTTTTATTTCAGATGATCAAATCGTTGCGTCCATTGCTGCTGGCCGGCCTTCTTCTTCCCCTGGCCCTCCCCGTTTCCGCTGAACCGATCAACACCGCGTTATCGCCCAACGTTGAAAAAGCCCTCAAAGCCAGCAAGTTGCAGGACAACGCCCTGTCGCTGGTGATGATCCCGCTGAACGGCCCCGGCACCCCGACCATTTTCAACGCCGACGTGTCGGTCAACCCGGCGTCGACCATGAAACTGGTCACCACCTACGCGGCCCTGGAAATGCTCGGCCCGAACCACCAGTGGAAAACCGAGTTCTATACCGACGGCACCCTCAGCGGCGGCATCCTCAACGGTAACCTTTACCTCAAGGGCGGCGGCGATCCGAAGCTGAACATGGAAAAACTCTGGCTGTTGATGCGCGACCTGCGCGCCAATGGCGTGACCCAGGTCACCGGCGATCTGGTGCTGGACAAGAACTTCTTCGTGCAGCCGCAACTGCCCGAATTCAACGACGACGGCAACGACGAGAACAAACCGTTCCTGGTCAAACCCGATGCCCTGCTGGTCAACCTCAAGGCCCTGCGCTTTGTTGCGCGCAATGACTCGGGCAAAGTCCTGGTCTCGGTAGAGCCGCCGATCGCCAGCATTCGCATCGACAATCAGGTCAAGGCGCTCAATTCCAAGCAATGCACCGGCGGCGTGCGCTACAACCCGGTGCCGCAGGCCGATGGCAGCGTGACCGTCACGGTCGGCGGTCAGTTGGGTGAAGGTTGCAGCTCGCAGACTTACCTGTCGCTGCTCGACCACGCGACCTACACCGCTGGCGCCGTGCGCGCGATCTGGAAGGAACTGGGTGGCAGCATCCAGGGCAAGGACGTCCTGGCGCCAACGCCTAAAGACGCCAAGGTGCTGGCGCGGGCATTCTCGCCGGACCTTGCGGAAATCATCCGCGACATCAACAAATACAGTAACAACACCATGGCCCAGCAGTTGTTCCTGAGCCTGGGCCAGAAATACCGCACCGATGCCGACGGCGACGACGCCAAGGCCGCCCAGCGCGTAGTGCGTCAGTGGCTGGCGAAGAAAGGCATCACCGCACCGCACCTGGTGATGGAGAACGGCTCCGGCCTGTCCCGCGCCGAACGCGTCAGCGCCCGGGAGATGGCGTCGATGCTGCAAGCCGCGTGGCGCAGCCCTTACGCCGCCGAGTACATCAGTTCCATGCCGATTGCCGGCACCGACGGCACCATGCGCAAACGCCTGAAGACCACGGCCATGCGCGGTGAAGCCCACGTCAAGACCGGCACCCTGAACACCGTGCGCGCGATTGCCGGGTTCAGCCGCGATATCAATGGCAACACCTGGGCGGTGGTGGCGATCCTCAACGACAAGGCACCGTTTGGCGCGTCGTCGGTACTGGATCAGGTGCTGCTGGATCTGTATCGCCAGCCGAAACTGCCGCAGACCGCTTCGGTTCTTTAACGCCAGAAAATCAAAAGATCGCAGCCTCGTTGCACTCGACAGCTCCTACAGGCGTACACGATGCGTCCTCTGTAGGAGCCGGCTTGCTGGCGATGACGGTGTGTCAGGCACCATCAATGTTGAATGATGTGCCGCCATCGCCAGCAAGCCGGCTCCTACGGATTTCGTGTGTGGGCCGGATCAAATCGCTTCACCCTGAACCCGATCCCTGCCGCCCTGCTTCGCCGCGTAAACCCCCGAATCTGCCCGCAGCAGCAATGCATCCACGCCCTCGTCGACGCGCCAACTGGCAATCCCGAAACTCGCCGTCACCACCCCGACTTCATCAATCGGTGCGCTGCGCAGGCTTTGCCACAATTCCACGGCCAACCCATGGGCCTGTTCGCCGCCGATGTCCGGGCAAAGCACCATGAACTCTTCGCCGCCCAAACGGCAGAACACATCCGTGCGGCGCAACCGCTGGCCGATTCGTTCACAGACCGCCTGCAACACCCGGTCGCCGACCGCGTGGCCGTACTGGTCATTGATGCGCTTGAAATGGTCGATGTCGAGCATGATCACCGACAGCTCGCCACCACCGCGCTCGACCCGAGCCATCTCGACGGTCAGACGCTCCTGGAAATAACGGCGGTTGTGGATGCCCGTCAGGGCGTCGGTAATCGAAAGCGCCCGCAGTTCCTCTTCCACCCGCTTCATATCGGAAATGTCCGAGATGTAGCCATGCCAGAGCACACCGCCGCCGGGCAATTCCTCCGGGGTCGCTTCGCCGCGCACCCAACGCAAACCACGCTGGGGCAGTTGCACGCGGTATTCCTCGCGCCATGGGCTGATGGTGTCCGCCGAGGCGCGGATCGAAGCTCGGACGCGGGTGGTGTCCTGGGGATGAATCCGCGTGAAGATCGCTTCGGCATCGAGTAAAAGCACGTCCGGTTCGAGCTCGTAGATCTCACGGATACCGTCACTGGCGTAAATCACGCTGAAGCGACCGTCGAATTCCATCTTGAACTGATAGATGCCGCCGGGCACGTGGGCGCTGAGTTTCTTCAACAACAAGTCCCGCGCGGCCAACGCCTCGTGCACGCGCTTGCGTTCGGTGATGTCGATGCAAATTGCCAGATGCCCGACCCACAGGCCTTGCTCGTCAAGGACCGGGGTTGCAAGCATGTTGACCGTCAAATGGCTGCCATCACCCCGCACCAGCGTCCACTCCCGAGCCTCATGACCATTCTCCTCGCCGCCTTCGACCAGCATCGCGTGGCACGCTGGAATCGGTTTGCCGTAACGCGCACTCAATTCCGCCGAACGAGCCATGAGCTCCCGGGGCAGGTGCAGGTTTTCCAGGGTCATGTGGCCCACCACCTCGGTCGCCTTGTAACCGAGCATCTGCTCGGCGCCGGCATTGAAGGTGCTGATCACTCCGCGCAAGTCCGTGGCAATGATCGCCACCTGAGTCGCGGCATTCAGAACGCCGCGCAGCTGGCCGTGGGTGCCACGCAATTCTTGTTCGCGGGCGCGCAGTTCCTCGGTGCGCTGATCGACCATCCTCAGCGCCCGTTGCCGCTGACTGACCAGCACGTAGAGCAAGGCACTGAGCAACAGGCTGAGCAAACCACCGAGCACCACCATCGTGGTCACTGATGAATGATTGGCCTTCAGGAAAGCCTCGCTAGGCTGGATATCGACTTGGTAATCATGATCGGCCAGGCGTAGCAGCCGGGTTGCGGACAAGTCACTGAGGGCCGGTGTGTTCGGCGATTCAAACAGAACCTCGTGCTGGTCGCCTGTGGATAAGTCGAGGATGCGTACCGTGAGGTAGTCACGGCCCGCCTCCGGCAAACCATCCGCCAGCAACTGGCGCATGCTGATCACCGCCATGACATAGCCAAACGGTTTACGGCTCGGGTCCTCCGGGCTATCGCGCAGCATGACCGGCGCGACAAGCAGCACCCCCCGCGCATACGCCGGCTCGATGCTGACCAGGTGCATCGGTTGTGACACCGCCATGCCGCGCAGCTCATCGGCGCGTTCCAGGGTCGTTCGTCGCAGCGGCTGCGCCAGCAAGTCGTAACCGAGCGGTGCGCCAAGTTTGCTTTGGGTCTGGCTGTACAGCACCGCCACGTATTCATCCCGTTCAGCGGCCAATTGCAGTTGGCCGTCGGCATTGAGTTCACGCAGGGTGAAACCGTTCAGCCCCTCCTCACGCGCACGCTGCTCGAACGCCGCGCGATCGCCATGACTTACCCGTTCAGCAAAGGAATAGGCCTGGGTCCGGTGCAATAGAGGTTGGGTGTAGCCGTCGAATTCGTCGCGTGAAACCGAATCGGAATTGGCAAAGAACCGGCGCAGGCCATCAAGGCGCTGTTCCTGATCTTCGAAACGTTCTGCGATACGGCTGTAACGTTCACTGGCCAGCAGTTGGAAACGTTGCCGCAATTGATGGTGGAAAAGGTTCAGCGTCGACCAGGCCAGCAATCCGGTGAGAATTCCGCCGATGAGCAAAACCAACATCGCGACCAGCCAGGCCGAGACATCTTCGCTGATAAACCCCAGGATTTTTGGGCGCACGGCGTGCAACGACATAGACGCAACTCAAAACGCCAGGTGCGGGAAAGCCCTTTGGCCCTGAGTTGAGTTATAGCTATTAGCCACTAATTTGACCAGTCCCGGAAGAATCCAAGAGCCTTTTAAAATCAAGGCTCTGTGGATCCAATCTTTTCAGGTGTCAACGAGCCGTGATTTTCCAGGCGCGGTGGATCTTGGCGTTACGGGCAAAATCCGGATCGATGGTCTGGGCGGTAATCTCTTCGATCGCGTAACGCTCGGAGAGATTGGCCTCCAGCTCGAACTTGCGGAAGTTGTTGGAGAAGTACAACACCCCGCCCGGGGCCAGTCGCGCCATGGCCAGATCGATCAACTGCACCTGGTCACGCTGCACGTCGAAGATGCCTTCCATGCGCTTGGAGTTGGAGAAGGTCGGCGGGTCGATGAAGATCAGGTCGTACTCGTCACGACTGGCTTCCAGCCAAACCATCACATCGCTCTGCTCCAGACGGTTCTTGTCGGAGAAACCGTTCAACGACAGGTTGCGCCGCGCCCAGTCCAGATAGGTTTTCGACAAGTCGACACTGGTGGTGCTGCGCGCGCCGCCCTTGGCCGCATGAACACTGGCGGTGGCGGTGTAGCAATACAGATTGAGGAAGCGCTTGCCGGCAGCCTCTTTCTGAATGCGCATGCGCATTGGCCGGTGGTCGAGGAACAGGCCGGTGTCGAGGTAATCGGTGAGGTTGACCAGCAGCTTCACGCCGCCTTCATTGACCTCGACAAACTTGCCCTGCGCAGCCTGACGCTCGTATTGCTTGGTGCCGCTCTGACGTTCGCGGCGCTTGACCACCACGCGGCTCTTGTCGATGTTCAACGCCTGCGGAATGGCCGCCAACGCATCGAACATGCGCGCCGAGGCTTTTTCCGGGTCGATGGATTTCGGTGCGGCGTATTCCTGGACGTGGACCCAATCGTGATACAGGTCGATGGCCATGGAATATTCCGGCATGTCGGCATCGTAGACGCGGTAGCAATCGATGCCTTCACGCTTGACCCACTTGCCCAGCGCCTTGAGGTTTTTTTGCAGGCGATTGGCAAACATCTGCCCGCCTTCGCTCAGGCGCGGCTGCTCGACCACCGGCGCCGGTGCTGGCGTTGGTTTGATCGGGTTGCCGTTTTTGTTGTACTTGCGCTCTTGCGGCTCGTTCGGCGCCTGATCGTAGTCAGCCTGCTCGCGCTCGGCCTGACGCTGTTCAGGCGTGCGACGCTCGCCGGTGACGAATTGATCCGGCAGCACTTTGATCAGCAGCAGCTTGCACGGCAAGGCGCCGTTCCAGAACGAATACTGTTTGTGGCTGCGAATGCCCATGCGCTTGCCCAGGTCCGGCGCGCCGGTGAACACCGCCGCTTCCCAGTTCAGGCACGCCTGACGCAGACGTTCGCCGAGGTTCTGATAGAGGTAGAGCAAGCTCGCCTCGTCGCCCAGACGCTCGCCGTACGGTGGGTTGCAGATCACCAGGCCTTTCTGGTTCTGGTCCGGACGCGGCTCGAAGGTCGCGACCTCGCCCTGATAGATCTTGATCCACTCGCTCAGGCCGGCGCGTTCGACGTTGTTGCGGCCCGGTTGAATCAGGCGCGGGTCCGCTTCGTAACCGCGAATCCACAGCGGCGGCTTGGCCAGACCGGCAGCGGCCCGCTCGACAGCTTCTTCATGCAGTTTTTTCCACAACGCCGGCACGTGGCCGAGCCAGGCGGTGAAGCCCCACTGCTCACGGCGCAGGTTCGGCGCCATATCGGCGGCGATCATCGCTGCTTCCACGAGGAAGGTACCAACACCGCACATCGGGTCAGCCAGTGCGCCGCCTTCAGCAGCGATGCGCGGCCAGCCGGAACGGATCAGGATCGCGGCCGCGAGGTTTTCCTTCAGCGGCGCTGCGCCTTGCTGCAAGCGATAGCCGCGCTGATGCAGGCTGTGGCCGGACAGATCGAGGGAAAGAATCGCTTCGCCACGGTCCAGGCGCAGGTGAATACGCAGGTCCGGGTTGAGTTTGTCGATCGACGGACGGTCGCCCTGCGGGGTGCGCAGTTTGTCGACGATGGCGTCCTTGACCTTCAAGGCACCGAAGTGGGTGTTGTCGATACCCGAGCCGTGACCGCTGAACTCGACGGCCAGGGTGCCGTCGTTGAGCATGTGGTCTTGCCACTCGATATCGAGCACGCCGTGGTAGAGGTCTTCGGCGTCCTTCATCGGGAAGCGCTTGAGCACCAGCAGCACGCGGTTCGCCAGACGCGACCACAGGCACAGGCGATAAGCGGTTTCCATGGTAGCCATGCCGCGCACGGCAGAGGTGTGCTCACGTGCGTCCTCAAGGCCAAGCCCGACGGCTTCCTCGATGAGCAGGCCTTCAAGGCCTTTTGGGCAAGTGAGGAAGAGTTCGAAACGATCGGACATGGGAGTATCAGAGCCTTTAGCTGAGTGGACCGGCAACGCATTGCCGGCCCGGTTTTCAATCAGGCGCTTTTCTCGAAGAGCGCCCGCGTGGCACGAAGGTGTGCCGTTCCACCCCTGCTGCTCGGGTTAAATGAGCTTAGATGCAAGGACAGATAAAAAAGTTGATGCAACAAAATGTCATAAGTCGACCCTTCGTCGAATAATGCCCCAGTGCAACGCGAGACATTCTCAGCAAAGGATGAACCCCGTCATCCTGCGGGGCGCCGATCATACAGGGCTTTGACCAATAAATACGCGACGAACATCGTGTTACTTATGGCCTTAGCATCTTTATGGTTACGTTCTTATGACAAATCGATCATTCCCTCGATGTGACGCATTGGTTAGAACTCAACACAGGTTGGCGCCGCAACGACGCCAACACCCTTGGCTCGCCACGCCGGCAGCGAGCCCCCAACGGCAGAGTTTTTCTGCCTGACCTCGATTGAGGTCGACGCGATGAAAACAGTCAACAAGTGAGGGCTACACCCTATGAGAAGACTTAAGCGTGATCCGTTGGAAAGAGCATTTTTGCGCGGATATCAATATGGCGTTGGTGGTAAATCCCGTGAGCTTTGCCCATTTACTCTACCGTCGGTACGTCAAGCCTGGATTAACGGCTGGCGAGAAGGACGCGGCGACAACTGGGACGGTATGACCGGCACTGCGGGAATCCACAGACTCAACGAACTTCACGCCGTCGGCTAACACAGGGCACAACACTCCGACACACGACAATCTGATTACGTAACGAATTAACCACGCACGTCCCATCCGGACGGCGGGCTACGGCCCAAGGGCTCCTTTAAAGGGGCCCTTTTTATGCCCGTAAATTCACCGCAAATCCCATCGTGGCGAGGGAGCTTGCTCCCGCTGGGCTGCGAAGCGGCCCCAACACTGGACACGCGGTGAACCCGTTAAAACGCATTGGCCGGAATACGACTGCTGCGCAGCCGAGCGGGAGCAAGCTCCCTCGCCACAAAAGCCCAATCCCCATAGGGTTTATCTCAGGGCGGCGATGGCGTCGACGGATTCGCGGATAAGCGCTGGGCCTTTGTAGATGAAGCCGGAGTAGATCTGCACCAGGCTTGCACCCGCGGTGATTTTTTCGGCGGCGTGTTTGCCTTCGGTGATGCCACCCGCGGCAATGATCGGCAAACGACCGCCCAATTCTGCGGCCAGCACTTTCACGGTGTGAGTGCTCTTGTCGCGAACCGGTGCACCGGACAGACCGCCCGCCTCGTCGCCATGCTCCATGCCTTCGACGCCCACGCGGCTCAGGGTGGTGTTGGTGGCGATGACCGCGTCCATACCGGTTTCGATCAATGCCTGTGCGACCTGCGCGGTTTCTTCGTCGGTCATGTCCGGGGCGATCTTGATTGCCAGCGGCACATGTTTGCCGTGACGCAGCGCCAGCTCCGCCCGGCGCTCGGCCAGGTCGGCCAGCAACTGCTTGAGCGAGTCACCGAATTGCAGGCTGCGCAGGCCCGGCGTGTTCGGCGAGCTGACGTTGACCGTCACATAGCTGGCGTGGGCGTAGACCTTGTCCAGGCAGATCAGGTAATCATCGACCGCGCGCTCGACCGGGGTATCGAAGTTCTTGCCGATGTTGATGCCCAGAACGCCCTTGTATTTGGCCGCCGCCACACGGGCCAGCAAGTGATCGACGCCAAGGTTGTTGAAACCCATGCGATTGATGATCGCCTCGGCTTCCGGCAGACGGAACAGGCGTGGCTTCGGGTTGCCCGGCTGTGGACGCGGGGTGATGGTACCGATTTCGACGAAACCGAATCCCAGTTGCGCGAAGCCGTCGATGGCTGCGCCGTTCTTGTCCAGGCCGGCCGCCAGACCCACCGGGTTCGGGAAATCCAGGCCCATGACCGTCACCGGTTTCTTCGCCGGCGCCTTGCACAGCAAGCCGTTGAGGCCCAAACGGCCACCCGCGCCGATCAAGTCCAGGGACAGATCGTGGGAGGTTTCCGGGGAAAGTTTGAACAACAGCTGACGGGCCAGGGTGTACATGGGCGGGTTTGACTCTGGGCTAATAAAAAGTGGCGGTGATTATAGCCGGCCCGGGAGGTAACGGGCGAGAAACCCGGTTAATTCGAGACTTGTTGTTGCGGCGGTAGCTGCAGGCATCACCCGGGAGCGTTTTTTGGTAGTCCCGCCAGCGCAGAGCTCCCAATGATCGATGCGACTGCAATGACGCAGCCTCTTTCCCTTTCACTGGATGAAAAAAATGCCTCTATCGCCTGCAGGTTTACCGGTATCAAGACTCCCGACTCAGCCCCACACACACCAATCGATCCGAACCACGAGCAAAGAACACACGACTATCGATATGGGCGACTACGCGTCGTCTGATCAGATTGGGACTGCCTTGATGATGCAGGCTCCATATCCGGACGGACCGGCCAATAGTTCTGTAGTGGTTGAAATAGAGCCTGTTCTAAAGAGCATTGAGCAGAACCTGATTGAGATCATCGCAACAGAGTCCACCGGTCACGCTGTTGATTCAGCCAACCTTGCGCAAACCATTGATCAGCTCCTCGCAGGTGAAGTAGAGGGAGCAAAGAGCAATGCTCTTGACGGCTCAATCGGCAGATACATTGCTCACAAGTTCGACGTCTTGGACTTTTTGGAACAAACAGATCAATCACCCGCAGCAACAATCCAACGCGCCCAAACCATCACCGACTCCCTCGGCGAACTGCTGGGCAAACTGGGCCGTAACGAATTCGAAGGCGCTCTCGGTCGCTTGGCCAGCAACCTGACAATTTCCGGTCTGCGTACAGGCCTGGTCGTGGGCACCCTGACAACGATTCGCCAGCTGGTCGGGTTCGCCCTGGAAAAAACCCTGCAATCCAGCGCCGCATCGCCGCTGACACGCAATGTGATCGGTGCGATCTCACTGATGATTGGTCCAGCGCTGAACATCATTGGCGCGGTCAGGGATGAATGCAACGGCACCGCAAATACACAAACGCGTCTGGCCCGACTCGCCACCCTCACGTTATCGATGGCCGCACTGGCAACGGCAGCGGCGGCGCCCCAAGCACTGCCGGCGCTGGCCTCATACGGTTCGCAAATGGCTTTTTACAGCTTCGCCTCCGACCTGGTGAACCTGTTCCTGCCGATCAGTGACAATTCGAAACCCAATCTGGCCGGAACGGCAGCCACTGGAGGTCTTAATGGCGCATTGCAGTTTCTGGCCTTTACGGCCATGAGCAATACGGCACCAAAATCCGGCCCCGGCTATGCGATGTCGGCGGGCAGTTCGCCTTCAACCGCCGATGAAGTGTTCGCAACCCAACTTTCGGATTGGCTTGCGCGCAACACCGAGACGGCGGTCAGTGCCAACCTGTCTGCGGAAAATCGGGCCACCGAGATTCTCGAATCCTTGAACTCGGTCATTGGGCATGATGTTTTACGCGGCACCTACAATGCTGGAGCCGACATCGCCAGCCAGGTCCTCGGTGGCGAAATCATGCATGCCCTTCAACCGGAGAAAAACCCTGAAGGCTTCCGGGTCAAGCTCATGCCGCCACGCATTCCCACCGCAGAACAAGTGGCCGATCAATTCCTGACCACCAATGCGATCCGTACCTCAATGAGCGAAACCATCACCACCGTCGTGGTTTCAGCCAGTCGCTACTTCTCCACACTGCCGATCTCCAAAGCTGAAGTCGATCACATCGTCAATGCATTGGTCGCCGCAGTGGTGTTCGCGAGTCGCCCGGGTTTCGTATACGCCAACCAGGGAACGAAGCCTGCCGCGAATATCAAACAGGTTTGAGCGCAGCGTATTGGCTCACCATTCACTCTTTTCCCACGACTCATCCCCCATAGGCTCAAACACCTCACGCATGAACCCCTTGACGAAGACATCCATGCTGAACGCCAGGCCGTTGGCTCCGCGCATTTCCTTGAAGAGCTGCGAGTCTTCGAGCTTCTCTTCTTTCAGTCGAACCAGTACCTGGAGGGTGACGGCCATCAGTTTTTGTGCCGTTGGATAGGCAGCAGATGTGCCGTCGGCGCTGCGCAACGAGCGGATAAAATCGTAGACGGCCTTTTCTCCCCGTCCCTCCATGGTTAACAGCGTTTGGTAGAGGTGCTCGAACTCCGGGTCCGGACGCCTGTTCTCAGGTAAGTCCTGCCCGGCAGCAAGAACACGTGATTCAAGCGTCTGAACCGCACTTTCCTGCTCGAGCGCGCCATGATTCATCAGGTTATCAATTTTCATGGCTAAACCCTTCGGCCGCGCGCACGCCGAATGTCGAACAAAGCGTGGTCAGCGCCTGCACTGCCTGCTGGTCCAAAGCCCGAACCGAATCCGGCAGATTCTCGACACACGCCAGCAACCTGGGCTCCAGCCGCTTGCGGGTCGTTTCCACATCGAATTCGAGTAGTTGGTCCGCGAGACGCACCACATAACGCTCTTGTGGGTGATAGTCGAGGATCAGCTCGCCGGACCACACTCTGCACAGTCGCGCGCGCAGTTCATCGCCCCGGGTGCGGCAATGCACCGGCAGCAGCACTTGCAGGACTGCACCGGAATCGTCCGTTTGCGTCGCCAGCCAGCGCTCAAGCATTTCGTCCAGCCATTCGGGGCGACTCAAGGCCTCTGCCAGCAATCCGCGAGCGGATTGGGTGAGGTCTTTGCGCAATGTTTGGCCCAGCGATTGCGACTCCAGTAGACCATCAGCCAGATGCTCGATCGCACGCAAAATACCCTCGGCGTAGCCTTCCCGAAAAGCCTCGGCATGAACCGCTTCGGCATCACGCCGAGCCTGGTCCACGCAATCACCGGCCCAACGCTGGGCCTGGCGCTGCAACGTGCTACGTCGACGCGCGGCGGCAATGTCCTCGCGAGGCAAATGTGCATCGCTCGACTCGGGGAGTTCAGTCAGGGTTCGGATAGCGTCGAGCATGTTGCACCGCCAAGAAGAAAAGAGCTGGATCGGGATCGGTGATCGGCCATTGCCTGTGCAAGTGAACAACCGGTTCGGAGAATTGCAGGATCAGGCGCTCGAGCAACATGGGCGGCACGTGCTCGCGCCAGCTCCACAACGCATTGAGGCCAACGGCTTCGACCTGCTCCATGGGAACGGCTGAAGACTTGATCGGCGAGACTTTGCGAATACCCAGGCTGTAACCGGCAAACCGGCGCAACGACAATGGCAGGCGCAGCAGCGCAGCGCCTTTCGCCAGACCCGGCATCAAGCGATTAGCGCCCATCAGCCTTGCGATGTAGGGCAGCTCCTGCCAATGGCGTATCCATAGACTCCCCACCGCTGTCAGCGATGTCGAAGGCCAGGGACCTTGCAACTCGAGTCCTTCGAGCAGCAACCGGTCGAGCGCGCTGATTGCCTGAGCCCCATCGAAACCCGCCGGTCGAGACAGGCGCTGCGGGTGCAGGTAACCCAGAGGTTCGGCGAGGATTCGCTGCAAACATTCAGCGTGCGACATCACGCTGCCCTGTGCTCAGCTGGCGATAGGCCCAGCCTGCACCAATGGCCAACAGCAATCCGCTTGCCACGGCCAACCACCACACCCACTGCGAATTTCCCTGCGTCGCAATCACGGACGGCGGGACGTGCTGTGTCGGCGAACGCTTCGACAGCACCACCGAGATATTCTCGTATTCGACCGCCGCAAAACTGTTCTTGAGAAAACGCTTGATGTCGGTGATCAGTAACTGCGGCTCGACATCTCGCTCATGGATGGCCACCGCCGAGAGGTGAATGGGCGGTGACTTGCGTCCGCCTTCACCGGCATCCAGGTCGTAACTGACATGCACCCGCGCTGAAACCACACCTTCGAGCACACCCAGCGACTGTTCTATCCGCTGCTCCAGCGCCGAATACAGTCGGGCTTTTTCAGCGCGGGGGGAAGCTACCAGCGAATCGGCAGGAAACATCTCTGCCACTTGCAAGCGCGGCCGGGAAGGTAACGAATAGAGGTTGAGCAAATCGACGGCCGCGGAAAAATCGACCTGATCGATTTTCACCGCATAACCGGTTTTGCCGGCGTCGACTTTCACCGCCGCGATGTTGTTGCGTTGCAGGACCGAAAGCACTTCATTGGCCTGTTGCTGGTCCAGCCCTTCGAGCAGACTCGGTTGACGGCACCCCAGCAACGCCACACAGATGAATACCAGTAAAGCTCCCGCCTTCATGACGCACGCAACAGGGTTTCGGCCGTACCTACCGCTTTGCGAACCAGCACGTTAAGCAAGTTGATATCGACGTTGTACTGCCCGACCTGCTCCTGCAGCTGAGTCAGTAATTCAGGGCTGGTGATATCCGGGCGCTGCATCAGTTGATTGATCGCCGAAACATCCTGCTCGCTGTTGACGGCAGAACCGGCAAACGCTTCGATCAATCGGGACTCGAGGGAGACGATCGGACCTTCCTGCGGCCCCCGCAACTCAACAAACGATGTGCGCTCAATAAAAGACTGCGATATGTTCTGAATGGACATGGGTTGCACTCAAAATGGCCATCGACACACACCGATGGCCGACCGAAAAGAAGGAATCAGCGCGCCGCCTGGATGATCGCCATGTCGATATCCTTGAAGCCCTTGATCGTGTTGGTCTGGGCGTTACGGAAAACGGTGTAGGACGAAAAGGCTGCCTGGTAGGCGGCCAGCTTCGCGGGGTCGGAAGCGTCGCCCTTGAGATCCTCCAGGGCTTTATCCATCGCTATCTTGAGATTTGCTGCACCGAGTTCGAAATCTGCGGCCTGACGCCCGAGAAAGTCGTCGGAAAAGTCGATCGGAATACCAATACCAGACATGAATCACCTTTTAGTGTTGTGTTGGAAAATGCCAGGATGACGACGTCATCTTGATATAGCCCTGCGGGCCGGTTTGAAACGACTTGTCTTTGAGCGAATCGTCCTTGAGCTCGACCGTGAAGCTCACGTAGCGATCACCCCACTGGCGGTAAAAACTGTCGATGTAACGGCGAGTGGCGGCGAGTTCGGAATCCTGCAGGTTGCCGGTCACGGCAAACGTGACACTGTCTGCATGCTCCGAGCGGTTGAATCCCAGTGAAAGACGTTGCAGCCCCTCCTGCGCGAGATCGGCCAGCAGGTTGTCATCCTGCATCTGCACCGTTATGTCCCGGGCATAGGGCGCGGCCGCCAGCAGCGCATCAAGCAGCTTCGCTTGCTTCTGGGGCGTCAGTAGATTTCGCTGGGCGCTGAGCAGCAGTCGCGGTACCGAGGGCTCCTTGAGGTCAAGGGTGTGCCAGGCCAGTTGCGGATCGAAGTCGACCAGCAACTGCTCCAGTCGACGGCGCTCCTGGTCCGTCACCAGCACTTTGCCGCTCCGTGCGTTGTGGCGCATCAGCACCTGCCGACTCCAGCCAGCATCACGCTCGGAATCAACGAACACATAGATTGCATGGTCACGGCCGCTCAACACCTGGGCCTCGGCACTGGCTCCGGCAATCAGCACACGGACATCGGTTTCAGGCACCGGCACCGGCATCGACCAGAGACTGACTGCGGCGACCAGCACTGCCATGGCCGTGCCACCAGCGATCCATCCAGTCAAAGGGCTACGCCACCACTGAACTCTGTTTGCATCTGATGGAGCGCAAGGTGGTTGGCCGAGCACCTCAGGTGTCCAGTATTGGTCTTCATGGCGCAAAGCGATTTGCAGGCCGCCGATCTGCACCCTGGCCTGGAAGGGGCAGTGGCGTGTTTCTAATGACTCGTCGAGGAGACGTAACGGCAAGCCATCGGGCGTCATTTCAGCAGCCAGCACTTCGAAATTGCAACCACCTTCCTCCAGGGGCACGAAGATGGCATCGGCGGGAACACTGGCGGTCAGCGTCCCCTGTCCTAACAGATCCAGCGGCCCTACCACGAACAAGGTTGTGGTTTCGCCTAAGGGAAACTCACATCCTTGCAGCGGACCATTGAGTATCCGCAAAACGCAGGGCTGTTGGGCGGGGGCCGTCAGGACTGTCACCGTTCAAGCTCCAAAGCAGTGAAATTGAGCGGTCATGTTAAAAAGGCTGACCGCTGGATTCCTGATCGAATTCTGCCGATTGCGCCCGGCAGAGGATCAGAATCCGCTGCCTGACTTCACTTCGTCCCGTCACTGTCGAGCCTGGGTAAACACTTCATAGCGTTGCCAGACCTTGCGCGCATAGCGCAGACGCGCGGCTTGTCGGTGGGGAGAATTGCCGGCGTTGTAGGCCCCCACCGCCGTCCAGTTGTAGCCGTAACGGGCGATAAAATCGGCCAGTACCGATGCACCGACTTCGACCGACAGGCAGGGCTCATCCAGCAAGCGCTGCTCGGTAATGCCCTGAGCGCTCAAACGAGGAAGATGATGGCTGTTGATTTGCATCAAGCCGATGTCATGACTCCCGTCCTTGTTGTAATTCATCGCTTGCGCCGACTGTCCCGACTCCACATCGGCGATCGCCTGGAGCAGTTCCGGCTCAATGGCATGTTTCTCGCCTGCCGAATCCCAGCAAAAGGCGTTCGCGGTTCCAGAGCCAAGACACATCAGCATAAGAATCGGTTTGAATGCGCACCGACTCATGTCAGGCATCGCCAGCGATCAAGCACAGGCGACTTCGCCGCGCCGCACAAGGATTGTCGGCCGATCAGCACGATATCCCCGCCTTTGCCTTCCAGTGCAATACGGTCCTTGAATATCTTCGCCCGCACACAATCGGGGTCATGCCGTAAACACTTTTCGAGACTTTGCGCCGCCTGCTCGCTGCGCCGCCAAAACCAGTGATGCCAGGCGTGGAAGAAATGACCATCGGCCTGTTCGGCGTCCAGGAGACAACGCCGAAAAAGCACGTTTGCAGCGTCCTCGCATCCACGAAGGCTGGTCAGCAAGGCAAGCCGCACAAGCGCTTGCGGGCTGGCCGGGTCAACCGATAACGCTCTGGAAATCGCCGAATGCGCCTCATCAACAGCGCGCTCCTGCACACACAGGCCGAGCATGGCTTTACCCAGCCAGGCATCCGCCAAACCGCACCAGGCCGCTGCGTAATTTGCTGCCAACTGCAAACAGTGTCGAAACTGCACAAGGGCATCACGCAGACTTTGCGGGGTGTGCTGCTGCACGCGGCACAAACCACGCAGATAGGCCACGGCGGCCGGGTAGGAAGCGCAGGATTCACTGACAGGACGCAAACCGGGAATGCGCTGCGCAACCAGACACGTCAACGCACCAAGCGCCTCTGCCAGATCACCGGCGTCCAGTGTCTGTCCGTACAGCAATGCATGATCGCGGCCACGGATCAGTTCGACCGACCATTGTTGTCTCTCACTCGAGCCGGTAAACCGCCCGCTCAAGCAGTAGTCAGCAGACAATTGCCCAACCAGCGCCCGCACATCGACCGGCTGCCCGTAAGTGGCCATCAACCCCGAGGGTATGACATGCAACCCCTCGCCGAACGCCGTGGACAGCTGACGAATCATCGCATCCTGCAAATCCAGTGCAGTGTCTTCGCCGAGATTGCGAAAAGGCAAAACAGCCAGCGTTGTTGCCTCCATCCTCGAGGGACCCGGCGTATCGATTTCGACCACCGCACAGGTGAATCGATAACCCTGCCCGTACACCGTCGCAATGAAATTCTTGTTCTCTCTGAGCAGCTTGCGCAGCGCGTATATACAGCGGGTCAACGACTCTTCAGCTGCATCGATTTCGGGCCAGACACTATCCAGCAAGTGGTCCTTGCTGATCACCGTGCCCGCCGAACCAAGCAGCAGACGTAAAACACTCAACTCTTTCGGGGGGACGTGAACTCCTTGTCCATCTCGCATCAGCGTTCCGTCGCTTTGCAGTTGCCAGTGGTCAAAAACGTATGACGGGACCGGCGATTGATCAGTGGCACTGTCCATACTTTGAGACTTCTCTATAGAAAGGTACTGAAACGCAATCGAGCCTGAGACGGGGGTCAGGCTCGAGATGACAAGCTGCGTGACTATAGGAAGTTGTGTGGGGGGTTTCCGTAGGACTAATGATTCTTTAGGTGTAGGAATTTACGACCATAAATGTAAGGCCTCGGGAGTCAACATTAAGAGATTAAACTAAAACAACTCCGCCCGGACAAAAAACCTGCAAGACCTTAGCCTTGCAAGGTAAACAACAAATATCAAATCATAAATAAATGACGCAGAAAAATTTAGATCAGAAGACGCCGTCCAGTGACCGCACCCCTGCGTAGATGGATTTTGTCTCAAATTTAGTAACATCAGCTTTTAATGCATCCGAATCTAACAAAGCATTAAGATCCCGATGCCGCTCCAGAATAGATTCTGCATTCTTTACAAAAGTCATTGAATAAGTCCTTTCCGTCCTCTCACTAATGCCAGTGACACTGACCGGAGTAAAACCCGCTTTCCGAGCCATGTCGCGCAGGCTTTCTTGGGAAAAGTAGTTTGCTGGCGTCTCTCTTTCAACATAAGCGTTATACCTTTCCTCCAACTCGTTGACGGACATCTGAGGATCCCTGTGCAAATCAGAGTAGACCTCAGTCATCATATGCATTAAATCCAACTCTGAGCTCCCTAGCGCACTGCCATGCTCTGAAATAGTTAATACACCGCCATCATTCAACAATCCAAATATTTGCTTAAGGCTCTCCTGCTGTATTTCTGGACTTGGAAAGTGATGCAAAGAGTGTTGATACATTGCACAATCAAATCCTCGACCATCTGCCAGCGGGTTATTATCCTCAGGCCCAAACACCCTACCGGAAGACATATCCCGCCCATCATAATATATCGTCTTAACAGGCTCATTTTTATTATTATCCGCCGCAGACACTGTATTGCTATTGTGGTCCCAGCTTACACCAGTCTCGATCTCCAACACATACGGCTGCACGGGCACATTCAAGCTTTGACCGAGATGATATGCCACATTCGAAGTTAGTATTCCGTCATTCCCACCCACATCCAACACACGAACAGAACTTCCTCCCAGATCATAGTTCGCTTCCAATATCATTCTTGCAATATTATGACCTTTACGATCCAAGTGGTCCTTTGCCGCCACCGCATTGTCAATTTTACTTCCACTGTCCAATCCACAGTACCAGTCGCGAACCGCTTCAAGAAAAACTCGATTATGAATTTTCGCACCTTCAGCAGGCAAAAGACCCAACAAAGAAGTAATCAGTGCATCCTTGCTCTCAGACGTTATAGACCAGTCATTATTATCAGAGTGATAAGTCATAATTTGTTTAACATCATCCCGCCTGCCGATCTTAGCGCCATGCAAGCTTAAAAAATCCCCTATAAAATATTCACTTTGAACATTTAGCTCCCCCTTAATTGATGAAACGTCGCCTACCGGGTCTTTTGCGCCCGAGCAGACCCCACTCATAGAAGAAACAGACAAAGCACCAATCATAGAAACCCTCAAATAATAAGCAACACAATTAAAAAATCCGAACAACCCTTAAAAACTTAACACTAACTAAAACCCATTAAGACATTACAGCCGTTTTCAGCCAAGAGCAAATATCCTCTACCGTCCTCCACTCTGCCACTACTTTCGCCGGCACATCCATCTCAAACTCCTCATTTAACACCATTACAAATTCAACAACCGCAATGGAATCCATGTACAAGTCCTCAACCAACCTTGATCCAACTTCTATACCGTGGCGAGCATTTGGCAAGCACTCAGACAACAATCTCATCATTCGACCATCGATCGCCCCCGACATAACGTTCCTTAATAAATCGAAAAAACATATCGTTAAATCCACAAACCAACTAAAGCACCTCACATCACTCAGAATGAAGAACTCTAATAAATCTTGTTACATCATCAAAAATTCAACATCGCCTTCAACATGTCTGAAAACTGGCTCAAATGTGAAGACAGCGTTTTATTAAAGTTGTCGTGGTAAGAGTTGGCGTTCGAATACTTCTGCGTGAACGACTGCAAGGTGTTCTTCATGCGTTCTTCCTGGGCGTTGAAGCCGGTTTGCCAGGCCTGGAACCTTGCAGTGTCCCATTCGGCCGTTTCGCCGGTTGCCACGCTGTGTCTCATGGTATGCAACGGCCCCAAGTCCATGACAACGCAATACGTGCCGTCTGCATTTTGCTTGAGGCAATCGGCAGGCAACCCCAGCGCTTTTCGCCAATTCTCCGCTTCTTCCCTTGTCGCGCCGCCCTTGCCGGGCTCAGGAAACAGCACGGATGCAGGATTGGGGTGGGAGTATTTGGCAATCAAGCTGTCGAGTGCCCTTCTCAACTCGCCCAGATTGATCCTGACTTTTTTGCCATCGTCGACGCCCACGATCCAGTCTTTCAACCTCGCCGTTATTTCCGTATTGAAGTCGGAAAAGAAGCTCGAATAGGCCGAAATAATGTGTTCATAACCGGCCAGATAGCCGTTCTTGATCAGGTCGATGAGTTCGAGCAGCTTGTCGAAAAACTCGCTCGATGAATTGACTGCTGCATCGAAGGAGTTCGCGATTTCCGGCGGAACCGGCATTTGTTCGAACTCACCGATAATACGATTCTGCTCATCGTAGAGTCGTTGGCGCTGTTCCATCGGCAGTGTTTCACAGCAATGGGTAAACACCTGCCCATACTGTCGCAGCTGTTGTGACCACATTTGCCATCGAATGCGTTTAGTCTCGACCTGCTCAACGAACTCGGCTGAAGTGAAGTATTGCGCCAGGCTTTCGGCTGACCCGCCCTCAAGCCCTTTGGCAATTCCCGAAGGGCATTTGAGCAAATTTTCATGACTGCGATTCAGTGCTTTTATCGAGCGTTCGAGTATCTGCGTCAGGGAAAACGCCGCGTGGAACTCGATAAGCGTCTCGGGCGATTGCGGTGTTTCAGCAACAAGGTTGTAGTCTGCTGACAGGCTACGCCCTGAAGGTGTGAAATCTGGAATTCTCATAGTGTTTCCTCACTCAAGGCAATGGTTGATGACGCGACTGGAATAACTGCAGCACCATGTCCATGAGTTTTTGCAACAATGCCCCGTCGGCCGAGTCTTTCTGACCGATCTCATCACTCAAGCTTTTCGAAGTATTCTGATCACTTTGCTTCAGGACTTCTTTCTCCCGCGCAACATGCTCGCTCGTGCGAACCATGCTCGCCATGACCTGACTCAGGCTCATCGACATGGCACTGAGCGTACGGCCGATTTCGAGCTTTTTCTCAATGCCCTTGGCGCCCATTTGGCTCAGCCAGTCGGAGGTTTGCCCGACCTTTTGCGCCTTGAGGATCTCTCCGTCGAACCACGCCTGCTCCTGAGGTGTCAGCGTGGAACCCTTGGGTTTGAAATCGACTGAGGTCGAGCGGCCAAAGTCATCGAAGGTCTTTATTTTGTAGGTGGTTTGCGGATCCCAGTCATCGCGGGAGCGATGTTGCTTCAGGTCGCGTTCGATGTTACCGGCATCCAGAGCGTTGCGTTTATGCAGACTGATATCGGCATGCTTTAGCCCCAGGCCTTCCAACGCCTTGAACATGGCAAAACCGGCGATTGCACCGGACACCACCGCTGCAGTGACGGCGCTGTTAAAGGCGGCCTTACCTGATTCAATGATGGCAGAGCCCTGAGCCTTGGCTGCTTCCGCCGCCATGACACCGAAATGCCCGCGCAACTGCGCGTTGACGACCCGTGCAACGTTCAACGCGATGATCGCCGCGATCAATACGTTTGCGTGTTTTTCCCAGGCACCCGGATCAAACGCCAGCTCATTACGTTCTTCTTCGCTGAGTTTCGTCAATGCAACAGTAAAGTCTTGCCAGTCCGACTCAGTGGGTTGGTAGGCGTTGATTGCATCATTGAGATCCGCAGCCGTAGGCGCAATGAAGCTCTCTTTCTGAAGCACTTGCTTTGCCGTGACCTGGTTGAGAAACGACGTATCCGAGAGACCCGTGCGTTTGCGATCCTTTGAGAATTGCTCTTGGGCAATCGACTTGCTCAACCCTGCGTCGTTCACCGGATCGTGAGTCAATATCGCCGGAGCTGGCCTGATCGTGGTCTGAATGGTAGCCATGAAAAATCACCTTATTATTCGTGAGTTCAAACGTGCCGCGCCATTTGCAGGCTTACGGAATGACTGCGTTGCATGTCGGCAAAGACTTGATCGATCTGTCGGGTGCGGACCTGCATCGCCTGGCCGTAGTCCTCGACCAATCGAGAGAGGTAGGAAGTGATCTCTTCACTGATTGCCATGCGCACGCGCACGTCTGCCAGGTGCTCGGCTGCCCGGGCCTGGTGTGCGCCGCTCTGGATCTGCAAACCACCCTGCACTGCCACACTGCCAAACTCGGTGACCGCCTGAGCCATCTGCAAATTGGCGGCATAGCGAGCCAGGGAGACAGCATCGGCGCCGTTGGTGATGAAGCCGCGCAATTGGGTCAGCATCTGCGTCAACGTGTTACTGACCGATGTACCCAGTTGCTTGAATGCCTGCATGGCGGCAGGCGCAGCGTTGGCGACCATCGAGGACAGTTTCGAGGCGATGGCGCCGACCATTGGCCCGATCACCTGCGCACCGACTACCGCCACCAATGCCACGGCCGCCAGCGTTGCGGCGATGCCCTGGATCATGCCGGCAATTTGCGCGATGTCTTTCGCGGTCTCCGGGTCGACACCGAACGCCACCAGCAATTTTGTATAGAGTTCGGTGAACAGCTTGATGGCTTCCTGCATCACGGTTGTCAGCGGCTTCATGGCTTCGGCCATGAACGACACGCCGGTCGCCTGCTGGATGGCTGCGTCGGAAATCATCACCGCCGCGCCAATTACACCTACCGCAATCAACACCGGGTTGGCGGTCAACACGCCGGCGGCAATGGTCGCAACGGTCAATATCGCACCGACGATTTTGCCAATGCAGCCCATGGTCTTCTGCAACGCCTCGGCCTTGCGCACTTCTTCCAGGTACTTCTCCGACTCGAGCTTCATGTGTTCCTGAAGCCTGGCTTGCAGCTCCTGGAACAACTCCTGATTGAGCTCCTCCTTGGTCTGCGCCGACTCGCCGAGCAACTCGATAATCTTTAAGCGGTTCAGGAGCGCCAGAGCGGCGCTGCTAAGCGCTTTCTCGTTGGACTCCTTCACCGAAGGTCCCGTAAGTCCGGCCTCTTGCACCTTTACAGTCACCGCAGCCAGCGTTTTGGCGCAGGCATTGGCGATCTCGATCAGTTTCAAGTGAGCATCGGTTGCTTTTTGCAGCGTTTGGGTATGGCCTGCCAGTTCACCTTTTAGCTTGTCGCGCAGTGCCAGTTCGCGAGCGTATTCCGGTGACTCAGGATCCAGATCCGCCAACCGTGCCTCACTCTCATCCAGCAGGCCCTGGACCTGGCGAACCCGCTCCTGCAACTGTTCGAGATGTTCCTGGCTGCTGCCGATTTCGCCCTCGGCCGCCTCCAGCGCCTCGACGGCGGCGGCGTATTCAGCCGCCAGTTTTTCATGCCCCTGCTGCCTGGCACCGGCCATGCTTTGCAACATCGCCAGACGATTTTTCAGTTTGTTGACGTCAACTTCGCCAAGCAGCTCACTGATCATCGCCATCAACAGCGTGAACAGATCACCGTTGGTTTCCTGTTTGTTGCCGTCGGCGCGCGGTGATGGCGCATGCAGCAAGGGTCTGCCGGCACTGGCCGCCGATGGACCGGGTTGGCCTTCGTAGCTCACCGACATCAGCCGAGCTAACGCCTCCTGCCCGGCCTTCTGATAATCGGCGGTCCTGGCGGCTTGGCTGGCAGCCTTGCCATATTTTTCAAAGGCCTCGCTTCGACCTGTGGAGCCCGAAAATGCCGGGCTCAAGGTGCTTCTGATTTCACTCATGTTCAGTCTCCGAACAATCCTTTTCAATGTGACTCAAGGTGTCGAGATACACCTGAGCCTGTTCGTGCAAATCGTTTTCCGTGGCTTGTTCAAGCACATACTCGAAACACAACCGGGCCTTGCCGATCTTGCCCAGCGCCAACTGACACTGGCCGGTGTACAGCATCGGTCGGTAGTCGTTCTTGCCCTGGGCGAAGGCGATCGCATACAGATCGATGGCTTTCTGGTGGTCCTGCTTGAGTTGGTGCACAGCGGCCAACCCCATCCAGTAATGGCTGTTGTTCAAGTCGTAGATGCACAGGAAGTGGAAGAACTTTTGCGCATCGTCCAGCCGCCCCTGTTCGTAGAACTGGAACGCGAAGGCATAGAGACTGTTCATGTGCTCATCACTGATGCCTTGCACGTCTTTCAATGCCGCGCCGCCGAGCACTGCTTCCACGACTTCGAGGGCCACTTGTTCATCTTGTTGTTTGTCGCGACTCATCAGCCACACTCCTGAAAAACGTCAGCGTTGCTGACGACTGCATTGAGCCAAAGCGCCGGTGAGCACGCTGCCAAATTGCGCTCATGCCGACGTTCGGAAGAAAAAGGGAAAGGTGAGAAATCAGGCGTTCTCGACTTGCTCGAGCCAGATCAACAGACGCAGGACTTCTTCGACTTCCTGCACCTGGAGAAAGCTGTAGCGCTGGTGGGTCTTGAAGATCCGGCGGGCCAGGGCGATGTCGTTGATCACCGGCACACCGACCTCCTTGGCATAGGCTCGAACGGCCAGGGCGCGCTGGTTGGTTTCCATCAGTGAGATGAACGGCAGCACGGTGATTTCCGGACGGAAGTACACCCCGATGGCGATGTGGGTCGGGTTGGCGATGATCATCCGCGAGCTGCGCACATCGGATTTGATCTGCTCCGACAGCAGCTCCCGGTGCAGATCACGACGGCGCCCCTTGATTTCCGGGTTGCCGTCCTGCTCCTTGTGTTCACGCTTGACCGCATCCTTGTCCATCATCTGATCTTTCATGAACAGCCAGTATTCGCTCAGCGCATCCAGCACGACGATCAGCAGCACGCATCCGAGGAACGCCAGCACCAGCACCAGCAGCAAGTGACCCCAGATGGCGAACAGGTCCGGCGCCTGGGCAAACAACTGGGCAAACACCAATTGACGCTGGGTGATCCAGACAATCCACAGCGCCAGGGCAAAACTGCCCAGGTACAACAGCGCTTTCACTGTGTCCTTGACGGTGCGCATGCTGAACAGCTTTTTGAAACCATTGATCGGGTTCAACGCGCCCAGGTTGAGCTTCAAGGCTTCGCTGGCCAAGGCGAAACCGCTTTGCAACAGCGCAGGCAGTGCGCTGGTCAACACGCACACCAGCAGCAACGGCAACAACGCCTTGAGCCCGACCAGCACCAGCATCGCCGAGTACGCTTGCAGGTCCATCTCAAAGTCACTGGCGATGATCCGCCGATAGACTTCCATGACCTCGAACAGTGAGCTGTTGAACACCATGTAGGTGATGCCGCAGAGGGTCAGGCAGGTGACCACCAGATCCTTGGCCTTGAACGTTTGCCCTTTGCGCGAAGCATCGCGCAGACGCTTGGCGGTAGGTTTCTCAGTCTTCGAGGCGCTGGATGACATTGGCAGCCTCCCCTTCGCGGCCCAGATAATGTTCGAGCCCCTGGGATTTCATGCCCATGCGCAAGACTTCGTCGGGCAGATGCACGCCGAAATACAGCATCAACACCACCAGTGCCACCAGGCTCTTGACCGTCAGCGACACCGAGAACGCGTTCATTTGCGGTGCATACCGCGACAACAAACCCAACAGCGCTTCGCTGACCAATAGCGTGGCCACCACTGGCGCGCTGATCACCAGCGTCTTGCTGACCAGTGCATCCAACAGGCTCAAAATGGCTGACAGGTGTATCTCGCAACCGTTGGCCGGCGCGCAAATACGGTAGCTGTGACCAACGGTTTCAAGCATCAGCAACATGCCGCCACCTTCGAGATAAACCACCGCGGCGAACAACTGGAGAAAATTTGCCAGCTCCGACGTGTCGACCCCGTTGGCCGGGTCCACGGTGCTGCTGAGCATGGCCCCGCGCTGGTTGTCGATCAGGTTGCCCATGGCGTGCAACACCCAGAACGGCCAGCACAACAGACATCCGAGCAGCACGCCGATGCCGGCCTCACGCAACACCAGACCAAAGAATGCCAAGGCGTCGAGCGCCGGCAAAGGCACGCCCACATAAGCCCAGAACCCCGTCGCCACCAGCACGATGACCGCCTGGCGTGGCGCCCCCGTGAGCACGCCGCTGTTGAGAAACGGCAACATGAAAAAAATCGGCGCCAGCCGCGCCACCCCCAGAATGGCGGCGGCGAACCAGGCGTACAGGTCGAAAAACAACGTGACCGACATCGCGCTAACCCAGCGCCAGGCGGATGACTTCACGGCTGAAATCGAGCAGGGTTTCGCCGTACCAGCCCGACAGCAGGAACAGGCACGCGGCGACGGCCAACAGCTTGAAACCGAACGGCAGGGTCTGTTCCTGCAACTGGGTCACGGTCTGGATCAAGCCGACCACCAGGCCGACCACCGTGGCGACGATGATCGGCCAGGCCACCATCAACAGAATCAGGTACAGGGTTTTGTTGCCGGCATAGACCAGATCGTTCATGGAATGCTCCTACGCCAGCAAGGTCAGGTATTGCTTGACCAGCCCGGTGGACAGCAACGCCCAGCCATCCAGCGCCACAAACAGCACCAGTTTGATCGGCACCGAAATGATCACCGGGCTCATCATCATCATCATCATCATGCCCAGCGCCAGCAGAATGCTGGAGATCACCAGATCCACGATGACGAACGGCAGGTACAGATAGAAGCCGATCTTGAAGGCGCTTTTGATTTCACTCAGCGCGTAGGCCGGCAACAGGGAAAACAGCGACGGCGTGAGTTCTTCATCGGCGGGCAGCCCGGCATCGGTTTCACTCTGAACCGCCTGAGCACGCTCGAAGAACAGCGCCAGTTCCGGGTCGGTGTACTTGCGCAGGTATTCCTTGTAACCGCCCAGCCCGTTCTCGGCGAAATACACCACCGACTCGATATCGGTAAAGGCCACCTGTTCTTCCTTGTAATAGCCATAGCCTTGTTTCATCACCGGCGTCATCACGAAAATCGCCAGCATCAGGGCAATTGCGTTGAGGGCCATGTTCGAGGGCACCTGCTGCAGGCCCAAGGCGTTACGCACGATGACAAACACAATGGAAAACTTGATGTAGCAGGTGCCGGCCGCCACCAGGAATGGCAATAACGAAGCAAACGCCAACAGAGCGATCAGCGAAACGTCATTCATCGCGGCGGTTCCGATGAAGTGCCGCGATAGACCTCGATCAACTCGACCCCCAACTGCTCGTCCAACTGCACCAGCTCCCCGCGAGCCACGCGCTTGCCATTGGCGCGAACTTCGATGTGTCGCGCGGCATCGTCGGCCAGTGGAATCAGTTGCCCATCGACAATCTGCGAGAGCGTGGCGAGGTCGATGTCATGGGTCGCGAGAATGAACTCCAGACGCACCGATAAAGCGCCGAGCCCGGCATCCGCACCGGGTTCTATCGCGGTCGGTGGATGGGCATCGGTATCAGTCGATTGCATGAGTAATCCTTCTTCAGTAAACGTGAAAACGCCGATGCAGCGCTGCGCCACAAAGCCGTGTTGAGCGCGCTGAGTGATGCGCAGGACATCGCCTTCGCTCAGTCGAATCCGGCTCGCAGGGTCGAGGTGACTGGCACCCAGCGTCAGCGTCAGGCGCAGCGGCATATCGCTCAGCCAGGCGCCGGGATTCAAGGGTTCAATGGCGGCGCGAGCCAATGGCAACTGCGTCACCCACACGCGCCCCCGAGGCGTTTCCAGCCATGGCAAACTGTGGGTCGGCAATATCTGTGGATCGACCAGCGCTACCTCGGTCAGCGTCTGGTAAAGCAACTCGTCAAGCTCCAGCAGTAACGGTTGTGGCACTGCCCGGAATAGGTCGGCGATGCTCGTCAACGGGGGCTCGATCGCGAGCAACGCCTGCAACTGTGGAAGCGAGTGATGCAGCCAGTCGCGGGCCATGATCAGACCGTGCCACCTCCCTCCTTCGCTGCCCGCGCAAAATCGTAAGTAGCCGGGCACCCGTTGCAGACAATCGAAACCGGCGCCATGGCCGGCACTGCGCCAACGCTCGACCGACCGCCAACGGGCATGAGTCGCTGGATCGATACGGCGCAACTTCAGGGTGCTCATGCGGGAAGCTCGGATTGCTCGGGTTGCTCGTCTTCCGGCGATTGCTGTGAGCCCTGCCGCTGTTGCTCGCCGCCACTGTCAGTCAGTCGCCAGACCGGTTCACGAATCTGCTCGAAAGGCACCTTGAGCTGATCAAAGACCAGGGCATTGCTTGGGCTCAGTTGCAGGCTACGGGTTGGTTCGTCCGGTACTCGACTGATCGTTACTTGTCCGTTGGCCGCGCCTTTGTTGAACGGCACCTGCAGCAGGCCACGGTCCGTGCCCGGCAAGGTTTCGAGCATCACAGCGGGAGGCGGAATGGCTCGCAGTGTAGGGGCGGCCGGGGCCGTTGGCGGTGGAACCGATACTGCGTGACGGGTGGTGGCGGGCGGCGGTTGCAGTGCTTGCGGCAAATGCGGTTCGGTGGCAACCGGATTGGTGACCCGATCGGTTGCCGGCGATTCCTTGGTACTCGACGTATGTTCGAACAACGGCAGTACCGCCGCGCTCGATACGCGTTCGAACGCTGGCAGTCCTGCCTCAATCGACACGCGTTCGATTGATGGACGTGGTGGCTGAGTCGATAGGCGCGGGGTCACATCCGATTCCCCGATAGTCCCTTGAACAGGGATTTCCAGTATCTCGACGGAAGCAGCCATAAGGTGCGCTAGCGAATGCTGGATCAGTCGGTTGGTTTGCGGATAGCTCATCACCAGCGGCACCGACGACAGTGCCTTATCGTGCCCAACATCCGCCGCCATCGGGGCGGTAGTCATCGGCTGCAATACCGCTGCGCGGACCGTTGGCATTGTCGATCGATGACGCTGAATCAGCGCCGCCAGAAGATCCAGCACACCTTGTGGCAGGTCCTCCTCCTGCACCGGTACAAGCGTGTCCCGCAGTTCATCCATCGAGCCGTCGGTGACGGGATCCAGGACCTGAACCGGCCGAGGTGAAATTACTGTTACATCGCTCATCGCCGCACTCCGCTCATCTCTTCTATCTCCCTTTCTTCTCTGCGCACCTGTTCCAGACGTTGCACGCGCAACAGTTGCTGGACAGACCGTTGGTACTTGTCGTGTTTGCCCTGCAACGAACGCAATTGCTCGCGTTGCTCCTGCAACAGTTGCTCTACCTGCTGGCACTGCTGATCCACGCGATCACGCTCGACCCGCAACAGATCGATCTGTCGGCGGATCACGGCTTGCCTGCGCAACAGCGCCAACAGTTGCCCGTGATCCAGCACGCAGTCGTTCGCCCGATGGCTGGCCAACAGACTTTGCAACGAAGTCTCCTGCCCCTCGAAACCGGCCCGTTCCTGCAGCAGTGGTTGCAATTGCTGCTGAGTGCGCAGCACCGCTTGTTCGCCCCGTTGCCGACGGTACTGACTGAACGCCAACAGGCGCCGTCGATCAGCCAATGAGTTCATGCAAACTCCGCAGGGTTTCATCGGGCTCGCAACATTCGCCCGTCGGCTGACGCAACCATTGAGTGAGGGCTTCACGGTGCTGCATCGCGTGGTCGTTGGCGGCGTCTGCGCCGTGGGTGTACTCGCCCATGTCGATGAAAATCTGCAACTGCTCAAGACGCGCCAGTGTTTCGCGAGTCTTCGCCGCCAGTTGCTGTAACTCTGGCGTGGTGACTTGGGTTGCCACGCGACTGACGCTGTTCAGGACATCGATTGCCGGGTAGTGCCCTTTCGCCGCCAGGGCACGGCTGAGGTAAATATGGCCATCAAGAATGGAGCGGATCTCTTCGGCAATCGGGTCCGGCTCATCATCGCTTTCCAGCAAAACCGTGTACCAGGCAGTGATGCTGCCGGAGGCGGTCACACCCGGGCGCTCCAGCAAGCGCGGCAAGGCATCGAACACCGAGGCCGGATAGCCGCGCCGCGCCGGTGCTTCACCGGCCGCCAGCGCCAGGTCGCGACGAGCCCGGGCATAACGCGTCAACGAGTCCAGCAACAACACCACGCGCTGGCCCTGGTCGCGGAAATACTCGGCAATGGCCGTGGCCTGGAGGGCCGAGTTGCAGCGATCGACCGAGGAAAAATCCGATGTGGCATACACCACCACACAACGGGAGCGCTTTTCAGATTGGCGCAGATGTTCGATGAACTCGGTGACCTCGCGCCCACGTTCGCCGATCAGGCCGATGACAAAAACATCGGCATCGGTGTGGTTGATCAGCATGTTGATCAAGGTGGTTTTGCCGGAGCCGGCAGCGGCAAAAATGCCGATGCGCTGGCCGACACCGCAGGTCAGCAAACCGTCGATGACGCGAATACCTGTGCGCAACGGTTGCGCCACCGGGCGCCGCTGCTGGTAGGACGGCGGGTCGGCATCCACCGGATAGTCTTGCTGCGCAACCGCTGTCGACGGCGCCAGGCGCTCGACGATGTTGCCCTGGGGATCGACCACGCTACCGAGCAAGGCGTCACTGCAGGTCAGTCGCAATGTCGCGCCCGTGGGCACGATCATCGACTCCCTGGACAAGCCTTTCGCGTCACCGAGCAAACTGAGCAGCACCGAGCCAGGTTTGAAGCCGATGACCTGCGCTCTCGCCGCGATGTCGGGCAAGCGCCAATGACGGCGAACTTCGCATACTTCGCCAATCACAACGTCGCCCAGCGCCGATTCGATCAAGGGACCATTCAACCGCAGGGGATGGGCCGCATGCCTTTCCAGGCGGATGATCATCGACGCAAGAGTTCGCACAGGGTTTCAGTGGCCTGCACAAAACCATCAAGGGCTTGCGCGAAGTGTTCAGCGTCACCGGTGGCGTGAGCGTTGGCCATCAAACGCAGTTCGAGCCGCTCCTGGACCACGCAAAGATGCAATTGCCCGGTGCGGGAATAAGCATTGCCTTCGAGCAGGAACTGCATCAACTCGAAGGCGCAATGGTTCATGACATTCGGGCTCGCCTCTGCAACCGCCGCCCAGACCCACACATCGCCTTCGACCATCGCCACGCTGATATCGGGCAGGTTTTTCATCTGCATTTCAATGGTGCTGTGACTGTCGAAGTGCCCTATCTGACTGTCTACGCAGCCACTGTGACGCAGCGCTTCGCGCAAGAGATCAGCGATATCCATCGGAATCATTTACAGGTTTTCCTTACAGCGTTTTGATGACATTGACGGAAACGGTCTCGGAGACTTCGCCGAACGACATCACGTCCAGCTCCCGAAACCGCCCCTCGATCAGTTTCTTGATGTAGCGCCGCACATCGATCGAACACAGCAGCACCATGTCTTTTTGCGCGATGTGCAGGGTGTCCAGGCCGACACTCAGCCGGTCCATCAGCTCTTCCGATTCGGCGGGCTCCAGGTTGATAAAGCTGCCGCCCGAGGTTTGCCGAATCCCGCGCCGCACCACCTCTTCGAACTCCGGTGAGAGCAGCAGCACACGCAAGTCATTGCCCTGGGCAAACTTGTTGCTGATGTAGCGGGCCATCGTGCCGCGAACGTGCTCGACCAGCGCCAGCACATCCTTTTCCCGCGATGCCCAATGGGCCAGCGATTCGAGAATGAGCTTCATGTTGCGCACGGAAATGCGCTCGGCGATCAGACGCTGCAGCACTTCGGCGATCTTCTGCACGGTGACGTGGCGATAGACTTCCTTGAGCAGGTCGGGGTAGCGCGCTTCCATTTCGTCGAGCAGTTGTTTGGTTTCCTGCACGCCGAAGAACTCTTGAATGTTGCGCGCCAGCAGCGTGACCAGGCAGCGATAGCATTCTTCGTCAGCCGGGCGCAGGTGATAGCCCAACTGCTGCACCCGCTCGCGGTCGGTGGCGTTGACCCAGACACCGCCCAGGCGATTGCTGTCGCTGCCGCGCACCAAGGCAAACCCCAAGGGTTCGAGCTCCGGCGAATAGTCGAGCAGTCGCCAGTGATCGAAATGGATATCGAACTGCTCGGCGCGTACTTCGTTGATCAGCACTGCGACTTGATGCGCCGGCAATGCCTCACTGGCACGAAGCTGCGGTTCGGGAATGCGCAAGCCGTAGTCGACGAAAAACTGGCTGCGAAAGCGCGCCGCCCAACGGGCCTTATTCAATTCTTCCAGGCGCGTCGTCGGCACCAGCAGCATCAGGGCAACGGTTTCGGTGGCGATGTTGTCGACGTCATCGAGCAATCCCGACTCGGGTTGCAGCGCATCCTGGCTGGCAGGCGCCGCATGACCTTCGCCCTTGCCTGATTGTCGGGAAGACTTTCGATGGCGCATGAACACCACCAGGCCCAGCACGCTGGCGATCGACAAAAACGTCAGCAGCGGAAAACCGGGCAGCAGGCCGACGCCCACCGCGAGCAAGGCGGTCACGCCCAGAACGAATGGATTACCCAGCATTTGCGCAAGCATGTTGCGCCCCAGATTGCTGTCATCGCCGTTGACACGGGTGACGATGAAACCGGCACCGATGGCAATCAGCAACGCTGGAATCTGCGCCACCAGGCCGTCGCCGATGGTCAGCAAGGTGTAGGTCGACAGCGCGGTGGACATGTCCATGCCCATTTGCCCGACACCAATGGCCATGCCTGCGATGAAGTTGACGAAAATAATGATGATGCCAGCGATCGCGTCACCCTTGATGAACTTCATCGCCCCGTCGAAGGAGCCGTACAACTGGCTTTCGCGCTCCAGCACACTGCGCTTTTCCTTGGCTTCTTCGGCCGTGATGGCGCCCGCCTTCAGGTCACCGTCGATGCTCATCTGTTTGCCCGGCATACCGTCCAGCGAGAAGCGCGCCGCCACTTCGGCAACCCGCTCCGAACCTTTGGTGATCACGATGAACTGGACAATGGTGACGATGGAGAAGATCACGAAACCCACCACCAGACTTTCGCCGATCACAAACTCGCCGAACGACTCGATGATCTCGCCCGCATCGGCCTGACTGAGGATCAAGCGGCTGGTACTGATCGACAGCGCCAGGCGAAACAACGTGGTCAACAGCAGCAAGGCCGGGAACGTCGAGTAATTGAGGATGCGCTCGATGTAGAAAGAACCCATGAACACCAGCAGCGAAATGATGATGTTCAAGCCGATCAGAAAATCCACCAGCACCGTCGGCAAGGGAATGATCAGCATGGCGATGATCATCACCATCAACGACAGAATCAGCAGCTCCGGGCGAGCGCTGACATTGCGTAAAAACACATTGAGCATGGCAGGTCAGTTCCGGGGAGAAGTTGGGCGACCACCGAGACGTCGCCGCTCGATACATTCGTGGGCATAAGCGATGTCTGCCAGGCGCGTGAATTGTTGTGCCAGGCGCTGTGGCGCCTCTTCATCGGCATACAGTGGCAATGGCAATAGCAGGCTGAGTCGGCGCAGCGTTTGCAGCACCGTCCCGCGCTCACGGTGAGCGCTCAACAGCAAGCGTTCACCCAGGGCGCCGAGCAACAGCTGGTCGAGCTCATCGGGATAGGTCAACAGTCCCATGAGAAACACCAGCCAGTCGGATTCATCGGGGTTGTGACGGCAGATGAGCTCATCGCCGAGCAGGCCGCCGATGAACAAGCCATCGGCTGAACGCAGGCGCTTGAGGTCGGCCAGCCTGGCCAGCAGATCACCAAATTCCGCACGCGAGCAACTCGGGTCCTGTGCGCTGATGTCGGTGAGCAATGCATCTTCGATAAACACCAGCACACTCATGCGCCTGGGCGCGCCATACAACGCAATCCAGTCTTGATAGCAGCTGACAGGGCCTTCGTCCGACTCAAGAAAATCCCGATAGGTTTCGCGCAGCAGTCCCGCACGTACCGCCATGCTCGCGCCGAACATTCGGGCTTTGAGGGCCGTATTGATGCCCGCGTTCATACGCTTGGGCGAGACCTCGGCGAGCGCCGCCTGCAATGCCCGTTCGAGCCGTCGACGCGAGCCGGCATCGAGCCGTTTGCGGCGCAACAATTCCCGCAGCACCAACACCAGGTCACTGTCGTCGGGGAACAACCCGCGCAGCTGCTGCAGCAGCCAGGTAACAGGCTTGTCCGCCAGCCGCGCCAGACTCAGAACTCTCTGCACCTTGGGCAAGGTGTCGTCGTCGAGCACTCTTTCGAAGTTGTCTGTCACGGTGTCGGACTTGAGCTCGAGATTGCGCCGGCTGCGAAACTGCGCCAACGCCGCCGACATTTCGTCGCTGATCTGGACAAAGCGCTGTGCGACAGCCGCCGTACCGCTTTCATCCAGATCAACGTTCGCCTCCACTTGCGGTTGTGGATGCTCCGCGGCTTTCTCGGCATTCAGCCGCGCCTGGGCCGCTCGCCCCCCGCTGGAAATCGGTGGCAGGATCATTTTTCAGCAGCCCGGAAATAGGAGCGGCGTACACGTTCTTGCTGCTGCGGGGTCAGCACCCGCGGGACCAGTTCCGCGACGGGCTCAAGGGCGTCGAGGATTTCCTTGGGTTGAATCAGGAACACCCGCACCGTGTTGGCCGAGCGGTTCTGGCGATAGCTGAACAGGCGCCCGATCCACGGTATGGAACCCAATACCGGTATCCGTCCGATTTGCTCACTGTGGTCATCGCGGGTGAAACCGCCTACCAACAGACTCTTGCCCTGGGGCACCCGCGCCACCGTACTGATTCGCGTGCGACCAACCGTCGGCAGCGAGTTCGGACGTTCGCCCTGGCCGGGGTTTTCGACTTCGTTGCCGTCCTCGATATTGAGCGACATTTCAACCTCATCCGCCTGGGCGAAACGCGGCAGGACACTGACCAGCGTGCCGTAGGTCACGTGCTGCAAATCGACACTGCGCTCGCCCACCAGCGGGGCATAAAACGTACGGTTGTTGTCGAAGATCGCCGGCACGTTTTCCTGGGTCAGGATCACCGGTCGCGAGACTACGTTTGCGCGGTTGGTTCGCTCCAGCGCCATGACCTGAGTCACGAAGGAAACGCCATCGAGGGTGGTCGCCGAACCGGCATTGAGCGAGGCGGAAAACTTCCCGCCCGAATTCACCGTACCCTGCCAATTGATGCCCAGTTGATTGAGTTCGTCCTTGTGCAAATCAATGATCCACAACGATAGCTCCACGTGGCGCTTGGGCGTGTCCAGCGCACTCACCAGGTTCTCGATGAAACGCACTTGTTCCGGCAAACCCTTGACCAACAGGCTGTTGGTATCGGGATAAGCCACCACCCGGATATTTCCGGCGGCGACATCCCGCGCAATGATCCGCGGTGCGGCCGGGTCTTGATCCGAAGGTGAACTGGCCAGGCCTTCCAGGGGAAACGCCGGCATCAACCCCTGTGGTCGCTGTACCGGGGCTTGCGCCACCGAGGGCTCGACCTCGCGTTTCTCGCCCCGCAACAAGTCCTCGATCACGGTGGCCAGCCCGGGGATAGTCACCTTGTCATCGCGCAACTCATATTTGCGGTCACTGACAAAGGTGTTGCGCACCTGGATCACGCCGATCTGCTGCTTGCCCAGCAACAATTCCGAGCGCTGGTTATCCATCATCCCGGCTGCCTGCACCACCAGGTCGACATACATCGGCGGGCCAGACACATGGAAAGTCCGCAGACCGTCGTGGCGCAACGGATAACGGGGATCGTGCAGGCCGGAACGCTCGAGAAAGGCCTGGAGCTTGGCCACGGTGAGGGTCTGCAGGGACATCATCGAGCTTTTGAATTCCGAGGCGTCGTACAGGTAAATCGCCTGCCCATCGCTGTACCAGATCAAGCCCATTTGCGCGGCGATCCGCTCAAAGGTTCGCTGGGGTGTAAGCAAATCGAACGTACCGGAAACCCGCTTGGCCGAAGCAGCCTTGCTGACGATCACCGGCTTGCCGAGAGCCCCGGACAGCTCACTGAAAAAAGTGCGCGCACTCTGCTCACGCGCCTCGAAACTATAGACATTGGCCTGCGCAGCACCGGGTGCAAGCAGCAGCACAGCGTTAAGGCAGACGGAAAAAAGGGATAAAGAGAACAATCGGCAGTTCATCGGCTCACTTGCCTGGAAGGAAGGTAATATCGGCCAGGCTGCTGGGCGAGAACCCTACAAGCTCGCGGATTTCCTTGGAAAAATGCGAAGAAGAGGCGAAACCGAACTCCAGCGCGACATCCGTCAGCGAGCCGTCCTGCAGACTCATGTTCAACAGCGCCTGCGCCGTCCGCCAGCCACGCAAGACGGGCTTGGCCGCCGTACCCAGCGCCTGTCGACACAAACGACGGAAATGCGATACAGAAACGCCGTAGCGTTGCGCCAGGATGCTCAACTTTTCACTGTGCGTGCCTTGTTCCAGCAGAAAGCGCACAAGCCCGTAGCTCTCGGAATGACGCAGCACGCTGGCAAAGGCCTGATAGGCAGAACCACCGGACATGGCCTGCTCGATGTACCAGCGCTCAAGCGCCCTTTCCGGCTGGACAGACGCACGAGCCGCCGGCAATACCGCCCAGGAAGCCTGGCTGGATCGCTGGGCAGCCAGCGCTTCACCCAGATCGATGAATACCTGCAACTTCACCAGCGGTGCTTCTGCAATCGGCAGGGTCTGCACACTGCCTCTCACTTCAAACGTACCGTTCATCACGATCAGCCCTTCCCACCCGACAGGCAGGAAACAGACCGTCGCACACTGAGGCGAGACCAGATACGCGGGGGATTCGCTGACACGCAAATGCAGCAGCCGCTCGCTGAAACGGGCATGAGGGCAACTTGCGGCGCGTATTGATTCGATGTGCACGCCAACCTCCTTTGCGGCCTGACGATGTAGGTCGGCAGGATGAAAGACATGGCGCGTTGAATCCTGATGTAAAGCTGATGAACCCGCGATGGCATATGCCTTGCACCCGTTCACGCATCAGCACGCAGGCCAACGACGGAATGAGTGCAAGGACAATGGCGTCGTCATCCGCCTGGCTTGTAGAAGGGTCTGGGACGACGTTTTTTTTGAAGGTGCGAAATCGATGAACGAACCATCAGCCGGGCCTCTGGCCTGGGTCAATGGCAGCGATGCCCCGGAAAAGACCGAAATCAACCTCGGCTTCATGGCCCTCAGCGACTGCGCCTCAGTGGTTGTCGCCGCGACCCAGGGCTTCGCCCAGCCCTACGGCCTGACCCTGAACCTCAAGCGCCAGTCGTCCTGGGCCAATCTGCGGGACAAACTGGTCAGCGGTGAACTCGATGCCGCCCATAGTCTGTACGGCTTGATCTATGCCGTGCACCTGGGCATCGGCGGCGTGGCCCCGACCGATATGGCGGTACTGATGGGCCTGAACCAGAACGGCCAGAGCATCAATCTCTCCCATGGCTTGCAAGGTCTCGGCGTGACCGGTCCTGAAGCGCTTTTTCGGCATGTGCACCAAAGTCGCCCAAAACTGACGTTCGCCCAGACCTTTCCCACCGGCACCCACGCCATGTGGTTGTATTACTGGCTCGCCAGCCAGGGCATTCATCCGTTGCTGGACGTCGACAGCGTGGTGGTGCCGCCGCCGCAAATGGTCGCGCACCTGCAAGCGGGGCGCATCGATGGTTTCTGTGTCGGCGAGCCCTGGTCGGCCAGCGCGGTGCAGCAGGATCTTGGGTTCACCATGGCGACCACGCAAACCATCTGGCCCGATCACCCGGAAAAGGTCCTGGGCTGCACGCGCGAATTCGTCGAGCAATACCCCAACACTGCCCGCGCTTTGGTGATGGCGATTCTGGAGGCCAGCCGTTTCATCGAAGAAAGCAGCGAGAACCGCCGCAGCACTGCGCAATTACTCAGCGCGCCGCAGTACCTCGATGCACCGCTGGACTGCATAGAACCTCGTTTGCTGGGCGACTACGCCGACGGCCTGGGTAATCGCTGGCAGGACCCGCATGCCTTGCGTTTCCATGGCGATGGCGAGGTCAATCTGCCGTACCTGTCCGATGGCATGTGGTTCATGACCCAGTTCCGTCGCTGGGGTTTGTTGCGCGACGACCCGGATTACCTCGCCGTGGCCCGCCAGGTCCAGCAACTAGACTTGTATCGTGAAGCGGCCAGCGCGGTTGGCGTCGCGGCACTGGGTAAAGAGATGCGCAGCAGCCAGTTGATCGACGGCAAGATCTGGGACGGTTCGGACCCGGCCGGCTATGCCAGCAGTTTCAAGCTGCACGCCATGAGCGATCGCTCAGCCCTTCTCGCCAGCCGCTGACAGGAGATTGCGAATATGTTGCGTATCCTGCTGATCAACGACACCGCGAAAAAAGTCGGACGCCTGAAAGCGGCCTTGACCGAAGCCGGGTTCGAGGTGATCGACGAGTCCGGCCTGACCATCGATCTGCCGGAACGCGTCGAAACGGTGCGCCCGGATGTGATTCTGATCGATACCGAGTCACCGAGCCGCGATGTGATGGAGCAAGTGGTGCTGGTCAGCCGCGATCAGCCACGACCAATCGTCATGTTTACTGACGAACACGACCCCGACGTAATGCGCCAGGCGATCAAGTCCGGGGTCAGCGCCTACATCGTCGAAGGCATTCACGCACAACGCTTGCAGCCGATTCTCGACGTGGCCATGGCGCGCTTCGAAAGCGACCAGGCCCTGCGCGCGCAACTGCATGCTCGTGACCAGCAACTGGCCGAGCGCAAGCGCATCGAGCTGGCTAAAGGGCTGCTGATGAAAATGAAGGATTGCAACGAGGAAGAGGCCTACACCCTGATGCGCCGCCAGGCCATGAGCCGCCAGCAGAAGCTGATTCAGGTGGCGGAGCAGATTATTGCCATGAGTGAATTGTTGGGCTGACTCGATCATCGTGGCGAGGGAGCTTGCTCCCGCTGGGCTGCGAAGCGGCCCCAAAACCTGCCAACTCGATAAACCTGTCACAACGCAACAGCAGGGTTTACGACGGCTCCGCCGCCGAGCGGGACGGTGCGGCGATCCGACAAGCTCCCTCGCCACAAAAGCGAACTATTGGCACAGATCTCGCTAAGTAATCAACACAGGTAACCAACGGCGGTTGCCCCACCTACGACAAAGACGTCGCTCATCTCATTTGCCCCACGGCGAATCAGGTGGCGGCGTTTTTTAGTTTTGGCCCCATTGCCCGGGGCCGGTGGTGCAGCCCTTTCGGCGCCCACCAGCATGACTCCCGTTCGAGACTCCTATCAGCTGAGGTGCGCGATGAATTCAAGCTTCTGGAAATCCGGCCATACCCCGACCCTGTTCGCGGCCTTCCTCTACTTCGACCTGAGTTTCATGGTTTGGTACTTGCTCGGCCCCCTGGCCGTACAAATCGCCGGCGACCTGCACTTGACCACCCAGCAACGCGGCATGGTCGTGGCCACGCCGATTCTGGCCGGAGCGATACTGCGCTTTGCGATGGGCATGCTGGCTGATCGTCTGTCGCCAAAAACCGCCGGTCTGATCGGTCAGGTGATCGTGATCTGCGCCTTGTTCGGCGCCTGGAAACTCGGCATCCACAGCTACGAGCAAGCGCTGCTACTGGGGCTGTTCCTCGGCATGGCCGGCGCGTCCTTCGCCGTGGCCCTGCCCTTGGCGTCGCAATGGTATCCGCCACAGCATCAAGGCAAGGCGATGGGCATCGCCGGGGCCGGGAACTCGGGCACGGTACTGGCCGCATTGATTGCACCGGTGCTGGCCGCCGCGTTTGGCTGGAGCAACGTGTTCGGCTTCGCGCTGATCCCGCTGATCCTGACGCTGATCGTCTTCGCCTGGCTGGCCAAAAACGCGCCTGAGCGGCCGAAAGCCAAATCAATGGCTGACTACTTCAAGGCCTTGGGCGACCGCGACAGCTGGTGGTTCATGTTTTTCTACAGTGTCACCTTCGGTGGCTTCATCGGCCTGGCCAGCGCCCTGCCCGGCTATTTCAACGACCAATATGGCCTGAGCCCGGTGACCGCCGGCTACTACACCGCGGCGTGCGTGTTCGGTGGCAGCCTGATGCGGCCATTGGGTGGCGCACTGGCTGACCGTTTCGGCGGGATTCGCACCTTGCTGGCGATGTACACCGTGGCCGCGATCTGCATCGCCGCCGTCGGTTTCAACCTGCCGAATTCCTACGCGGCACTGGCGCTGTTCGTCTGCACCATGCTCGGTTTGGGTGCGGGTAATGGCGCGGTGTTCCAATTGGTCCCACAACGTTTCCGTCGCGAGATCGGCGTCATGACCGGCCTGATCGGCATGGCTGGCGGCATCGGCGGTTTCGCCCTGGCGGCGGGCATGGGCGCGATCAAGCAAAGCACCGGCAGCTATCAGATGGCGTTGTGGTTGTTCGCCAGTCTCGGTGTTCTCGCCTGGTTCGGTCTGCACGGCGTCAAACGTCGCTGGAGAACCACTTGGGGCTCGGCCGCTGTGACCGCTGCCCGGGTGTGAGGGCTGAATGAGCCTGCAACTGAGTTTCGCGGAAGCCAGCGCCACCGGCCCTCGCGAAGAAAACCAGGACGCCCTGCGCCTGGTCACGCCCGCCCCGGCGCTGGCGGCGAG
The DNA here is from genome assembly GCF_019947275.1 of Pseudomonas sp. GL-RE-29. Lineage (NCBI taxonomy): Bacteria > Pseudomonadati > Pseudomonadota > Gammaproteobacteria > Pseudomonadales > Pseudomonadaceae > Pseudomonas > Pseudomonas sp. GL-RE-29. The sequence continues at coordinate 371,700 of NZ_JAGYGD010000001.1, forward strand.
CAAGGGTTACCTGTTCGCCATCGCCGACGGCGTCAGCCAGTGCGCCGATGGCGGCCTGGCTGCGCGCTCGACTTTGCAGGCGCTGGCACTGGACTACTACGCCACCCCGGAAACCTGGGGTGTCGCCCAGGCGCTGGATCGTTTGCTGCTGGCACAAAACCGTTGGCTGCAATCCAACGGCGGTGGGCAACCGCTGCTGACCACGGTCAGCGCATTGGTCATGCGGGGACGACGCTTTACCCTGGCCCACGTCGGCGATTGCCGGGTCTATCGCTGGCACGCCGGGCAGTTGCAGCGAATCAGCGAAGATCACGTCTGGGACCAACCGGGCATGCAGCATGTGCTCAAACGGGCACTGGGCCTCGATCAGCATCTGGTACTGGATTTCCTCGACGGCGAATTGCGCGTCGATGAAAGCTTCGTGCTGCTCAGCGACGGGATCTGGGCCGTACTCGGTGACACGGCGATTGCCGCGATTCTGCGTGACCAACCGGATCTGCACAGCGCCGCGCAGACGCTGGTGAACGCCGCGCATCTGGCCGGCAGCCAGGACAACGCCAGCGCCTTGCTGGTGCGGGTCGATGCCCTCGGCGAAACCAGCATCGGCGATGCGTTGATTCATTTGCAGCAATGGCCGCTGCCGCCAGCATTGAAACCGGGTCAGGACTTCGAGGGCTGGCAGGTCGAAGGGATTCTCGGTCAGAGCCAGCAATCGCTGCTCTATCGGGTGCGCGACAGTCAGCAACTACCCTGGTTGTTGAAAACCCTGCCCGGCCACCTGCGCGACGACCATCAGGCCGGGCAAGCGCTGCTCTCGGAAGAATGGTTTCTCAAGCGTGTGGCCGGGCGGCACTTTCCTGAAGTACATGCCGCCAGTCAGCGTCAGCATCTGTATTACGTGATGCGCGAATATTCCGGGACGACCCTCGCGCAGTTGCACGAGCGAAGCGGACCTCTGCCGCTGGCGCAATGGCAAGACTTGGCCGAACGGCTGCTGCGCGCGGTCGGCATGCTGCATCGACGGCAGATCCTGCACCGCGACATCAAGCCTGAAAACCTGTTGCTGGGGGATGACGGTGAGTTGCGCCTGCTGGATTTTGGTCTCGCCTATTGCCCGGGGCTGTCTGAAGATCAGGTCTCCACGCTGCCGGGAACCCCCTCCTACATCGCTCCGGAAGCTTTTCTCGGTGAAGTGCCGACACCACAACAGGATCTGTATGCGGTGGGTGTGACCTTGTATTTTTTGCTGACCGGACATTATCCCTACGGAGAAGTCGAAGCTTTCCAGCGTCCACGGTTCGGGATTCCGGTCAGCGCCAGTCGCTATCGTCCGGACCTGCCGGAATGGATCGCGCAAAGTCTTGAACGCGCGGTGGCGGCGGATCCGGATCAGCGCTTTGAAACGGCGGAAGAGTGGTTGTTGCTGATGGAGCAGGGAGAACGACGCAGTTTGAGCGTACGGCCCAAGCCGCTGCTGGAGCGTGAGCCGCTGAAGGTATGGCGGACATTGGCGTTGGTGTCGTTGGTGGTGAATCTGCTGCTGTTGTTTTGTTTGCTTCACTAAGTATGTGTCGAACCCAATCCACTGTGGCGAGGGAGCTTGCTCCCGCTGGGCTGCGAAGCAGACCCTGACATTTTGCGACCGCTTCGCGGTCGAGCGGGAGCAAGCTCCCTCGCCACAGCTTTCTTCTGCGCCAACACCGGGCGCCCCGCCTCGAATCGGTGCAGGAACATTGAATCTGCTCCTGAGCACCAGCCAAAAACTCACTAAATCCGCTTCCTTAACGACTTGGCACAACCACTGCATTACCTTTCCCACTACACATAAAGTGCAGCCCTCAACGATGACGGCTGCACTTCCCGAGAGAACGGGACCGGACAAAGGCGTCCTCGCTAGGCAACTAGCGGGACGCCTTTTTTTGTTTGCGCAAAATCGTCGAGCAAGACCTGAACGCCTGATGAGGCAGGTCTGAGTTCCCCGGAGAACCTGATGAAAAAACTAAAACTGGTGATGATCGGCAACGGCATGGCCGGGGTACGGACCCTGGAAGAACTGCTGAAACTGAGCAACGAGCTGTACGACATCACGGTCTTCGGCGCAGAACCCCACGCCAACTACAACCGCATCCTGCTGTCGCCGGTGTTGGCGGGCGAACAGACTTTCGATGAGATCGTGCTAAACGATCTGAACTGGTACCTGGAAAACAACGTCAAGCTGCTGCTTAACCGCAAAGTCGTCGAGATTGACCGAATCAAACGCCAGGTCATCGCCGAAGACGGCACCGTGGCCGACTATGATCGCCTGCTGATCGCCACCGGTTCGAGCCCGTTCATCCTGCCGATTCCCGGCAATGCCTTGCGGGGCGTGATTGGCTACCGCGACATCGCCGACACCCAGGTCATGATCGACAGCGCAAAAACCCACAAGCATGCGGTGGTGATCGGCGGTGGACTGCTCGGCCTGGAAGCCGCCAATGGCCTGATGCTGCGCGGCATGCACGTCACCGTGGTGCACAACGGTGAATGGCTGCTGGAGCGGCAACTGGACAACACCAGCGGCCAACTGCTGCAAACTGCCCTGGAGACTCGCGGCCTGCACTTTCGCCTTTGCGAACAAACCCAGGCCCTGCACGATGCCGGCAATGGCCGGGTGGGTTCGATCGAATTCAAGAACGGCGACACCATCCCCGCCGACCTGGTGGTGATGGCCGCCGGCATTCGCCCCAACATCGAACTCGCGGAAAAGTCCGGCATCCCTTGCGCCCGCGGCATCCTGGTCAACGACACGATGCAAACCTATGACCCACGGGTCTACGCCATCGGCGAATGCGCCAGCCATCGCGGGATCGCCTATGGCCTGGTGGCGCCCTTGTTCGAACAGGCCAAGGTCTGCGCCAATCACTTGGCCCAGCTGGGATTCGCCACCTACAAGGGTTCGGTGACCTCGACCAAATTGAAAGTTACCGGCATCGACCTGTTTTCCGCTGGCGACTTCATGGGTGGCGAAGGCACCGAAACCATCACCCTTTCCGACCCCATCGGCAGGATCTACAAGAAACTGGTGATCAAGGATGACGTGCTGGTCGGCGCCTGCCTGTACGGCGATACGACGGATGGTGGCTGGTACTTCAACCAGATCCGTGAGCACCAGAGCATTGACGAAATTCGTGATCACCTGATGTTCGGCCAGTCCTTTGCCATTGAACAAGCCGTGGGTGATAGCGGACTTGCACGGGAAGTCGCCTGATGGACCGCCAGATTACCGCTTCCACCTGCTGCTACTGCGGGGTCGGCTGCGGCGTGCTGATCGAGCATGACGGCGAGCGCATCCTCGGCGTCAGCGGCGATCCGGCCCACCCGGCCAACTTTGGCAGACTGTGCAGCAAAGGCTCGACATTGCACCTGACCGGCGACTTGACAGCCCGCGCCTTGTACCCCGAATTGCGCCTGGGCAAAGGCCTGGCACGGACCCGCACCGATTGGGACACGGCCCTCGATCACGCCACCCAGGTTTTCGCGCAAACCATCGCCGAACATGGTCCGGACAGCGTCGCCTTCTACATCTCCGGGCAACTGCTGACCGAGGATTACTACGCTTTCAACAAACTGGCCCGTGCGCTGGTGGGCACTAACAACATCGACAGCAATTCACGGCTGTGCATGTCGTCGGCGGTGGTGGGCTACAAGCGCAGCCTCGGCGCCGATGCACCGCCCTGCAACTACGAAGACCTGGAGTTGAGCGATTGCGTGATGATCGTCGGCAGCAACATGGCCTACGCCCACCCAGTGCTTTTTCGTCGCCTTGAAGAAGCCAAATCCCGTCGCCCACAGATGAAAATCATCGTGATCGACCCGCGTCGTACCGACACCTGCGATTTGGCTGACTTGCACCTGGCGATTCTTCCGGGCACCGATGTCGCCTTATTCCATGGGATTTTGCACCTATTGCTGTGGGAAGACTGGGTCGATCGCAAGTTCATCGAGGCGCACACCCAGGGCCTGATCGAGCTGAAACAACTGGTGCACGATTACACCCCGCAAATGGTTGCGCAGTTGTGCGGGATCAGTGTCGAACAGTTGCGCCAATGCGCGGAATGGGTCGGCACGTCACCCAGTTTCCTGTCGCTGTGGTGCATGGGCCTGAATCAGTCAACGGCCGGCAGCGCCAAAAACAGCGCCCTGATTAACCTGCACTTGGCGACCGGGCAAATCGGCCGCCCCGGTGCAGGACCTTTCTCGCTCACCGGTCAGCCGAATGCCATGGGCGGGCGGGAAACCGGGAGTCTGTCGAACTTGCTGCCCGGCCATCGCGAGGCCGCCAACGCCGAACACCGCGCTGAAGTGGCGTCCTACTGGGGGGTTGAACAACTCCCGGCCAGCACCGGGCTCACCGCCATTGAGCTGTTCGAGCAGGTGCGCAACGGCACAATCAAGGCGCTGTGGATCGCTTGCACCAACCCGGCGCAATCGATGCCGGATCAAACCGCCGTGCGCGCAGCCCTGGAAGCCTGCCCGTTCGTGGTGTTGCAGGAAGCCTTTCGCACCACCGAAACCGCAACTTTTGCCGACCTGCTTCTGCCCGCTGCCAGCTGGGGCGAAAAGGACGGCATGGTGACCAACTCCGAACGGCGCATTTCCCACGTCCGCAAGGCCGTCGTCGCACCAGGTGAAGCACGACCCGACTGGGCGATCACCGTCGATTTCGCACAACGCCTGGAAAAACATCTGCGTCCCGGGCAAACCAGTCTGTTTGCCTTTGAAACCCCGTCGCAGGTTTTCGATGAATACAAGCAACTGACGCGCGGACGGGACCTGGACTTGTCCGGCATCAGCCATGGCTTGATCGACCGTCTCGGCCCGCAACAGTGGCCCTTCCCAATGGATGCCAGCGCAGGCACCGCGCGTTTGTATGGCGACGGTATTTTCCCGACCGCCAGCGGCCGGGCGCAGTTCGTCGCCGATCCGTTTCGCGCCGCCAAGGAACAGCGGGATGCGCATTTCCCCCTGACCCTGATCACCGGCCGCCTGCGCGATCAATGGCACGGCATGAGTCGCACCGGCACCGCCGCGCAGCTATTCGGCCACGTCAGCGAAGCGTTGTTGTGCCTTCACCCGGATGATCTGCGCCAGTACCACTTGCAACCGGGCGATCTGGTCAGCTTGGAAAGTCGACGCGGCGCGCTGATCGTTCCGGTCAGCAGCGACGATAACGTGCGCCCCGGCCAGGCGTTTTTGCCCATGCATTGGGGTGACCGCTTTCTCAAGGGCGGGGTGAACAGCCTTACGCTTCCCGCCTTCGATCCGCTGTCGAAGCAACCGGAACTCAAGCACAGCGGCGTGCGTCTGGAACCCGTTAATTTGCCGTGGAAGCTGTTTGCGCTGATCGAAGGCGATGTTCAACGGCATTTTGAGACGCTACGACCGCTGTGTGAGGCATTTTCCTACGTCAGCCTGAGCCTGACAGGTCGAGAACGCCCTGCGCTGCTTATACGCGCTGCCAGCACCACAGCGCCGCAACCGCAATGGCTACGGGAACTCGATCAATGCTTGGGACTGCACGAAGGTCCGGTGCTGGCCTATGACGACCCCAAGCGCTCCATCGGCAAACGGGTTCGCATCGAAAACGGGCGAATCACCGCCATTCGCCTGGCCGGTGAGACCCTCGCCCAGCACTGGCTGCAAAACCTCTGGCTCGAGGGTCGCGCCGACGAGCAACTGCGGCGCTGGCTACTGGCGCCGCTAAGCGCACCGCCGGGTAATGCCGGCACAACTGCTATCGGCAACAAGACCCTGTGCAACTGCAAGAACGTCAGCCAAAGCGCGGTCTGTGCCGGTATCGCTCGGGGTCTGGACTTGCAGGGGCTGAAATCAGAATTGGGCTGCGGCACGCAATGCGGCTCGTGCGTCCCGGAAATCAAGCGTTTGCTGGTCGCCACTGCGCGGCCGGTCGCCGTCGTCTCGTGAGGAAAACACTATGAACGCAAAAGTCTGGCTGGTGGGTGCGGGACCTGGTGATCCGGAATTGTTGACGCTCAAAGCCGTGCGAGCGCTGAGAGAAGCGGACGTCGTGCTGATCGATGATCTGGTGAATGACGCGGTACTTGAACACTGCAGCAACGCTCGGATCATTCCGGTGGGTAAACGCGGCGGTTGCCGCTCCACGCCGCAGGCGTTCATCCATCGGCTGATGCTGCGGTATGCGCGCCACGGCAAATGTGTGGTGCGGCTCAAGGGTGGCGATCCGTGCATTTTCGGGCGCGGCGGTGAAGAAGCGCAGTGGTTGCGCGAACGCGGGGTTGAGGTGGAGTTGGTCAACGGCATCACGGCCGGCCTCGCTGGCGCAACACAGTGCGATATCCCGTTGACCTTGCGCGGTGTTGCGCGTGGCGTGACGCTGGTCACCGCCCACACTCAGGACGGTAGCAGCCTGAACTGGCAGGCACTGGCCCAGGGCGGTACGACCTTGGTGATCTACATGGGCGTGGCCAAGCTCAGCGAAATTCGCGAACAACTGCTGGCGGGGGGAATGGCGGCGGACACGCCGGTGGCGATGATTGAAAACGCTTCCCTGCCCCATCAGCGGGAATGTCGGAGTGATCTGACGGCGATGGAGGAAGATGCCTGCGCCTTCCAGCTCAAAAGCCCTGCCATTCTGGTAATCGGCGCGGTTGCGGCAGTTTGCGAGGAGATCAAAAGATCGCAGCCTTCGGCAGCGCCTACAGGAATCTACGCGCACTCCCTGTAGGAGCTGCCGCAGGCTGCGATCCTTTCGCGGCAACGCCTGATTCACGCTGAAACACCAAATCGCAGACAAAGAAAAGCCCGGCCTAAGCCGGGCTTTTCTCAGAGCTGCGAGCTAATTACTTAGCTTGAGCTTCAACCTGCGCTTCTACGCGACGGTTTACAGCGCGGCCAGCGTCAGTTTTGTTGTCAGCAACTGGGCGGGATTCGCCGTAGCCAACAGACTGAACGCGGGACGATTCAACACCGTACTGGTTGGTCAGAACTTGCTTAACGGCGTTTGCACGACGCTCAGACAGTTTCTGGTTGTAAGCGTCAGGACCGACGGAGTCAGTGTGACCTTCAACAGTAGTGGTGGTGGATGGGTACTGCTTCATGAAGTCAGCCAGGTTTTTGATGTCGCCGTAGCTGTTAGGCTTGACTACCGACTTGTCGAAGTCGAACTTCACGTCCAGCTCAACACGAACAACTTCAGCAACTGCTGGGCAGCCGTCAGCGTCAACAGTTACGTTGGCTGGGGTGTCCGGGCACTTGTCAACGTTGTCGCAAACGCCATCGTTGTCGCTGTCGGAGCAGACTTCTGGAGCTGGAACTGGAGCAGGAGCTGGTTTGGAGCCGCCGCCGAAGTTCACACCGATACCAACGCTAGGAGCCCACTCGGTGTTGCCCTGGTCGATGTTGTATTGAGCTTCAACGCCAGCACGGGCGTAGAAGTTCTCGGTGAAGTACAGCTTGGCACCGCCACCAACGTTGGCGAAGGTGGAACGGTTACGGCCGTTCGAACCATTCTGGTCGATGCTCTGGTCGGAGAAACCGCCAGAGAGGTACGGACGCACCATGTCGCCTGGGTTGTTGAAGTGGTACAGAGCGTCCAGAGCGGTGTTAGCGCCTTTAACGTTCTGGCCATCATCGGTAACGGCGTTGTGGACTTCGTCGTAGGACAGACGCAGCTCAACGTCGTCAGTCAGGAAGTAACCGATCGAACCACCCGGCAGAATGCCGTCGTTCTTGAAGTTACGGTCGCTATCGAAATATTGCTTCTTTGCGTAGCCTTCGATTTCAACTGCGCCTTGGCCCTGTGCCAGAGCGCCGAACGAAGTGGCGGCAATAAGAGAACCAATGGCCAAGCCCAAGGTGTTTTTCAGTTTCATCCGTTAAATCCCCATCTGGTGATTGTGAAGCAGTCCCGCAAACCGGGGGACAACTCGGCGGCAAGTCTATCAGAACTTGCCTACACGTAAGAGATATTTGCGCCGAACTAAGTTTCAGCAATGCCTGCAAATTTCTCACGCAATTTATCTAGAGCGCGTTTGTACCGCATTTTTGTTGCACTCAAACCCATGTGCATTATGTCTGCGATTTCCTGAAATTCCAGTTCTGCGACAAATCGTAGCACCAAAATTTCACGGTCAATCGGGTTCACATACACCAACCAGCGATCAAGTCCACCTTTCTCCTCGGGTTTCGGCGCCTTTTCTTCGGACGCTTCTTCGAGGGGGTCCAGACTTAAAGCATCCATCAAGCGACGCTTTCGCCGTTCCTTTCGATACTGTGTGATGCACTCGTTGTACGTGATGCTATATAGCCATGTCTTGAACTTCGATTTGCCCTCGAAGTTCTTCAGGCCATACAGCACCTTCAACATGACCTCCTGACAGACATCGTCTGCGTCGCGATCGTTCCCAAGATATCGTGCACAGACGTTAAATAATGTTCGCTGGTAACGCCGCATCAGTTCTTCATAGGCGCGCGTTACGTGAAACAGCTCGGTATGCGAGCGCGCGACCAACTCCTCATCAGAGAGCTCGCGGGGGTCGTAGCGCATGGATAGCGATTGGGCTTTATTCAAAACAAGTCGGGCCGACAGTCAGGTCAATGTCCGCCGCAGCCAGCATCAGCGGCATTTTTTGCGGCGGCATACATTAGCAGGGTTTGCCGGGTTAGCGGCTACTCACATGCTGCTCGAGAAGGATCCGATTGGAGAGAGAGACTAGCTCACCCTCATCGGTCAGCAATGTGGTTTTAACCGTGCCGATCTCTTCGATCTGACCTTCGACCTCGCCAACACGTACTTGTTGCCCAACCTGATACAACTCACGCACATAGATTCCCGCAAGAATCTGACCAGCAATTTCACGGCTTCCCAGCCCCATGGCCAAGGCTACTGCCAGACCAACGGTGATCAATACGATGACAATGACATGGTTAAGCAGATCAGTCTTGACTTCCAGCTGACTGATCGCCACCGAGATACTGATGATGATCACCAGGCCCTGGGCAATTCGCCCCAACCCTGAAGCATAGTCCAGGCCTACGCCCTCTGCCGCACCGCGCACCAGCCCGTTGGCCAGTTGCGCCAGCAAAACACCCACCAGTAGCACCAGCGCGGCACCGAATACCTTCGGTAAATACAACGCAAGCATATCCAGCGTAGCTGAAACTCTTTCAAGTCCAAGGGATTCTGCGGCAGAAACGAGAAAAATAAGCAGAACGAACCAATAAACGATTTTTCCGATCAGCGTCGAGATCGGAACCTGGAGTCCGGCACGCGACAATAGCTTTGTCAGACCGGTGCCGCCCATCAGGCGATCGAGGCCCAATTTGGCGAGCAATTTGGAAAGCAGTGTGTCCAGCAACTTGGCCACGACGAAACCAAGAAGCAGCACAACCAGTGCGCCGAACAGGTTCGGAATGAAGTTCGCAATCTTGGTCCATAACGCAGTCATTGCAGTGACGAGGCTCTGTGTCCAGAGATCAAGTTCCATATTCAATCAGCCTTATCAGCAGTGCGAACAGTAGGTTTACGAAGACGGGATACCGGCGCGACATGGGCCGATCCATTATTCAGGGCGATCATCAGCGCGGGCAGCCAGCGGCCCAGCAGGCTGAACAAATCGCCGGCGCCGACCTGGCGGTTGGCGGTTTTCAGTACACGATCAAGGCACGCATCGTCGTCCCGCGTGGACGGTGATGACTTGAGCATGTCACGCAAAGACTGTTCAAACGGATCGTGCATACGCACCTCTCGTGATGTCTGTGAAAGACGCGGTCAATTTTGCCCGGGTCACATGCTTTACTTTCAAACCCAGCGCAAACGGCGGAACAACCACCACTGCCCGATGGCCACCGAGACCATCAGCAGGCACGCTACGAGGAAGCCATACGGGCTCGCAGAAAATGGTATTCCCCCGACATTGATCCCCAAAAGACCGGTCAGAAAACTCATCGGCAAAAAGATCCCGGTGATGATGCCGAAGCGATACATCGTGCGGTTCATACGCACGCTCAAGCGTCGGTCTTCAGCCTCCAGCACCAGCCCCACCCGCTCGCGGGTCAATTCCAGCTCCTCAAGATAGCGGGTCAGGCTGTTGTTCAATTCGTTCCAGTAATCACCATCGTCGTCGACGAACCAGGGCAATTTGATCCGCGTCAGCTGACCGAAAATGTCCCGCTGCGGAGCGAGAAACCGCTTCAACGCAGCCGCGCGCCGCCGTATCTGCAAAATGGACCCGTGCTCCGGCGTATACCGTTCGTCGGAGTCCAGCTTTTCTTCTTCCTCGTCGACCACTTCCGAGAGGCAACTGACCAGATCCTGCACCTTGTTGGTGAGGTACTGCGCCATATAAAGGATGAGTTCGGAAGCGGTTTTCGGCCCCTTGCCTTCCGCCAATTGCACCAGCAACTCTTCAGTGGCGCGCAATGGACGTAAACGCAGGGAAATCACCCGTTGGGCGGAACCGAAGATCCGCACCGAGACCATGTCCTCTGGCTCGGCACCCGGATTCAGGTTGACCCCACGCAAAAATAGCAGCAGTTCGCTGTCGGGAAGCTGTAGTAAACGCGGACGGGTGTTCTCTTCAAGTAACAGGTCGCAGCTGAATTCACTCAGGCCACTGGATTTGCGCAGCCAGGTCTGGGTTTGCGGGTGACTGCGATCCCAGTGCAGCCACAGGCTTTCATGGGCCTGCAGCTGCAAGTCATCGAGTTCTGTCCGGGCAATCGAACGCGCACCACCTTTACCGTTCAGCACCAGGGCATGCACCAGCCCCCATTGCGCGTTTTCTTCCTCGAACATCCGCATTCCTTTGGTCGGTCTTACTCAGGCATTTTCAGGGGACTCGGCGAGACGATCACGCCGTTGTTATCCGCGTAGATGTAGTGGCCTGGATGGAAGGTCACGCCGGCGAAGGTCACGGCGACGTTGAGATCGCCGATGCCGCGCTTGTCGGTTTTCATCGGGTGACTGGCCAGGGCCTGAACCCCCAGGTCGGTTTGCGCGATGACGTCGACGTCACGGATGCAACCGTAGATTACCAGCCCTTCCCAACCGTTTTTCGCGGCTTTCTCGGCGATCATGTCGCCGAGCAGCGCACGACGCAGGGAGCCACCGCCATCGACCACCAACACCTTGCCGTTGCCCTTGAGTTCGGCTTGCTCTTTGACCAGCGAGTTGTCTTCGAAGCACTTGATGGTCACGATCTCGCCGCCGAAAGAATCACGGCCGCCGAAGTTGCTGAACATCGGTTCCAGCACCTGCACCAGCTCCGGATAGGCGTCGCACAGGTCAGGCGTGAGGTAATGGTTCATCGAGAAACTCCTGTAAAGAGGAAGAAAGCACGAACATCACTACTGCTTCGGTCATCGAAAATGACCGGAACAGCTCAATGCGTCATATCTTAGCCGCAAGCCGATCAGAGCGAAATGCCCTTGATAGAGCGTCCAGCTTAGATCGCCGCAGCCAAATCCGCTTTATCGCCGAGCAACGGCGCCTGCTGATCCACCAGCCACTTGGCAACTAATGGCCAGACTTCTGTCTGGGCGGCTTTGCTGACCAACATTTCCACATGACCGAAATTATCGGTAAAACCCTGTTCGCGACCCAGGTTGATAAATTGCTTGTGCTCGGAACCCAACTGATCAAACAACTTGCGACAAGCCCAGGCCGGATCTTGATGGTCGTTCACTGCGCTAACGGCCAAAACCGGCACTTGAACGTTAGCCAATCCTGCCCACCAGTCCTTGTCGGCATCGCCAAAGCGCCCGAACAGGCCATACCAGCGCATGCTTTCCAGGGCCAGGCCAATCGGCTCGTCCTCCGGGCCGCGCTTAAGTCGAGAACCGGACAACTGGGCAAAACGCTTGAGAATGAACCGCCCGCTCCACTCGACCGGGGGAATCTTCAATGGCCAGTAGGTGCGGCTCATTTGCGTGCCAAAGAACGCGGCGGACGCGACTACAGGTTCGCCGATGTATTCACCGCCGAGCGCCGCCGCCAGGGTAATCCCACCCAGCGAGTGGCCGATCCAGTGCGGGACCTGGCCGCTTTGCTCGCGAACGAACGCGCCAATGGCCGGCAGATCGTAACGCGCGTAGTCGGCGACGCGGTTCTTGCGGTAGTTCTGGTTGCGCTGGGACAAGCCGTGACCGCGCATTTCCGGAATCCACACATCGAATCCCAGGCGCGTCAGATGGGCACCAAGCCCCAGCCCTTTTGGCGAAAACCAGAACCGGCGATTGGAAAAACTGCCGTGCAACAGGATCACCGGCACCCCGCGCACCGACGATTCGTCGGCCATGCCAAGGCGCGTCACAGCCAGTTCGACGGTGAAGTCGGGGCTGTTACCGGGTTTTAAACGATAGACATCTTCGCTCAGATCGCCGCGCCGCTCGGCGCTGATCAGGGCGACAGGAAATAGGTTGCTGCTGCTTTGCATAATCTCTTGCACAAAAAAGGGCGGCATCCAGATGGAGCCCGCCCTGCTTGAATCTCAAAAGGCCGCTCCCTGTAGGAGCGAGCCCTGCTCGCGAAGAACTTCCGGACACCGCGTTTATTCAGGATAAACGCGTAATCGTTGACGTCCATCGCGAGCAGGCTCGCTCCTACAGAGAGCGGCCCGTTTACACCGGATCAGGCCGAAGCTTGACCTTCCGCCAGGAAGAACCAGGTTTCCAGTACGGAATCGGGGTTCAACGAAACGCTTTCGATGCCCTGCTCCATCAGCCACTTGGCCAGGTCCGGGTGGTCTGAAGGACCCTGACCGCAGATGCCGATGTACTTGCCGGCCTTGTTGCACGCGGCAATGGCGTTGGCCAGCAGCTTCTTGACCGCCGGATTACGCTCGTCGAACAAGTGAGCGATGATCCCGGAGTCACGGTCCAGGCCCAGGGTCAGCTGAGTCAGGTCGTTGGAGCCGATGGAGAAGCCGTCGAAGAATTCGAGGAACTCTTCAGCCAGGATCGCGTTGGACGGCAGCTCGCACATCATGATGATGCGCAGGCCGTTTTCGCCACGGGCCAGGCCGTTTTCCGCCAGCAGATCGATTACCTGGCTGGCTTCGCCCAGGGTACGGACGAACGGCACCATGATTTCAACGTTGGTCAGGCCCATCTCGTTGCGCACGCGCTTGAGGGCGCGGCACTCGAGTTCGAAGCAGTCACGGAACGATTCGCTGATGTAACGCGACGCACCACGGAAGCCCAGCATCGGGTTTTCTTCTTCCGGCTCGTAGAGCTTGCCGCCGATCAGGTTGGCGTATTCGTTGGACTTGAAGTCCGACAGGCGCACGATGACCTTTTTCGGCGTGAACGCTGCAGCCAGAGTGCTGATGCCTTCGACCAGCTTGTCGACGTAGAAGTCGACCGGATCGTTGTAACCGGCGATGCGCTTGTCGACGCTTTCCTTGATGTCCTGCGGCAGACCGTCGTAGTTCAACAGCGCTTTCGGGTGCACCCCGATCATGCGGTTGATGATGAACTCCAGACGGGCCAGGCCCACACCGGCGTTCGGCAGCTGTGCGAAGTCGAACGCGCGGTCCGGGTTGCCGACGTTCATCATGATCTTGAACGGCAGATCCGGCATGGCGTCTACGGAGTTCTTCTTGATGTCGAAGCCCAGTTCGCCTTCGAAGATGAAACCGGTGTCGCCTTCAGCGCAGGAAACGGTCACACCCTGGCCGTCTTTCAACAGCTGCGTGGCGTTACCGCAGCCCACTACGGCCGGGATGCCCAGTTCACGAGCGATGATCGCCGCGTGGCAGGTACGGCCGCCACGGTTGGTGACGATGGCGCTGGCGCGCTTCATGACCGGTTCCCAGTCCGGGTCGGTCATGTCGGACACCAGTACGTCGCCGGGCTGGACTTTGTCCATCTCGGACACGTCCTTGATGATACGGACCTTGCCGGCGCCGATGCGCTGGCCGATGGCACGGCCTTCCACCAGCACGGTGCCGGTTTCTTTCAGCAGGTAACGTTCCATGACGTTGGCCTGGGTGCGGCTCTTCACAGTTTCCGGACGGGCCTGCACGATGTACAGCTTGCCGTCGTCACCGTCCTTGGCCCATTCGATGTCCATCGGGCACTCGTAGTGCTTCTCGATGATCATCGCCTGCTTGGCCAGCTCGCTGACTTCGGCGTCGGTCAGACAGAAACGCGCGCGCTCGGCCTTGTCGACATCGATGGTCTTGACCGAACGGCCGGCCTTGGCCTCGTCGCCGTAGATCATCTTGATGGCTTTGCTGCCCAGGTTGCGGCGCAGGATCGCAGGGCGACCGGCGGCCAGCGTGCCTTTGTGGACGTAGAACTCATCCGGGTTCACCGCGCCTTGTACGACGGTTTCACCCAGGCCGTAGGCGCCGGTGATGAACACCACGTCACGGAAGCCCGACTCGGTGTCGAGGGTGAACATCACGCCGGCGGTGCCGGTTTCGGAGCGGACCATGCGCTGTACGCCGGCCGACAGGGCAACCAACTTGTGGTCGAAGCCCTGGTGCACGCGATAGGAAATCGCGCGGTCGTTGAAAAGGGATGCGAACACCTCTTTGGCGGCGCGAATGACGTTTTCGACACCACGGATGTTCAGGAAGGTTTCCTGCTGACCGGCGAAGGAAGCGTCCGGCAAGTCTTCGGCGGTAGCGGAAGAGCGCACGGCCACGGCCATGTCAGGGTTGCCGGCGGACAGCGTGGCGAACGCGGTGCGGATTTCGGCATTGAGTTTTTCAGGGAACTCGGCTTCCATGATCCATTGACGGATCTGGGCACCGGTTTTCGCCAGGGCATTGACATCGTCGACGTCCAGGGCGTCGAGGGCGGCATGGATCTGATCGTTCAAGCCGCTCAGTTCCAGGAAATCACGATAAGCCTGAGCGGTCGTGGCGAAGCCACCGGGCACCGATACACCGGCACCTGCAAGGTTGCTGATCATCTCGCCCAGGGATGCGTTCTTGCCCCCCACATGCTCAACATCGTGTTTGCCGAGCTTATCGAGGGAAACTACGTACTCTACCAAGGTGATCTCTCCACTAACTGTGTTGGAAAAGCTCAGAAGCCGGCTGCTCGACAGAGCATTTTCCGGCTGTATGGCCTGGACCTGGAAAATAAGTGAGAATGCGGGCCATTGGTGGCCGACAAATCGCGCCTATCATATCCAAGATTCGTCACTAGCTTAAGGCCCAAGGTGCAAATGAAACGATCTGCTTTCTTTATCTCCGATGGCACCGGCATTACTGCCGAAACCCTGGGTCAAAGCCTCCTGGCGCAGTTCGAAAACATTACCTTCAGCAAAGTCACGCGGCCGTACATCGACAACGTGGACAAAGCGCGGGCCATGGTACAACAAATCAACAAAGCCGCCGAAACCGACGGCTTCCGTCCGATTATCTTCGATACCATCGTCAATCAGGACATCCGTGAGATCCTCGCGACTTCCAATGGTTTCATGATCGACATTTTCTCGACCTTCCTCGCGCCCCTTGAGCAGGAACTGACCGAGCATTCTTCCTACACCGTCGGCAAGTCCCACTCCATCGGCGCCAACACCAATTACATGGAGCGTATCGAGGCGGTGAACTTCGCCCTCGACAACGACGACGGCGCCCGTACGCACTATTACGACAAGGCCGACCTGATTCTGGTTGGCGTGTCGCGTTGCGGCAAAACCCCGACCTGCCTGTACATGGCCATGCAATTCGGCATCCGCGCGGCCAACTACCCGCTGACCGAAGACGACATGGAACGCCTGCAACTGCCAAGTGCCCTGCGCGCCCACCAGCACAAGCTGTTCGGCCTGACCATCGACCCGGACCGCCTTACCGCGATCCGCAACGAGCGCAAGCCCAACAGCCGCTATTCGAGCTACGCGCAATGCGAGTTCGAAGTGCGCGAGGTGGAAAACCTGTTTCGCCGCGAGAACATTCCGAACATCAATTCCACGCATTTCTCCGTGGAAGAAATCTCCGCGAAGATTCTCGTGGAGAAAGGTGTCGAGCGGCGTTTCAAGTAATTACACACATCCCTGCAGGAGCTGCCGCTGGCTGCGATTTTTTGACTTTTTCTTTTAAAAACAAGATCAAAAGATCGCAGCCTGCGGCAGCTCCTACAGGGGTTTATCTAGATCACAAATAAATCCACAAACCGGTTCACCGGTGTCGCGTCAAGCTTCTGCTGATCTTTGCACAACGCAAAAATCTCCTCGCTACGTTGACGGGTGAATCGTGTCAGCAAGTTCGTCTTGAACTTGTCCTCCAGCAATGGAATGCCCTCGGCACGCCGCCGACGATGCCCAATCGGGTATTCCACCACCACGTTTTCGGTGCTGGAGCCATCCTTGAAAAACACCTGGATCGCATTGGCGATCGAGCGCTTGTCGGCTTCCAGGTATTCACGGGTGTAAACCGGGTTTTCGACGATGACCATTTTCTCGCGCAGCACGTCGATGATCGGATGCGCCTTGTGGAAATCATCCTCGTAGTGCTCGGCCACCAGATTGCCGAAGGCCAATGGCACAGCGGTCATGTACTGGATGCAGTGATCGCGATCAGCAGCATTGGCCAGCGGGCCGACCTTGGAAATGATGCGAATCGCCGATTCGTGCGTGGTGATGACGATTCTGTCGATTTCGTGCAGACGGTTTCGAACCTGCGGATGCAAGGTGACGGCCGCTTCGCAAGCCGTTTGCGCATGGAACTCGGCAGGGAAACTGATCTTGAACAGTACGTTTTCCATCACATAACTGCCGTACGGCCGTGAGAAACTGAAAGCCCGTTTGTCCTCAGGCTTGAGCGCCAGATCCTTGTTGGTATGGCTGAACAGTACGTCGTAGAAACCCCACTGCTGGGCACTCAATACACCGGGAATGCCCATCTCGCCACGCATGGCGATATCTGCCAGGCGCACACCCCGACTGGACGCGTCCCCCGCCGCCCACGACTTGCGCGAGCCGGCATTTGGCGCATGACGATAAGTGCGCAATGCCTGACCATCGGCGAACGCGTGGGACAACGCCGAGAGCAACTGCTCGCGGTTGGCGCCCATCAGTTTGGCGGTGACGGCGGTCGAAGCGACTTTCACCAGGATGACGTGATCGAGGCCGACGCGGTTGAACGAGTTTTCCAGGGCGATTACGCCTTGAATTTCGTGGGCCATGATCATTGCTTCGAGGACCACGCGAACCGTCAACGGCGCATCGCCATTGGCCAGACGTTTTTGCGACAAGTGATCCGCCACCGCGAGAATGCCGCCGAGGTTATCCGACGGATGGCCCCACTCGGCTGCGAGCCAGGTGTCGTTGTAGTCGAGCCAGCGCACGATGCAGCCGATGTCCCACGCCGCCTTGACCGGGTCGAGTCGAAACGAGGTTCCCGGTACACGGGCGCCGCACGGGACAACAGTGCCTTCTACAATCGGGCCCAAATGCTTGGTGCACTCGGGAAAACGCAGAGCCAGCAGACCGCAGCCGAGGGTGTCCATCAGGCAGTTGCGGGCGGTATCAAGGGCTTCCCGGGACTCGATTTTGTAATTCAGTACGTAATCGGCAATGTCCTGCAGGACCGGGTCGTAGTCCGGGCGATTGTTGAGGTCAACGTTGGCGCTCATTTGTTCTATCCCCCTGTGGGAGCTGGCTTGCCAGCGATAGCGGTGTCTCACATGACAATGATGTTGAATTTGACGGCCTCTTCGCTGGCAAGCCAGCTCCCACAGGATGGTGGTGTCGTCTGTAG